>NZ_JBVIIE010000001.1:304056-326591 GCF_055569945.1 Streptomyces sp. NPDC031340
GCCGCCTGCCGACGCTGTTGTGTCAACTGCGGCCCCGGAAGGGACCACTCCTACGGCGCGCCGCCCTGGGGGGTGGCCGACAGCAAAGCAACCCCCTCAGAAGGCGACGTCACCAGGGCCTACATCCGTTGACGAACTATGGCCAAAAATTCTCATGGAAGTCAAAGCGCGGCGACGCTTCGCCTGGCTGATCCTAAGTGAGAAAGTCAAAATGGTTCGCTTCGACGGTAAGCTGATGCAGCTCGAATTTGCGGATGCATCATCCAAGGGAACCTATCGATCGGCAGGAATCGACAAACTTCTCGAGGATGTAATTCGCGTTGGCTTTAAAATGCAGTGCCAGATCGAATTGGTGGACCGAGAGTCTATAGATCCAGCTGCAGCATCCGTCAAGCAACGCGAAAATCTGCAATCGGTAACAGCTGACCATAAAGGGTCGACGCGCCGCCCAGGTGAATGGCCGGAAATCATGAAACCAGAAGTTACCGGTGTGGCATCAGGGGAGCTGGAGGGGCTTGATGAGCTGTGGTCGAGAATTCTCGAGGCGGTAAAAGAGCGGCGACGCTTCGCCTGGATCCTCCTCAGCCAGTATGCCGAAGTGACTCGCTTCGACGGTAAGAAGCTTGAGTTGGTGTTCTCAAACGATGCCACGAGGCAAAACTATCTATCCTCTGGGTGTGGCGAGGTGCTTGACAAAGTACTTCGGGAAGTTTTTAAGCTCTCGTGGGAGGTAGACGTAAGTAAACTCGATTTCCGCGAGCCGTTGAAATAATTCACTCTCACTCAAAAGTCGGATTTCTTCCCTGCGTGGAAAACCGTCGTGACGACGTCGCCGACACGGGCAAGACGCTCAAGCTCGTGCGCGACTTCTGCCTCGACGCCGTCGCCGAGGTGCGCAGCGCCGTCATATACGAGAAGCCGCACTCGCTGGTGAAGTGCGAGTACGTGTGGAAGCGGACCGACGACTGGATCAACTTCCCGTGGAGTGTCTTGCCTCCGGTACATAGGTCGGGAGCGGCGCCGAAGGTGAACACCGAAGCCGACTGAGGCGGGAGGGGTCCGCTGCCCTGGGGCGTGCCGGTCGGTTCGACGTCGCGCCCGCGCGGTGTTTCAATCGAACGTATGAGCGATTCGAGTGGTGCGTCGGAGTGGGATGCGGGGGCGTACGTCCGGGACGATCCTGAAGGCATGTCCGGGCCCATCCGTGTGATCGTGCATCCGCCGTCGCCCACGGGGGGCCGGCGTGTCCGGGTGGACGGGGAGATCCTCGGGCTGGCCCACAACCTCGCCGACCTCGCCGAGTTCCTCCGCCGAGCCGGGCTGGAGATCGACCCGTCGGAGGTCGTCGAGGCGCCGTGGATCGACTGGCGGGGTGGGGGACCCGAGCGCTGGGAGGCGGAGACCGGCGACTGAGGGCCGCCGGCGGCTCGGTTTCCAGCACCGGCGGGCCGGGGGGCCTGCACGGTCCCCGCCCGGCCGGTGCTACGGCCCTGTCCGGCTTCGCCGGGTCCTCGTCGCTAGAACGTGCCCAGCTTCACGATCGACAGCAGGGCGATCAGCTGGATCGACGACGCGCCCAGGGCCTTCGGCCAGGGGAGGTCGTGGGAGCGGCTGACCATCATGGTCAACAGGGCGCCGGCGGCCACCCAGGTCGCCCAGCCGAGGGCCTGCACGAAGGTCGCGTCGCCGCCGAAGAACATGGCGAAGACCAGGCGCGGGGCGTCCGTGAGGGACATGATCAGCATCGACAGGCCGACCGTGGGCTGCCAGGCGCCGTCGCCGCCGAGCTGGCGGGCCAGCGTGTGGGTGACCACGCCCAGGACGAAGGCCGACAGCGCCATGGCCACGGCCGTGATCAGGACGATCGGGACCGCGTTCGACAGGGTCGCGCTGATCGCGTCCTGGCGGGCGCCGTCGAAGCCGAAGACGGCGAGCAGACCGTAGAGGAACGTCACCGTGAGGGCGGGCCCCCACATGGCGTAGTCGCGCATCTGCAGGAACGTCTGGTTGGGGGAGAAGACGATCCCCCGCAGGAGTTCCTTCCAGTGCAGGCGCGGGCCGACGGGACCCGGGGCCGGGGCCGAGCCCGCCCGGTAGGTCTCGCCCTGGTGGTAGGCCTCGTCGATCGAGAAGGCCTGGGTGTGGCCCGGGTTGTTGGCCGCGTACGGGTCGTAGGCGCCCTGCGGCGCGTGCGGGGCGCCGTCGCCGAAGTACTCCGGCTCGCCGTGCCCGCCGTAGCCGCCGTTGCCGTACGGCTGCTGCCCCTGCTGCCCCTGCTGCCCCTGCTGTCCCGGGTACGGCTGGGGCGGCGGGGGGTAGCCGTACGACGGTCCCTGCGGCGCCTGCTGTCCGTACGGGGGTTGTTGCGGTCGCGTGTGCGGGGTGCCGTGGTTACGGCCGCCGCGTCCGTTCCTGAATCCAGCCACGCCTTCGAACGTACCTGGTCCAAGAGATCGGTGTGCCGGACCCGGACTTCCGGGCCCGGCATTGCGGCCGACCTGTGACATCCCCTACGGGGGCTCTGGCGGGACCCCTAAGGGCGTGAGGTACGTACGGCCGGTCAGTCGGCGAAGTTGCAGCCGAAGAACGGCGAGCCGGTCGTCGAGACGCCCGCGGTGCCGGGCGAGACGGCGCGGGAGCCGGTCGTGGTGATCCGCGTGCCGTCGGAGGGCAGGTAGGTCACCGCGCCGTCGTTGGCGTTCTCCGCGGAGCCGACGATCAGGTCGGAACGGCCGTCGCCGGTGACGTCGTCGAGCTTGACGTCGAGGCCGAACTTGTCGTCGTCCTCGTCCGTGCCGGGCACGCCCGCGGTGGACTGGGCGAAGAACTGGCCGCCGGAGGCGGTGTTCAGGCCGTTCGCCGTACCGTAGAGGATCGTGACCGCGCCGGTGTCGGCGGCGCTGCCGATGTTCTCGCCGGCCACGCCGACCGCGAGGTCGAGGTAGCCGTCGCCGTTGACGTCGCCGAGGTCGAGCTCGTAGCCGAACCAGTCGTTGGTCTCCGAGGTGCCGGGGACGTTGCCGGTGTCCTGGGTGATGCCGGTGACCGTGCCGGGGCCGCCGGACGAGCCATAGGTCACCCACACCTTCCCGCCCTTGGCGGAGTCCGGGATGGTCGTGCCGTCCGAGGTGGTGGTGTTCCAGTAGGCACCGCTGACGATGTCGCCGTAGCCGTCGCCGTTGATGTCGCCGATGGCGGTGATGAGGCCGGGCTTGAGGGCCTTGGCGGAGGCGATGCTGAGGCCGGTGGAGGTGCCGGGGACGTAGTAGTTGCGGTTCCAGCCCCAGTCGGTCTGGGTCTCGTAGCCGTCGACCACCAGGTCGGTGCGGTGGTCTCCGTTGATGTCGCCGGCCGCGAGATTGAGAGGGCCGTCGCCGCCCGAGCCCTGGATGGCGGGCTTGATGGTGTAGCGACCGCCGGCGGTGCCGGAGGTGGTGAAGCCGCCCTTGAACACGTGGATGGTGGCGGTGGAGCTGCTGACGGCCAGGTCGGCCTTGCCGTCGCCGTCGAAGTCGCCGGCGGCGAGGTTCTCGCCCCAGTAGTCGTGCGAGGTGGGGGCGGGGTCGGTGACGGTGGCGCCCTTGCCGGTCAGGCCGGAGGCCGAGCCCCACAGGATCGTGACGCCGCCGCCGTCGGCGTCACTGCCGACGTCCTCGCCCCAGGCGCCGACGGCGAGGTCGTCGTAGCCGTCGCCGTTGAAGTCGGCGTAGGCGGTGTCGCTGCCGAAGAAGTCGCCGGTTTCGGCGGTGCCGGGTACGCCGGTGGTGTTCTGGCTGATGGTGGAGCGCTTGGCGGAGGACACGCCGGAGGCGGAGCCGTAGAGGGCGACGACCTGGCCGGCGTTCTTCTTGCCGTTCACGTAGGCGCCGGGGGCCGAGAAGGCCACGTCGCCGATCCCGTCGCCGTTGAAGTCGGCCTGCGGGACGAGGGTGGAGTCCGCGGCCGTGGCGGTGACGGCCGAGAACGTGAGCAGACCGCCCGTCAGAGCGGCGGCGGTGGCCGTCGCGAGGGCGAGTCGCAGAGGCTGGTGCATGCGTGTTCTCCTGCGGCATGCGGGGGATGCCGTGGCCGGCATCCGCAGATGATGGGTGCGCGTCCGTCCGGTTCACGGGGATTCGTCCCCGCGTTCACTGGCCGGACGGCTAACAGGAGACCCCTGCGAACGGGCAATGGTTGTACGGGAGTTGGGAAACCGGAGATTCGTGAGGCAGGTGAGGCGCGGCCTCGTACCGGGGTCAGCACCGAGATCCCGTCCCGTTGCAGATCCCGTTGCGTACGTGGCTGGGACCCGGCCCGGTCCCGGGCCGGGTTGCCCGACCGGGATCGGGTGTCAGGTGCCGGATGTCAGCCGGCGAGGATGCGGCCCAGGGACGGGTCGTAGGCGGTGGAGATGCCGAAGGCGCTAGGGCCGAACGTTGTCGCGCCGGACGTCGTGATGCCGGAGGCGGAGCCTTTCAGCAGGGTGACGAGGCCGTTGAAGGCGTTCTCGCCGTCCGCACCGGCCAGCAGGTCGGCCTTGCCGTCCTTGTTGAGGTCGGTGAGCAGGGTGCCGTCGCCGAAGAAGTCGTTCCTCTCGCCGGTGCCCGGGACTCCGGGGCTGTTCTGGGTGAGCGTCACGGCGTCGGAGGGGAGGCCCTGCGCCGAGCCGTACAGCAGGCGCACCGCGCCGCTGACCGTGGCGTCGGTGGAGTCCTCGGGGTCGCCGAGTGCGAGGTCCTGGTGGCCGTCGCCGTTGATGTCGCCGACGGACGGGACACCGGGCCACGGGAGGTGCAGGACGGAGGCGACACCGGAGGAGGAGGTGTACGAGACGGCCGCCGGGCCCGTCGCTTCCAGATCGCCCCCGCTCGCGGTCTCCGTCCAGCCGGTGACGACGTCGCCGTAGCCGTCCTTGTCGAGGTCGGCGATGGTCTGCTTGGTGCCGTAGGGGAGTTCGGTCTTCCTCGTCGGGGCCGAACTCGTTCCGTAGTACAAGTGGTTGTGGTCGAGGTAGCGCTCCGAGCCGATCTTGGTATGGCCTCCGATGACGAGGTCGGCCCTCGCGTCGGCGTTGACCTTGCCGGAGACCAGGCGCAGGACGCCCGCGCCGCCCGTCCAGGACGTGGCGTACGAGATCTTCCCGCC
This sequence comes from Streptomyces sp. NPDC031340, assembly GCF_055569945.1. NCBI lineage: Bacteria > Bacillati > Actinomycetota > Actinomycetes > Kitasatosporales > Streptomycetaceae > Streptomyces > Streptomyces sp. NPDC031340. The sequence continues at coordinate 309,181 of NZ_JBVIIE010000001.1, forward strand.
CGTCGCGCCGGCCTTGGTGAAGCCGCCCTTGATGATCCACTGGGTGGTGCCGGAGGCGCCGACGGCGAGGTCGGGTCGGCCGTCGCCGGTGAAGTCGCCGACGGCGAGGGCCTGCCCCCAGCGGTCGTGCTTGGTGGGGGCCGGGTCCTTGACGGTGGTCGCGCCCTTCAGGCCCGTCGACGAGCCCCACACGATGACCACCGAGCCGCCGTCCACGTCGTCGCCGACCTGCTCGTACGGGGCGCCGACGACCAGGTCGCCGTAGCCGTCCTTGTTCAGGTCGCCGACCGCCACGGCCTCGCCGAAGAAGTCGTCGTCCTCGGCCGTGCCGGGCACGCCGGTGCTGTTCTGGCTCACGGACGCGGTGCGGCCGACGCCGCCGGAGGAGCCGTACAGGATGCCGACCGAGCCAGCCCACCCCGCGCCGCCGACGGTGGCCTCGGGGGCCGCTGCCACGGCGTCCTTGTAGCCGTCGCCGTTGAAGTCGGCCACGTATTGGCCGGTCGCGGCCGAAGCCGGCGCCGCCGTCGCCAGGGTGAGCAGTCCGCCCGTCAGTGCGGCTGCGGTGGCCGTCGCGAGGGCGAGGCGCAGGGGGTGGTGCTGGGGCATGCGGGGGTCTCCTGCGGCATGCGGGGATGCCTGCCGGGCATCCGCGGTCGGTGGGGCGCCGGACGGCCGCGCGCGAGAACGCCGGGCCGCCTGTCGGTGATCAAGAGACCTGCGAGTGCGGGTAAGGGTTGTATGTGAGTTCGGTGCGTCGGCCCTGCGGCCGGTGCGGTTTCACCGGGCCAGGAACTCCGAGGTCGAGAAGGTGACCGACGGCTTGGTGGACACCAGGCCCTTCTGCTGTCCGGGGTAGACGGCGATCGTGTCCTTCGTCTCGCCGAGGTAGGTGCGCACCACCAGGTCCGCCCGGCCGTCGCCGTCGAAGTCGCCGGTCGTCAGGACGCGGCTGGTGCCGTGGGCCGACGGCTCGACGGTCACCGTGCCGGCCGTGGTCAGGCCCGTCGCACGGCCCCGGAAGACGCGCAGCCGGGAGCCGCTGGAGACGAGGTCGCTCAGGCCGTCGCCGTCGAAGTCGGCGGCGTCGAGCATCGAGCCCGGGGAGGCCAGGGTGGCGTGGGTGGGCGTGGGGAGGTCGTAGCGCAGGGACATCCCGCCCATGCCGCCCACCGCCGCGTCCAGGGCTGCGCCCCGGCCGAAGCGGCCCAGGGCGACGTCGATGCCCGCGGGCAGGACGGTCCCGGTGCGGGTCGGGCCGGCGGGGCCGCCGAGGACCACGGACGCCTTGCCGGTGCCCTCCGCGGCGCGGACCACCAGGTCGTCGTACCCGTCGCGGTTCACGTCGGCCGCCGGGCCGGTCGGGACCTCGCCCGGGGACGGGACCGGGGCGCCGGCGGCGTGCGGGGCGCCCCGGTGGGTGAACGGGCCGCGCAGGTAGCTGAGCCGGCCGCCGGTGGCGTGCAGGACGAGATCCTGGGCGCCGTCGCCGTCGAAGTCGCCGCACACCGGCTGGTCGGGCCAGTCGTTGCCGTAGCGGGCGCGGCCGGGGACGGTGAGGGGGACGGCGCGGGTCAGGCCGTCCGGGGAGCCGAAGAGGATCTGCAGGGGGACGGGGGGCTGTCCCTGGCCGTCGTAGGGCGGGTCGGTCGACACGACGAGGTCGGTGAAGCCGTCGCCGTCCAGGTCGCAGCTCGCCTCCGCGTCGAAGACGGCGGTCAGCTGCCCCTCGACGCGGGCCGCGTACTCGGCGGGGCTGATGAGCTGCCGGGCGCCGGGCGTGAGTCCGCGTGCGCTGCCGTAGACGATGCCGATGCCCGCGTCGTCGGCGTGGCTCTGCGCCTTCACCAGGCTGTCCAGGACGAGGTCGCGGTGGCCGTCGCCGTTGAAGTCGTCCGGGGTCTCGCTGCCCTTGCCGCGGGGGACGGGGAGCTTGGCGGGCGCGTCCGCGACCCGTACGGGGGTGCGGTGCGCGGAGCCGGCGTCGGCGCCGGGGCCGCAGGCGGAGACGAGCAGCAGGAGACAGCCCAGTGGACAGCCCAGTGAACGGCCCAGTGCGGACGCGGTACCCGCTCCGCTTCTTCGCACCCGCACCGTTCTCCCCGTCCGCACCGTCGACAACGCCTGGGCCATGATGCACATCTCCCGGACATGGCGACAGCCCCGGGGCGGTCCCCAGACACAGCACGGCGACGCCCCCGGCCCGGAGTGCGGGCGCGGGGGCGTCGGACTGTCGTCGGGAGTGCCGTCCGGTGGAGGGGAGTTGCTTCACCGGCTGGGCCGGTTACTTCACCGGCTCCGGTTCCGGCTCGTTCTCCGGCTCCGCCTCGCCCGCCGGGTCGACCGGGGTCCTGACGGAGTCGAGGAGGAGCTGGGCGACGTCCACGACCTGGATGGACTCCTTGGCCTTGCCGTCGTTCTTCTTGCCGTTGACCGAGTCGGTCAGCATGACCAGGCAGAACGGGCAGGCGGTGGAGACGATGTCCGGGTTCAACGAAAGAGCCTCGTCGACACGCTCGTTGTTGATGCGCTTGCCGATCCGCTCCTCCATCCACATCCGGGCGCCGCCGGCGCCGCAGCAGAAGCCGCGCTCCTTGTGGCGGTGCATCTCCTCGTTGCGCAGGCCCGGGACCTTGCCGATGATCTCGCGCGGGGGCGTGTAGATCTTGTTGTGGCGGCCCAGGTAGCACGGGTCGTGGTAGGTGATGATGCCCTCGACCGGGGTGACCGGGATCAGCTTGCCCTCGTCGACGAGGTGCTGCAGCAGCTGCGTGTGGTGGACGACCTCGTAGTCGCCGCCGAGCTGCGGGTACTCGTTGCCGATCGTGTTCAGGCAGTGCGGGCAGGTGGCGACGATCTTCTTGGCCGACTTCGGCTTCTTCGACTCGGGCGTGACGTTGCCCTCGTCGTCCATCTCCTCGCCGAACGCCATGTTCAGCGCGGCCACGTTCTCCATGCCGAGCTCCTGGAACAGGGGCTCGTTGCCGAGGCGGCGGGCGGAGTCACCGGTGCACTTCTCGTCACCGCCCATGATCGCGAACTTCACGCCCGCGATGTGCAGCAGCTCGGCGAAGGCCTTGGTGGTCTTCTTGGCGCGGTCCTCCAGGGCGCCGGCGCAGCCGACCCAGTACAGGTACTCGACCTCGGACAGGTCCTCGATGTCCTTGCCGACGACCGGGATCTCGAAGTCGACCTCCTTGGTCCACTCCAGGCGCTGCTTCTTCGCCAGGCCCCAGGGGTTGCCCTTCTTCTCCAGGTTCTTGAGCATCGTGCCCGCCTCGGAGGGGAAGGCCGATTCGATCATGACCTGGTAGCGGCGCATGTCGAGGATGTGGTCGATGTGCTCGATGTCGACCGGGCACTGCTCGACGCAGGCGCCGCAGGTGGTGCACGACCACAGCACGTCCGGGTCGATGACGCCGTTCTCCTCGGCGGTGCCGATCAGCGGGCGCTCGGCCTCCGCGAGGGCGGCGGCGGGGACGCCGGCCAGCTGCTCCTCGGACGCCTTCTCCTCGCCCTCCACCGTCTTGCCGCCGCCGGCCAGCAGGTAGGGCGCCTTGGCGTGCGCGTGGTCGCGCAGCGACATGATCAGCAGCTTCGGGGAGAGCGGCTTGCCGGTGTTCCAGGCCGGGCACTGCGACTGGCAGCGGCCGCACTCGGTGCAGGTGGAGAAGTCCAGCAGGCCCTTCCAGGAGAACTGCTCGACCTGGGAGACGCCGAAGACGTCGTCGTCGCCGGGGTCGGTGAAGTCGATCGGCTTGCCGCCGCTCGTCATCGGCAGCAGGGCGCCGAGGGCCGTCTCACCGCGGGCGTTGCGCTTGAACCAGATGTTCGGGAACGCCAGGAAGCGGTGCCAGGCGATGCCCATGTCCGTCTTCAGCGAGACGACGATCATCCAGACGAAGGAGGTCCCGATCTTGACCATCGCGGTGAGGTAGATCAGGTTCTGCAACGCGCCGACGCTCAGGCCCTTGAAGGCGAGGACCAGGGGGTACGAGGCGAAGTACGCGGCCTCGTAGCCGTGCACGTCGGCGAGGGCGCCCTCCAGGCCGCGCAGCGTCATGATCGCGAGGCCGATGATGAGGATGACGGACTCGACGAAGTAGGCCTGGCCGAAGTTGGAGCCCGCGAAGCGGGACTTGCGTCCGGGCCGGTTCGGCAGCGACAGCTGGCGGATCACGATCAGCGTGAGGATGCCGAGCGTGGTCATGGTGCCGATGAACTCGACGAACAACTCGTACGGCAGCCAGTGCCCGATGACCGGCAGCGTCCAGTCGGCCTGGAAGAGCTGGCCGAAGGCGTTGACCAGGGTCAGCACCAGGGAGAAGAAGCCGACGGCGACGAACCAGTGGGCGACGCCGACGACGCCCCACCGGTTCATCCGGGTGTGGCCGAGGAACTCCCTGATCACCGTGGCGGTGCGGGCGGTCCAGTCGTCGGTGCGCGTGCCCGCCGGGACGTCCTGGCCGAGGCGTACGAATCGGTAGATCTGCGCGATGGCGCGGCCGAACAGCGCGACGCCGACCACAGCGAGTACCAGCGACACGATGATCGCGGCGAGTTGCATTTCGGGGCTCCTCGGGCCTGCGAGGGAGATTACTAAGCGGTAACTTATGCAGTCCGTCTGAGACTACCCCCATCTTCCGTCGCAATGTAGCCGAGCGTTCGGTGATCTGCGTCGCTGAGGGTCACCTTAAGTTCTGATCGTGTTATTCACGCCAAATTGTGACATTAGCTTCTAAGTTGTACCCGTGCTCTATGGGATCGCCGCCGCCACCACAGCCCTGCTCCTCACCGCCGCGCTCGCCGCCCTGCTGCGCAGACCCGCGCTGCTGCTCGGCCTCGCCGGGTCGCCACCCCGCCGACGGGCGGCGCCGCCGGTCGGCGGGGTGGCGCTCGTGCTCGGCACCTGCCTGGTGGCGGCCGCCGGGCGGTGGACCGGGGCCGCGCCGCTCGGCCCAGAGCTCGGCGGGCTGCTGACCGCCGCGGCCGCCGTCGCCGCGCTGGGGCTGGCGGCGGACGTGTGGCGGGTCAGGGGCCGGTTCGTGGCCGCCGGTACGGCGGTGGCGGCGGCCTGCGTGGTGCCGTACGACGAGACCGGGGTGCCGGGCGGGCTGCTGGCCGTCGGCTGGATCACCTTCGTCGCCCTCGCCTTCCGCGCGCTCGACCACACCGACGCGCTGGCCGGCACGGCCGGGGTGCTCACCGCCTTCGGGGTGGCCGCCTGCGCCGCCGCCGAGGTGATGGACGCGGTTGCCCTGCTGATGAGCGTGCTGGCCGCCGCGCTGGCCGGGTTCCTCCTGCACAACTGGCCTCCCGCGCGGGTCGGGCTCGGCGCCTGCGGGGCGCTGTTCACCGGGTTCCTGCCGGCCTCGGCCGCCGTGTTCACCCGTGCGGGGCACGGGTTCGGCTCCAGCGCCGCGGTGCTGTTCGCGCTCACCGCCGTCGCGAGCGCCGACGTCCTCCTCGTCGTGGTGTCGCGGCGGCTGGCCGGACGGGCGCTGTCGCGCGGCGGCCCGGACCACCTCGGGCACCGGCTGCGCCGGCTCGGGCTCACCGCCCAGGGTGTGACCGTGGTGCTGGGCGTGGGCGCCCTCGCCGGGGTACTCGTCGGCGTCCTGACCCACCTGGGGCTGGCGGAGTCCGGGGTGTTCTGGGTGGCGGCGGGGGTGATCGCCGTCGTTCTCGCGCTGCTGCGCGTCCCCGTGTACGGGGTGTACGGGGCGGTGCGCGGGGCGCGGGAGCTGCGGGGGGACGCGTCTTCGCAGGTCACACGACGGTTGCGTGTCAGGAATGGATAAGAGTTGAGTCCGGCTGACTCAGGTCTGTTGACCCAGCGCCGCGCGTCAGGCACACTTGAGTCCGTTCCACTCAAGTCAGCTGGAGGAAGCAACCATGGCACGTGCGGTCGGCATCGACCTGGGCACGACTAACTCCGTCGTCAGCGTTCTGGAGGGCGGCGAGCCCACCGTCATCACCAACGCCGAGGGCGCCAGGACCACGCCGTCCGTCGTCGCCTTCGCCAAGAACGGTGAAGTGCTCGTCGGCGAGGTGGCCAAGCGCCAGGCGGTCACCAACGTGGACCGGACCATCCGGTCCGTGAAGCGCCACATGGGCACCGACTGGAAGATCCAGCTGGACGGGAAGGACTTCAACCCGCAGCAGATCTCCGCGTTCATCCTGCAGAAGCTGAAGCGGGACGCCGAGGCGTACCTGGGCGAGAAGGTGACCGACGCGGTCATCACCGTCCCGGCGTACTTCAACGACTCCGAGCGTCAGGCGACCAAGGAGGCCGGCGAGATCGCGGGCCTGAACGTCCTGCGCATCGTCAACGAGCCCACCGCGGCGGCGCTCGCCTACGGCCTCGACAAGGACGACCAGACGATCCTCGTCTTCGACCTCGGCGGCGGCACCTTCGACGTGTCCCTGCTGGAGATCGGCGACGGCGTCGTCGAGGTGAAGGCCACCAACGGTGACAACCACCTCGGTGGTGACGACTGGGACCAGCGCGTCGTCGACTACCTGGTGCAGCAGTTCAAGTCGGGTCACGGCGTGGACCTGGCCAAGGACAAGATGGCCCTGCAGCGTCTGCGCGAGGCCGCCGAGAAGGCCAAGATCGAGCTGTCCTCGTCCACCGAGACCTCGATCAACCTGCCCTACATCACCGCGTCCGCCGAGGGCCCGCTGCACCTGGACGAGAAGCTCACCCGGGCTCAGTTCCAGCAGCTGACGGCCGACCTGCTGGAGCGCTGCAAGACGCCGTTCCACAACGTCATCAAGGACGCCGGCATCTCCATCAACGAGATCGACCACGTCGTCCTCGTCGGCGGATCCACCCGTATGCCCGCCGTCGCCGAGCTCGTCAAGGAGCTGACCGGCGGCAAGGAGGCCAACAAGGGCGTCAACCCGGACGAGGTCGTCGCCATCGGCGCCTCGCTCCAGGCCGGTGTCCTCAAGGGCGAGGTCAAGGACGTCCTGCTGCTGGACGTCACCCCGCTGTCCCTCGGTATCGAGACCAAGGGCGGCATCATGACCAAGCTGATCGAGCGCAACACCACGATCCCGACCAAGCGCTCCGAGATCTTCACCACGGCCGAGGACAACCAGCCGTCGGTCCAGATCCAGGTCTACCAGGGCGAGCGCGAGATCGCCGCGTACAACAAGAAGCTCGGCATGTTCGAGCTGACCGGTCTGCCGCCGGCGCCGCGCGGCGTCCCGCAGATCGAGGTCTCCTTCGACATCGACGCCAACGGCATCATGCACGTCACGGCGAAGGACCTGGGCACCGGGAAGGAGCAGAAGATGACCGTCACCGGCGGCTCCTCGCTCCCGAAGGACGAGGTCGACCGCATGCGCGAGGAGGCCGAGCGCTACGCGGAGGAGGACCACAAGCGCCGCGAGGCCGCCGAGACCCGCAACCAGGGCGAGCAGCTCGTCTACCAGACCGAGAAGTTCCTCAAGGACAACGAGGACAAGGTCCCGGGCGAGATCAAGACCGAGGTCGAGGCCGCCGTCGCCGAGCTGAAGGAGAAGCTCAAGGGCGAGGACAGCACCGAGATCCGCTCCGCCACGGAGAAGGTCGCGGCCGTGTCCCAGAAGCTGGGCCAGGCCATGTACGCCGACGCCCAGGCCTCGCAGGCCGCCGCGGGCGGCGCCGAGGCCCCGAAGGCCGAGGACGATGTCGTGGACGCCGAGATCGTCGACGACGAGCGCAAGGACGGTGCCGCGTGACGGAGGAGACCCCGGGCTTCGAGGAGAAGCCCGACGTCCCCTCCGGCGCGACCCCCGACGACGCCGAGCCGAAGGCCGCCGCCCCCAAGGAGGAGGCGGCCCCGGCCGGGGACGCAGAGAAGATCACCGGTCTGACGGCCCAGCTGGACCAGGTGCGCAAGGCGCTCGACGAGCGCACGGCGGACCTCCAGCGGCTCCAGGCCGAGTTCCAGAACTACCGCCGCCGTGTCGAACGCGACCGGATCACGGTCAAGGAGATCGCCGTCGCGAACCTCCTGACCGAGCTCCTGCCCGTGCTCGACGACATCGGCCGCGCGCGGGAACACGGCGAACTCGTCGGCGGCTTCAAGTCCGTCGCGGAGTCGCTGGAGACCGTCGCGGCGAAGATGGGCCTGCAGCAGTTCGGCAAGGAGGGCGAGCCCTTCGACCCGACGATCCACGAGGCGCTGATGCACAGCTACGCGCCGGACGTCACCGAGACGACGTGCGTGGCGATCCTGCAGCCCGGGTACCGCATCGGCGAGCGCACCATCCGCCCCGCGCGGGTGGCCGTGGCCGAGCCGCAGCCGGGTGCGCAGACCGTGAAGGCCGAGGAGACGGCGGAGGCGGCCGACGACAAGGAGAGCGGTGGCCCGGACGAGGGCTGAGCTTGAACCGACCGGGAAGGAGGGACGTCGAGGATGAGCACCAAGGACTTCATCGAGAAGGACTACTACAAGGTCCTCGGCGTCCCCAAGGACGCCACCGAGGCCGAGATCAAGAAGGCGTACCGGAAGCTCGCCCGTGAGTTCCACCCGGACGCCAACAAGGGCAACGCCAAGGCGGAGGAGCGCTTCAAGGAGATCTCCGAGGCGAACGACGTCCTCGGCGACCCCAAGAAGCGCAAGGAGTACGACGAGGCCCGCGCCCTCTTCGGCAACGGCGGGTTCCGCCCGGGGCCGGGCGCGGGCGGCGGCTCCTTCAACTTCGACCTGGGCGACCTCTTCGGAGGCGGCGCCCAGGGCGGCCAGGCCGGCGGCTTCGGCGGCGGTATCGGCGACGTGTTCGGGGGCCTGTTCAACCGCGGCAGCTCGGGCACCACGCGCGTGCAGCCCCGGCGCGGCCAGGACGTCGACACCGAGGTCACCCTCAGCTTCACCGAGGCGATCGAGGGGGCGACCGTCCCGCTGCGGATGTCCTCGCAGGCGCCCTGCCGGGCCTGTTCCGGCACCGGCGACAAGAACGGCAACCCGCGGGTCTGCCCGACCTGCGTGGGCACCGGCCAGGTCGCCCGGGGCTCCGGCGGCGGTTTCTCGCTGACCGACCCCTGCCCGGACTGCAAGGGCCGCGGCCTGATCGCGGAGCACCCCTGCGAGGTCTGCAAGGGCTCGGGCCGGGCGAAGTCCTCCCGGACCATGCAGGTCCGCATCCCCGCCGGGGTGTCGGACGGGCAGCGCATCCGGCTGCGCGGCAAGGGCGCGCCGGGCGAGCGCGGCGGCCCGGCCGGCGACCTGTACGTCACCGTGCACGTCGGCGCCCACCCGGTGTTCGGCCGCAAGGACGACAACCTGACGGTGACCGTGCCGGTGACGTTCGCGGAGGCGGCGCTCGGCGGCGAGATCAGGGTCCCCACCCTGGGCGGACCGCCGGTCACCCTGAAGCTGCCGCCGGGCACCCCCAACGGGCGCACCATGCGCGCCCGCGGCAAGGGCTCGGTCCGCAAGGACGGCACCCGCGGCGACCTCCTGGTCACCGTCGAGGTGAGTGTCCCCAAGGACGTGACGGGGAAGGCTCGTGACGCGCTCGAGGCGTATCGCGAGGCGACCGCGGGTGAGGATCCGCGGGCGGAGCTGTTCCAGGCCGCGAAGGGAGCATGACGAGATGGACGGCCGTCGACGCAATCCGTATGAACTGACCGAGGAGACCCCGGTCTACGTCATCTCGGTGGCCGCACAGCTGTCCGGTCTGCACCCGCAGACGCTGCGTCAGTACGACCGTCTGGGTCTGGTGTCCCCCGACCGCACGGCGGGCCGGGGACGCCGCTACTCGGCCCGTGACATCGAACTGCTCCGCCAGGTGCAGCAGTTGTCCCAGGACGAGGGCATCAACCTGGCCGGCATCAAGCGGATCATCGAACTGGAGAACCAGGTCGCCGCCCTGCAGTCCCGCGTCGCGGAACTCCAGGCGGCCCTGGACGGCGCGGCGGCCGCGATGCAGCAGCGCGAGGCCGCGGTGCACGCCTCCTACCGGCGCGACCTGGTTCCCTACCAGGAGGTCCAGCAGACCAGCGCGCTGGTGGTGTGGCGGCCCAAGCGGCAGCCGCAGTCCCGCACCGACGCGGACTGACCCCGCAGGCGCTTGACGGAAGGGGCCCGGATCTCCGGGCCCCTTCCGCGCGTTCAGGGCGCGGTGACCACCCAGTCGCCCGCGGGCGTCGTCTCGGTGCCGTCGGCCTTCACCCCGGTCACCCAGTAGTAGGACGTGGTGCCGCGCCCGGCCCCGGTGTCGAAGTACTCGAAGGCGCCGGCCCCGCGGTCGGCGATCTTCTCGTACGCGGACATGGCGGGGTTCCAGCGGTAGATCCGGAAGCCCTGGGCCTTCTCGCCGGACGTCTCCTCGCCCGCGCCCAGCCCGGACCAGATCAGCATGTTGCCCTCGTCGCCCTCCGCCGGGGTCGCCTCCAGCCTCAGTGGCGAGCCCGCCGGGGTGGCCACGCTCGGCGTCATGTCGAGTTCGGTGACGGTCACCGCCTCGGCGGGGCCGTTCCACTCGATGGCGGAGTTGTCGTCGTCGTCCACGGCGTCGATGAAGAAGCAGACCTCCTCGCCGTCCGGGAGGGTGGCGTAGTCGAAGGAGGTGTCGTCGGGGTAGATGTAGTGCGAGACGTCGGCGTAGCAGAACTGCTCGCCCTCGTCGTCGTACAGCTCGCCCCGGTAGAGCCGGTAGTGCTGCAGGTCGGCGGCCGGGCTCTTGTCCCACTTCAGGTGGAAGCCGTACGCGGTCGGGGTGGCGGTCAGTCCGGTGACCAGCGGCGGCGGGTCGTTGTCCCAGATCCAGCCGCGCTGGGGTGCGGACCGCGCGGACTCGTTGCCGGCCGCGTCGACGGCCGACACGCGGTAGTAGTACGCGGTGCTCTCGGCGGCCGAGGTGTCCAGGTAGGAGAGTCCGCCGGTGCTGCCGAGCGCGGTGTAGGTGCCGTCCTTGGTCGCCGAGCGGAAGACGCGGTACGACACCGCGTCCGCGACCTGCTTCCAGGCGACCTTCAGCCCGCCCGTGCCGCCCGTCGGCGTCACCTCGCCGCTCGCGCTCACCACGGTGGGCACGCCGGGTGCGACCCGGTCGGCGGTGGTGACGGGCTGGTCGGCGCTGCCCGTCGACACGTTGCCGGCCTTGTCGTAGGCGCGGACCTCGTAGTAGTACGTCGCCCCGGTCACCGGCAGGGTGCTGTCGGTGTAGGAGGCGGAGGTGGTGGTGGCGAGCGGGGTGGCGCCGAACGAGGCGCCCTTCAGCCGCCGGTAGACGCGGTAGCCCGCGAGGTCCATCTCCTTGTTCTTCGCCCAGCCCAGCTTGGCCTTGCCGGTCGCGCTGTCATAGGCGGCCGAAGCGCCCGTCGGTGCGAGCGGCTTGACCGTGTCCACGGTGGCGGAGGTGCGCGGCAGATAGGAGAAGGCGACGTTCGCCGGGCCGGTCCAGTTGACGTAGTCCACGCGGAGGGTGTGCTTGCCGGACGGGACGGTGACGTCGGCGGTCTTGGAGACGGTCGTGGAGGTGTTCTTCCACAGATCGACCTTGCGGACGCCGTCGAGGTAGACGCGGATGCCGTCCTGGGCGGAGACCGGCAGCGAGAACGGGCCGCCGGAGCCGAAGTCACGGGTGACGGTCCAGCGGACGCCGAAGTAGTTCGACGGCAGCCCGGAGGCGGGCGCGCCGGTGCCCCAGTTCTCGCTGACCGCGGAGTCGCAGTCCGTCTTCTTCGGGGTGCCGGAGAACGTCGTGTTCGCGTAGAACTGCCGCTTGTAGACGGGGGACGCGCAGGTGGTCGCGGCGGACGCGGGGGCTGCGCCGGTGAGCAGGGTGCCCGCGGTGGCGAGCACGACGGCGGTGGCCGCCGCCGCGGTCGTGCGGCTGGCTGAGTTCATTCGGTCCTCTGGTCGAACGGGGAACGGGCTGGAAGGGGCTGCCATGATCACGACTCGCGAGGAAAGCGGTTGGTTGTACGGATCTTTGCCTTCTCATGGGTCACCGCCGCATGGAGGGCCTGTGAACAGGCCGTGGAGGCGAATTTGTCGAGTCTTCACAGAGCAAGCGGAGCGTGGTGTTGCGCACTCGTTAAGTAGTTCGGCTTGACGCTGAGGGCTGGGGAAGCGTTGTCTTTTCAGACACCTGGGTCGCAAGGGTGCGCCCATGTCCGGAAAGCATCAGAAGTGAGCAGACCCATGCGTCGTACCGCCATAGCCGTGGCCGCGTCCGCCCTGTCCGTGTCGCTGAGCGCCTGCGGGGTGCTGGGCGCGTCGTCGAGCGGCAGCACGGCGAGTCCGACCAAGGGCAACGATGTCACCGTCGGTCTGCTGCTCCCGGAGAAGGCCAACACGCGGTACGAGAGCTTCGACTACCCCATCATCAAGAAGCAGGTCGCCGCTCTCACCGGCAACCGGGGCAAGGTCTCCTACGCCAACGCCGAGCAGGACGCGGACAAGCAGGCCGACCAGATGCAGCGGATGATCGACGACAAGGTCGACATCATCCTGCTCGACGCCGTCGACTCGCACGCGATCGCCGACCAGGTGAAGAAGGCCAAGGACGCCGGCATCCCGGTCATCGCCTACGACCGGCTCGCCGAGGGCCCCATCGACGCCTACATCTCCTTCGACAACGAGCTGGTGGGCGAGGTGCAGGGCCGTTCCCTGCTGGAGTCCCTGGGCAGCGGGGCCGACACCTCGTACAAGATCGTCATGATGAACGGCTCGCCCACCGACCCGAACGCCAAGCAGTTCAAGTCGGGCGCGATGTCCGAGCTCAACGGCAAGGTGACGATCGCCAAGTCCTATGACACCAAGGACTGGAAGCCGGAGAACGCCCAGGCCAACATGACCGCCGCGATCGAGGCGATCGGCAAGGACAACATCGCCGCCGTCTACTCCGCCAACGACGGCATGGCGGGCGGCATCGTCAAGGCGCTGGAGAACGCCGGGGTGACCAAGCTGCCGCCGATCACCGGCCAGGACGCCGAACTGGCGGCGGTGCAGCGGATCGTCTCCGGCGAGCAGTACATGAGCGTGTACAAGTCCTACCCCGACGAGGCGGCGGCCGCCGCGCAGATGGCCGTGGCCAAGGTCCAGGGCCACGAGATCCAGTTCGACGCCCTCACCGAGAACACCGTCGACAGCCCCACCGACAAGGACATCCCGGCGCAGCTCGTCACCGTGACCGCGCTGACGAAGAAGAACATCAAGTCCACCGTCATCGCGGACGGCGTCTACAAGATCTCCGACATCTGCGCCGGCAAGTACAAGTCGGCCTGCGCCGCCATCGGCCTGAACTGACGCTACGGCGATATCCGGCCAACACCGGCCGCCCGGGCCCGCCCTGGCGGCCCGCTCCCGCCCCGGTGGAGCGGCGTCCGGCGAAGCGGGCATCAGCTTGTTGCAACCGTACGGAAGAAGCCCCGGTCATAGGCGTGCATACCGGTGCTTTCCAGCGGGCACCCGTGCGGGAGCCGTGTTGCGGAGCCGGTTCGGTCCGCGCATAGTTGCGCTGCGGAAGACGGCGGAACCGGGGGTGGAACGGGCGATGGCCGGGCACGGGACGGACGAGCATCCACACGGTGCTGACCGACTGTGCGAGGCCGGGGACCGCGTGTACTCCCGGGCCGTGCGGCGCGGCCGGGTGTCCCGCCGGGACGCCGGACCGGTGCCCTGTCTGCTCGAACTGGCGCTGCTGCACCCGGACCCCGACGACATGGACTGGCTGGTGCCGACCTCCCCGCAGGAGGTCATGACCCGGCTGCTGCGCGGGGTGTACGACGAAGTCAGCGCCAGCCAGCGGCGGGTGGGCACGGTGGTGGCCGCCGTCGAGCGGTACGCCGGGCTGGGCCCGCCCGTGCCGGCGGCGTCGCCCGAGGGTTCGGGAGGCTCGGCGATCCGCGTCCTGGACGGCCTCTCGCGCATCCAGGCCGCCATGGACGAGGCGACCGAGGCGTGCACGACCGAGGTGCTGACCGTGCAGCCCGGCGGGATCCGCCCGGAGCACGAGCTGACGGAGGGCCTGCACCGGGCCCTCGCGCTGCGTGGCCGGGGCGTGCGGATGCGGGACCTGTACACGCACGTGGCCCGGCACGGCCAGGGGCTGCGCAACTACCTGGAGCTGATGGGCGACGCGGTCGAGGCGAGGACCCTCGACGAGGTCATCGACCGGCTCATCCTGTTCGACCGCACGGTGGCCTTCATTCCCGCGAACGCGGACCGCACCCTCGCCCTGGAGCTGCGCCACCCGGCCCTGGTCGGCTATCTGGGCACGGTGTTCGACCGCATGTGGCGGCTGGCGATCCCGCTGACCGCGCCGCTGCCGGACACCGGCATCGAGGGCATCTCGCACCGGGAGCAGTCCATCGCGGCCCTGCTGGCGGAGGGTCACCAGGACGCCGTCATCGCCGAGCGGCTCGGCATCAGCGTCCGCACCTGCCGCGCGCACATCGCGCGCCTGTCCGAGACCCTCGGCGCGGCCAGCCGCACCCAGCTCGGCGTCCGCATCGCCCAGGTGGGCCTGGACGGCCCCCGCCGGCCCCCGGACGCGGCCCCGGTCACCGTTCGCGGTCGAGAATCCCGGACTGTCCGATGAGGTAGCCGAGCTGGGCCCGGCTCTCGCTGCCCAGCGTCGCCGCGAGCTTGGCGATGTGGACCCGCACGGTGCGCACGTTCATGCTGAGCCGCTCGGCGATGACGGCGTCGGTGTGGCCCTCCACGAGGAGTGCGGCGACGGCGTGCTGACGGGGGGTGACACCGCCGCGGGCGGGCATTCCGGCCGGCTCCGGGAGCATCGGCGTGGCCAGCCGCCACAGCCGCTCGAACGCGGTCACCAGGTAGCCGACCAGGGCGGGGTGGCGTACCTCCAGGGCGAGGGTGCGGTCGGCGTTCGCGGGGATGAAGGCGACGGTCCGGTCGAGCACGATGAGCCGCTCGGTGAGCTCGTCCAGGGTGCGGACCTCGAAGTCGCCCCGCAACTGCTCGTAGTGGGCCTGGACGGCGAGGGAGTGGCGCTGGGTGTGCTGGTAGAGCGTGCGCATCCGGCCGCCCGCGCTGAGCAGGCGCTGCTCCATGGGCAGCGAGGCGGCCATCGCGGCGTCGGAGCGCTTGCCGGGCTGGATGGCCAGCGCCTCGCGGCCGGCGCGGGCGGTCGCCTCGGAGATGGCGGTGTTGATCTGCTCGAGACCGCCCAGGACGCTGATCGCCAGGGGGTCGTTGCCGGGCACGATCTGCGCGTCGAGGGCCATGAACGGCTCGAAGAGGTCGGCCAGCCGGGCCTCGCGCCGGCGCTGGACGGAGATGCTGTCCTCGATGGTGCGCAGCAGCCGGGGCAGGGCCACGGAGGGGGCCACCGGGCGCAGCCAGCGGTCGTCCTCGCGGTCGGGCTGCAGCAGGCCGTGGCCGACGAGGCAGGGGGCCGTCCGGCGCGCCTCCCGCCGCGGTACGCGGCCTTCCAGCAGGGCGCGGGAGTACAGGCGGCGGCCCTCCTCGCACAGGTCCTCGACGCCGTGCGTGTGGGCGCACGGCGGTGCGCCGCCGGCCGGCCGGCCCGGCTCGGCCTCGGGCCCGTCGCCCGTCGTCCGGTGGTGCGTTTCGGTCGTCACCCGGGAAGCCTTCTCATGCCTCGGCGGTCGGTGGTCAGCTGTCGCGGTCCAGGATCCCCGCCTGGGCGATCAGGAAGCCGAGTTGCGCCCGGCTCCCGCTGCCGAGCGCGGCCGCCAGCTTGGCGATGTGGGCCCGGCAGGTGCGGACGTTCATGCCGAGCCGGCGGGCGATCGCCTCGTCGACGTGCCCCTCGATGAGCAGCTTGGCGATGGACCGCTGGACGCCGGTGATGCCTTCCGGGGTGGACTCGTAGGGCACCTCCTCCAGCAGCGGCGTGGCCCGCTGCCAGAGCTGTTCGAAGACCCTGATGAGGTACTGCACGAGACCGGGGTGGCGCAGTTCCAGGGCTACCTGTCGGTCGTCCTGGGCCGGGATGAAGGCCACGGTGGTGTCGCAGATGATGAGCCGTTCGATGAGTTCCTCGAGGGTGCGGATCTCGACCTTGGCGCCGGCCATCTGGTCCATGTAGGCGTAGGTGCTCTGGCTGTGCCGCACGGTGTGCTGGTAGAGGGTGCGCATGGAGATGCCACGCTCTATCAGAGGCTTGCTGCGCTTGAGGGCCTGACTGAGGATGTGCTCCGGCCGGCTGCCGCCGGGCTGTACCGTCAGGACCTCGGTACGGGCCTCGGCGATCGCCACGTCGAGCGCCGCGTGGATGCGGTCGATGCCCTCCAGCACGGTGATCGCGTGGGTGGTCGCCGGTTTCTGGGCACTGATGTCCAAGAACGGCTGGAAGGTGTCCGCCAGATCCAGGGTGAGGCGCCGCCGGTCCTGTATCTCCCGCTCCAAGGGCTGCAGTTGCTGGGCGAGAACGACGGAGGGCGGAACCGGGCGCAACCAGCCCGCGTCGTCCGGATCGGGGTGGAGCAGGGCGAACTCGAGCAGACAGGGGGCGCTTTCGACCTCGCTGCGGGAGATACGTCCGGAACTGAGAGCACTGGCGTAGAGACGGGAGCCGTCGGCACACAGATCGGTGATGCCATGAGGATGTGTCGGTTTTGTGCTCTTTGTTGGCAAATCTCCACCCCCCAGGGTCCTGAACGTGCAGGAACATGATGCATCTCTTGTGTGGCATTGACGTGCCTGAATGAGCCATCGTCTTGTTCCACGGGGGAGAGGAAGCCATCAAGTGAGGACGAAGCCGACCATGAATAAGAGAATGCTTCGCTCAGTGCTTGCCACTGCCTTCGTAGTCGCGCTGGCCAGCGGTGCGGCCGGTCCTCTTGACGTCGGCTGGTCGAGCCCGGCCGGCGAGAAGACCGCCGCACTGGACGTCGGCTGGGACATCTCGGCCGCCGGCCCGGGGGACGTCGGCTGGGTGGTCACCGGCGGTGACGGCGCCCAGGACGTCGGCTGGTCGACCCCGGCGGGCGCGGACGCATGACCACGCCACCCGACGACCGGTCCTTCCGGCGCGAAATGGCCACCGCCTATCGCTCGGGGTGGCACTTCATCGACCTGGTCACCGCGATTCCGCATCCTGGTGACTCGCTGATGGTGACCGTCTTCGGAGAGCCGGTCGTCGTCACGCGGGACGAGGACGAGGACGTGAGGGCGTACCTGTGTCTGCGGCGGCCTCGGGGGGCGCCGCAGCCCGTACGGTGTGCCATCCGGTACGGAATGATCTTTGTGAATCTCGACCGACGAGACCATCGGCTGGTGGAACCGGAAACCCCCAATCCACGGACCATCTCAGCCACCCCCCGCAGTGCCTGACGCGATTCCCCCGTCGTAACAGATCGCTCAGGTGCTTCCCCCCGCAGCGGGGGGGGGGGGGGGGGGGGGGGGGGGGGGGGGGGGGGGGGGGGGGGGGGGGGGGGGGGGGGGGGGGGGGGGGGGGGGGGGGGGGGGGGG
>NZ_JBVIIE010000002.1:0-80118 GCF_055569945.1 Streptomyces sp. NPDC031340
TCTCCTCCCCTCCAACACCCGCCGAACAGTGAACCCCCCCCCCCGCCGGGGGGAGGGCCCCCCCCCCCTCCACCCCCCCCCCCCCCCCCCCCCCCCTCGGCCTGCGGTGCGGGCCCCGGTGCTGCGGGGCGGCCCGTCGGCCCACGGTGTGTGGGCCTTCGGAGTTCCTACTCCTGCCCGGGGTCGAGCAGTGACAGGTCCGACTTGCCCCAGTACACCCACACCGCCTCGATCAGACCGTGCGAACCGGCCCGGAAGACGCTGGTGAGGGAGAACTTGATCCGTTTGCGGAACGGGTCGGCCGGCTTGTCCAGATACCCGTGCTTGGTGAGCGCCGGCCCCAGCGGCAGGTAGTTCATGTACACCGACACCGGTATCGCCACGTGCCGTCCGTCCTGCGCGGCGACCGGGACACCGGCGACATCCACCGTCCGGGCCTGAGCCGCCCGCTGGAAATGGACCCGCAGTTCCTCGTGCCCGATCATCGGGGGTGAGCCCACCGGATCCTCGAACCGCACGTCCTTCGTGTACAGCTCGAGCATCCGGTCGACGTCGCCGCTCGTCATTCTCCGGCAGTGTTCCAGGGCGAGTTCTTTCCGGGTCGCCTCGTCGAGCATGGGAACTCCCTTTCCGGTCGTTTTCCCGGTCGTTTTCATTCCGTCCCCGACAGGGAGACGTCACTCGCCCCCCAATAGGCTTTCATCTCCTCGATGAGACCGTCGTCCCCGGCCCGGATCACCATCAGGAACCGGAAACGCATCCGCTGCCGCGCCGGGTCGGCCGGCGCGGGCAGCACGCCGTGCCGGGTCAGCACCGGACCCAACGGCAGGTAGTCCATCGTCGCCTCCACCGGCACCGCCGCGTGCCGCCCGTCCTGAGCGGCCACCGCATGCCCCGGAATCTCCACGGCATTGCTGGTCACGGCGCCGGTGGCGTGGGCGCGCAGCGCCTCGTGCCCGGCTTGCGCGCCCGCCCCGACCGGGTCCTCGAACCGCACCCGCGGGGAGTACAGGCGCAGCAGTCCCGCCACGTCGCCGGCGTTCACCCGGGCGCAGTGTTCCAGGATCAATTTCTTGAGCGCCGCCTCGTCCAGCATGAACCCGTCTCCTCACGTCCATTCGGCAGACGCTTCCCATCGTGACGACGCACCGGCCCGCCCGCGACAGCCGACCGAGCTGATACGGATTCGATAGGGGTCGCTAGGGGTTCAGGCGCATCGGCGACGACTGCTAATTTCGCTGAAATCACCGCTGCCGAGACGGCGGTTCGAAAATCACCCCCGTATTCACGCAGGGTGTCCGACGGATCCGACGGAAAGGCCACGCCCTCATGACCGCTGAAACCCGCGCCGTGGTGATCGGCGGAGGTCTGTCCGGAATGCTGACGGCATCCGTCCTGGCCCGGCACGTGGACCGCGTCACGGTCCTGGAGCGGGACGTCTACCCGGCCGGCCCCGACCTGCGCAAAGGCGTTCCGCAGGCCCGGCACGCCCATCTGCTGTGGTCCGGCGGCGCCCGCGCGATCGAGACCGTCCTGCCCGGCACCCTCAAGGCGCTGCTGGACGCCGGCGCGCACCGCCTGTACCTGCCGCGCGACATCGTCTGGTACACGCCCTACGGCTGGCAGCACCGCTTCCCCGGCAGCCAGTTCATGATCACGTCGAGTCGGCCGCTGCTCGACTTCGTGGTCCGCGAACGTGCCCTGGCCGACGTCCGGGTCGAGGTCCTCCAGGACACCGACGCCCTCGGCCTGCTCGGCACCGCCGACCGCGTCACCGGAGTGCGGCTTCGCGCCGCCGACGGCACCGAGCAGACGATCGGCGCCGACCTCGTCGTCGACACCTGCGGCCGCGCCTCGCAACTGCGCCGCTGGCTGCCCGAACTCGGCCTGCCCGAGGTCGAGGAGGACATCGTCGACTCCGGCATCAAGTACGCCACCCGCGTCTACGCCGCGCCCGAGGGCGCCGCGGACCGCTTCCCGATGGTCAACGTCGCCGCCGCCCCCGGCCTGGGCGAGCCCGGCCGCAACGGCGCACTCGTCCCCATCGAGGACGGCCGCTGGCTGGTCACCCTGGCCGGCACCCGCGGCGGCGAACCCACCACCGACGACGACGCGTTCACCGACTTCGCACGAGGCCTGCGCCACCCCGTCCTCGCCGACCTGCTGCGCCGCGCCGAACCCCTCGGCCCCGTCCTCGGCTCCCGCTCCACCGTCAACCGGCGCCTTTACTACGAGCGTCTGGAGCCCTGGCCCAAGGGCCTGCTCGCCCTCGGCGACTCCGTCGCCGGCTTCAACCCCGTCTACGGCCACGGCATGAGCTGCGGCGCGCTCAGCGTCCGCGCCCTCGGCGCGGTCCTCGCCCGGGGCGGCCTCGCCGACGACACCGCGGAGCGGGCCCGGCACGCCGTCGCCAAGGTCGTCGACGACCCGTGGGTCCTCGCCACCACCCAGGACATCTGCTACCCCGGCACCCGTAACCAGGCCGCCGACCCGCGCATCGTCCCGCGCCAGGAGCGGGCCCAGAAGTTCGCCGACCTGCTGGGCACCGTCGCCCTGTACGACCCGGTGGTCAACGCCGCCGCCATGCAGGTCACCGCGCTCGCCGCACCGGTCACCAGCCTCGAGTCGCCGCATCTGGTGGCCGCCCTGCGCAAGGCCGGCGAGCACAGCCCGCTCGGCTCCCCGCCGTTCACCGACGCCGAACTCGCCGCCCTCGGCACGAACACCGCCCGACTCGACGTCGCCTGACCCGCCCCAGGGACGCCTCGGCCACACTCCAGTCTCGCTCAACCGTTCCCCTCCAGGATGCGTGTGCCACGGGGAACGCGAGACGGAGAGGCCCAACACGATGCTCCTGTGCCGGGAAACCGCATGCACACAGCTGGACCGAGCCCTCGACGCATGCATCGGCGGAACGTCGGGGGTCGTCCTGCTGGAAGGCGCCGCCGGATGCGGCAAGACGGAACTGCTGCTGCAGTTCGCCGAGACCGCCACCGGATACGGCGCCACCGTGCTGCACGCCGCCGCGCCCGGTGACGCCGACGCCGACGCACCGCACACCACGGTGCGCCGGCTGCTGGCCGGGCTGACCGGCACCGCCGGCCCACCGCCGGTCGGCACGCCCACCGCCCACGAGTTCACCGCGGCCCTGCGCCGCGCCGCCGCCCACACACCGGTCGTGGTCTGCGTCGACGACCTGCACCGCATCGACGGCGCCTCGCTCGCGTACCTGCTGCACGCCGCGCACGCGGTGCGCGGCACCGCCGTCCTGCTGGTCCTCGCCTGCGCCCCGCTGCCGCACGCGGACAGCCCGCTCGCCCGCACCGAACTGCTGCGCCACCCCCACTTCCTGCGGATCGGCGTGGAACGCCTCGACGAACAGGGCAGCGCCGACCTCCTGGCCCGGTACACCGCACAGCCCGCCGACCCGGGCACCGCCGCCCTGCTGCACCGCGTCAGCGGCGGAAACCCGCTGCTGTTGCGCGCCCTGCTCACCGAGCTGCCGCTGCCGGCGGACGGCCGCGGACCCACCTCCGACGGGCCGTTCGCCGACGCCGTCCTGACCTGTCTGGAACGCGCCGGTGACGACGTGCGCCGCCTGGCCACCGCCCTGGCCGTCCTCGGCGCCGCCGACAGCGCCCCCCGGCCGGCCGCCGACAGTGCCCCCCGGCCGGCCGCCGACAGCGCCCCCCGACCGGCCGCCGACAGCGCCCCCCGGCCGGCCGCCGACAGCGCCCCCCGGCTGGCCGCCGGCCTCGCCGGCACCACGCCGAGCGCCGCCCTGCGCGCCGCCCTCGCCCTGGAGGACGCCGGCCTGACCGAGGGCGGCCGCCTGCGCCACCCCGCCGTCGCCGCCGCCGTCCTCGACCGCGTCCCCGCGCCCGAACGCGCCGCCCTGCACGGCCGCGCCGCCCGCGCCCTGCACGAGCACGGCGCCCCCGCCGACACCGTCGCGCGCCACCTGCTCGCCGCCGGCGCCCCCGAGGCCGCCACGGCCCTGCGCGGCGCGGACGCGGTCGAGGCGCTGCGCGAGGCCGCCCTGCAGGCCCTCATCGCCGACGGCGACCTCGACCACGCCGCCGCCTGCCTGGAACTCGCCGTGCGGCTGAGCCCCGACGCGCAGGCCGGCTGCGAGATGTCGCTGCGCCTGGCCGCCGTGACCTGGCCGCGCAGCCCCGGCGCCGCCGAACACCAGCTCGACGAGCCGCTGGCCGCGCTGCGCCGCGGCGACCTCGCCCCCGGCCACGCCGGACGCCTCGCCCGGCTCCTGGTCGCCCAGGGCCGCATCGAGGACGCCGCCGAAGCCCTGGAACGCACCGCACCGCGCACCGCCCGCGCCGACCCGCTGCGCGAACTGTTCGCCCTGCCGCCCCACACCGCCCCCGCACCAGCCGACCAGGGCGAACGCCACCCCCAGGCGGGCTCGGCCGAGCTGCGCAACTCCGCCGCCCTGTGGACCCACCCCGGCAGCGACAACGACGACCAGGCCGCCGAGCAGCTCCTGAAGGGCACCCCGCTCGCCCACGCCAACTTCGACCCGATCGTCCAGGCCGTGCGCACCCTCGTACACACCGACCGACCCGACCGGGCCGTCGTGTGGTGCACCCGCATCCAGGCCCAGCTCGCCGGCGGCCGCACCCCCGGCTGGCAGGCCGTCCTGGGACTGCTGCACGCCGAGGCCCTGCTGCGCACGGGCGACCTGGCCGGCTCCGAACGCGAGGCCCGGGCCGCCCTGGACGCCGTCGCCGACCGCGGCGGGGTGTTCGTGTTCGGGCCGCTCGCGGCACTCGTCGCCGCGCAGACCGCGGCCGGCCGCATCGACGCCGCCGCACGGCTGCTGCAGATGCCCGTGCCCGAGGAGCTGTTCTCCTCCGTCTACGCCCTCACCTACCTGCGCGCCCGCGGCCAGTACTACCTGGCCACCCACCGCAGCCGCGCCGCCCTCGACGAGTTCCTCGACGCCGGACGCCTCGCCCAGCGCTGGGGCCTGGACCGCCCCCGCCAGCTGCCCTGGCGCACCGACGCCGCCGAAGCCCTGCTGCAACTCGGCGAACACCGCCAGGCCGAACGGTTCGTCGTCGAGCAGCTCGGCACCCCGGATGCCCGCAGCCCCCGGGTGCGCGGCCTGTCCCTGCGGCTGCGCGCCGCCACCGCCGAGCCCCGCCAGCGCCCGAAGCTGCTCACCCGCGCCGTCGACGAACTCCGCCGCTGCGGCGACCGCCTGGAACTCGTCCGCGCCCTCGCCGACCTGGGCCGCACCCTGCAACTCCTGGGCGAGGGCAACCGGGCCGCCATGATCTCCCGCCGCGCCCGCTACCTGGCCACCGAGTGCGGAGCGCTCCGCCTGGCCGAGCAGATCATGCCCGCCCCGGCCCCCCAGGACCACTGCGCCCCGCCGGCCGAGCGCGGCGCCGCCACGACCCCGGACGCGGAGCAGCTGAGCGAGTCCGAACGCCGCGTGGCCGCACTCGCCGCCTACGGCTACACCAACCGGGAGATCTCCGCGAAGCTGTTCATCACCGTCAGCACCGTCGAGCAGCACCTGACCCGCGTCTACCGCAAGCTGAACATCTCCCGCCGCCAGGACCTGCCCATGGACCTGCAGTTGGAGAACCTGGAGAGCCTGTCCTCCGCCTGAACGCGGACAGGGGCGCCACGCACCCGGTCAGGGTGGCAGGGGCGAACGCGGACCACTGACGTGGTCGGCGACGGGACACCGAGAGGACACCGTGGACGAGGAAACCGAACCCGGCCGGGGGAGCACTGTGGTCGACAGGGGGAGCACTGTGGTCGACAATCCGTGGGACGTGACGAGCCCGGACGCACCGGTGCGCCTGTTCTGCCTGCCCTGGGCGGGCGGCAGCGCCGTCACCTACCAGCGCACCTGGCCCCGTGCCCTGGCGCCCGGCGTCGACGTCCACGCCGTGGAACTGCCCGGCCGCGGCATCGCCTCCGACGTACCGCCGGTGCGCCGCCTGGAAGACCTGCTCGACTTCCTCGTGCCCCGGATCGCCCCCTCCGTCGACCGCCCCTACGCCGTCTTCGGACACAGCATGGGCGCCGCCCTGGGCCTGGAACTCATCCGTCGGCTGACGGCCGCGGGGCTGCCGGAACCGGTGCGCGTGTTCGTCTCCGGCAGCGCCGTCCCGGGGCGCGCCCCGCGCGCCGCCCGTCCCCTGCACGAACTGCCCGAGAACGAGTTCCGCGCCTGGCTGCGCGACACGGGCGGCACACCCGCCGAGGTCTTCCGCAACCCCGAACTCCTCGACCACCTCTCACCGCTGCTGCGCGCCGACTTCGAGCTGTGCCACGTCTACCGCCCCACCCCGGGAGGCCCGCTCGGCTGCCCCCTCACGGCCATCGGCGGCGACGCCGACCCGTACGTGAGCGTCGACGCGCTCGCCGAGTGGTCGGAACTGACCACCGGCCCCTTCGACCGTCTCGTCCTCGGCGGCGGCCACTTCGCCTTCCAGGACCACCTGGACCGCGTCCACACCTACATCGCCACCGCGCTGCGGCACACGGTGCGCGGCCCGGCCCGCTGAGGCGGGGCGCCCGTCGCGGCGCCCCGCCGGCGCGGCCGGCACCGTTTTGGGCCGTGGTCAGGCGGGACGTTCCGCCCGGAAGCGGTTGATGGCGTCCAGGTGCTCGGCGCGCGTCTCCTGGTCGCGCACGCCCAGGCCCTCCTCGGGGGCCAGGCACAGCACGCCGACCTTGCCCTGGTGGAGGTTGCGGTGCACGTCGTAGGCCGCCTGCCCGGTGTCCTCCAGGGAGTACACCTTGGAGAGCGTCGGGTGGATCCTGCCCTTGGCGATGAGCCGGTTGGCCTCCCACGCCTCGCGGTAGTTGGCGAAGTGCGAGCCGACGATCCGCTTCAGCGACATCCACAGGTAGCGGTTGTCGTACTCGTGCATGTACCCGGAGGTCGAGGCGCAGGTGACGACGGTGCCGCCCTTGCGGGTGACGTACACGGAGGCGCCGAAGGTCTCCCGGCCGGGGTGCTCGAAGACGATGTCGACGTCCTCGCCGCCGGTCAGCTCGCGGATGCGCTTGCCGAAGCGCTTCCACTCCTTCGGGTCCTGGGCGTGCTCGTCCTTCCAGAACTCGTAGCCCTCGGCGTTGCGGTCGATGATCAGCTCCGCGCCCATCGAGCGGCAGATCTCGGCCTTCCGCGGCGAGGAGACGACACAGATCGGCGTCGCCCCGCCGGCCAGCGCCAACTGCGTGGCGTACGAGCCCAGTCCGCCGCTGGCCCCCCAGACCAGCACGTTGTCGCCCTGCTTCATCCGGGCGCCGTTGCGGGAGACGAGCTGGCGGTAGGCGGTGGAGTTGACCAGGCCGGGCGCGGCCGCCTCCTCCCAGGTCAGATGGCCGGGCTTGGGCATCAGCTGGTTCGACTTCACCAGGGCGATCTCGGCGAGGCCGCCGAAGTTGGTCTCGAAGCCCCAGATGCGCTGCTCGGGGTCGAGCATCGTGTCGTCGTGCCCCTCGGAGGACTCCAGTTCGACCGACAGGCAGTGCGCGACGACCTCGTCACCGGGCTTCCACCGGTTGACGCCCGGCCCGGTCCGCAGCACCACACCGGCGAGATCGGAGCCCAGCACGTGATACGGCAGGTCGTGCCGCCGGGCGAGCGGGGAGAGCCGGCCGTACCGCTCCAGGAACCCGAACGTGGGCAGCGGCTCGAAGATCGACGACCACACCGTGTTGTAGTTCACCGACGACGCCATCACCGCCACCAGCGCCTCACCCGGCCCCAGTTCGGGCACCGGAACGTCCTGCGCGTGCAGCGACTTGCGGCAGTCGCGCTCCGCGGGCGGAATGCCGTCGAACATCTCCGTCTCGTCCCTGTGCACCGTGATCGCACGGTACGACTCGGGCAGCGGCAGTTCGGCGAAGCCGACGTCGGACGCCCCGTCGTCCGACGCGTTCGACGCGTTGATCGCCTCGAGGATTTCCTTCACAGTGGCCTCCGGCTGGTCGGCGTGACATTCACAGATACGCACGCCGCCCGCCGAAATCCCGCTCCGGAGCACCGGTCAAGGGGTGCCGGTCCCGCCTTTAGGGGGCACCGGTCCGTTCGGACCAGGGCGCCGAGTCGTACACCCGTTCTCTGGCCGAAAGCGGCCTTGCCTCAACCGCTCGGAACCCCACCCGCCGCTATCCTCGCCCCGTGATCAAGGTTCAGCTCACCGGTGCCCAGGAGACCCTCCTCGCCACCTTGTACGGCCGCGCCCTGGATGCCCGAAGCGAGCACCCCATCCTGGGGGACACCCTCGCCGACGACACCGTGCAGCGCATCGACTACGACTTCTCCCAACTGCACCTGAATCCGGGCGACGCCGCGGGCGTCGCCCTGCGAGCCCACCAACTGGACGTCTGGACACAGCAGTTCATCGCCGACCAGCCGGACGCCGTGATCCTCCACCTGGGCTGCGGCCTCGACACCCGCGTCCACCGCCTGGCCCCGCCTCCCACCGTCGAGTGGTGGGACGTCGACCAGGCCGACGTCATCGACCTGCGCACCCGCCTCTACCCGCCCCGGCCCGGCTACCACACCGTGGGCGCCTCGGTCACCGACGCGGCCTGGCTGGCCGCCGTCCCGTCCGACCGCCCCACGATGGTGGTCGCCGAGGGCCTGCTGATGTACCTCACCGAGCGGGACGGCAAGCACCTCATCACCCGCCTGCTCGACCACTTCCGGTCAGGCGGCCGCCTCGCCTTCGACGCCTACAGCCCCCTGGGCATCCGCCTGCAGGGCCTCAACCGGGCCGTGCGGGCCTCCGGCGCCACCCTCCACTGGGGCATCACCAGCGCCGCCGAACTGGCCGACTGCGACCACCGGCTGCGGGTCCTGGACGAGGTGAAGGCCTTCGACGTCCCCGGCCGCGACCAACTCCCCGCCCCTTACCGGG
This sequence comes from Streptomyces sp. NPDC031340, assembly GCF_055569945.1. Lineage (NCBI taxonomy): Bacteria > Bacillati > Actinomycetota > Actinomycetes > Kitasatosporales > Streptomycetaceae > Streptomyces > Streptomyces sp. NPDC031340. The sequence continues at coordinate 8,916 of NZ_JBVIIE010000002.1, forward strand.
CGGCCACCACGGCTCTGGCGCACGTACCCGGCGTCAACCGCATGGCCCAGCTCCACCTGCTGGCCTTCGCCCCGCACGGACCCGCCCCGGCCTGATACTGCCGCGCCACCGGGTCAGCGCCGTTCCATGTCGAACTCCAGCAGGCGGGGCGACGCACAGCCACCGGAAGCCCCACGCCTCCATCGTCACATCGGCCCGCACTTCCCAGCCGAGTTTCGTGGTGCAGAAGCCGAGCGCTGCGTACCGACGGCGACGCCGACCGCGGCCACCGTCCAGTCGGTCGTGAGCAGCAGGGCGGCGGCCCGCTCCAGTCGGCGCGTCAGCAGGTACTGGTGCGGTGATTCCCCGAACGCGGCCTTGAAGCAGCGGCTGAAGTGGGCCGGGGACAGCGCGGCGGCTGCGGCCATGTCCGCCACGGTGAGCGCTTCGGCATAGCGGGCGTCCGCGAGATCCCTGGCGCGGAGCAGATGGCGCGCGATCGGAACAGTGCCCACGGGCTCATTATGCGGTGCTGCGGTCTTCCCGCGCGTCCTCGATCCGGAGCCAGTGCTCCCGCAGGGTGCGGGCGGTCTCGGCGATCGCGGGGCGCTGGGCCGCCCCGGTGCGCCACAGTGCGTACAGCCGCCGGACCGGCGTCGGATCGAGGGCGACCTCCACCACCTCGGCGGGCAGCGGGCCGCGCCCCAGACGCGGAAGGAGGCAGATGCCCAGACCGGCGCCGACGAGCGCCACCATGGTCGGGTTCTCCTCCGCCTGGTGAACGATCTCCGGCTCGTGCCCGGCCGTCCGCAGGGTCCGCATCAGCCATTCGTGGCACACCCGGCCCGGCGGCTGGCATATCCACCGCTCACCGCCGAGGTCCTCGCGCCGCACCGAATCCCGCCCGGCGAACCGATGCCCCTGCGGCACCAGCAGCGTGCACCAGTCCTCCCCGATCAACGCCTGCTCCACCCCCGGCGGCAGCGGCAGGGGCGCGATGTCCCAGTCATGAACCACGCTCAGGTCGACCGCGCCCTTGGCCACCATGCCGACGGACAGATGCGGGTCGACCTCGCTGAGCCGTACGTCCATCGCCGGATGCCGTACGGCCAGGTCGGCGAGGACCCCGGGCAGCAGCCCGCGCGCCGCCGAGGCGAAGGCGGCGATGGTGAGCCGCCCGGCCGGGATCCCCCGCCGCTGCTCCAACTCGCTCTCCGCCCGCTCCACAATGGCCAGCAACTCCTCCGCGACGCCGACGAGTTGATACGCCTCGGGGGTCAACCGGACGCCGCGCCCCGCACGCTCGAGCAGTACGGCCCTGGTCTCCCGCTCCAGCTTGGCGATCTGCTGGGACACCGCGGACGGCGTGAAGCCCAGTGCGGAGGCGGCGGCGCCGACGCTGCCGTGCACGGAAACCGCGTGGAGGGCGCGCAGGCGCTGGAGGTCGAGCATGAAAGTCTCCGTCACGAAGGGAGCAACCGATTAGCGTCGCTTCATCCAACCATGCAGCAATCATCGCTGGTGCTTCATGATCTGCGGGTGTGATCATCGGCCCATGCGTCCTGCACACATCGCCCTCGCCGTCCTGGTCGCCGCCGTCTGGGGCGTCAACTTCACCGTCATCGAGATCGGCCTCGACCACTTCCCGCCGCTGCTGTTCTCCGCCCTGCGTTTCCTCGCGGCCGCGGTTCCCGCGGTGTTCCTGGTGGGTCGCCCCAAGGTCGCGTGGAAGTGGATCCTGGGGGTCGGGCTGGTCCTGGGCGTGGCCAAGTTCGGGCTGCTGTTCGTGTCGATGGACAACGGGATGCCGGCCGGTCTGTCTTCCCTGGTCCTCCAGGTGCAGGCAGTGTTCACGGCCCTGATCGCGTTCGCCGCTCTGGGGGAACGCCCCTCGCGGCTGGGCGTGTCGGGCATGGCCGTGGCGCTGGCCGGGATCGCCGTCGCGGCAGTGGACGAGGGCGCGTCCGGACCGCTCGGAGCGTTCGCCCTGTGCGTCGCGGCCGCTGCCTGCTGGGGCGCCTCCAACGTCCTCACCCGCAAGGCGGCCCCGCCGGACGCGCTGAACTTCATGGTCTGGGTGAGCACGGTCCCGGTACTGCCGTTGTTGGCCCTGTCCCTTCTGACGGAGGGCCCGTCGCGCGACCTGGCGGCGCTGCGCGCCCTCGACTGGCAGGGCGCGGGCACCGTCCTCTACGTCGCCTGGATCACGACCGTCTTCGGCTTCGGCGCCTGGGGCTGGCTGCTGCGCCGCCACCCGGCGTCCACGGTGGCCCCATTCTCTCTTCTCGTCCCCGTCTTCGGGATGTCGTCGGCGGCCCTCTTCCTGGGCGAACCGGTCAGCGGGCTGCGCTGGTGGGCGGCGGCTCTGCTGGTCGGCGGTGTGGCCCTGACCTCACTGGCACCCCGGCGCCCGACCCCCGTGACCCACCCCGCGGAGCCCCCGGTGGTGAAGGCGGCCGTGGGCGGGTCATGAGGGGCGGAACCTCCGGCGTCAGCCAGCCGCGGGCCCCGGCCGCCGCGTTCGCCACCGGCAAGACGGGATCTAGGACACGCACCGTCCTGGATCCCGCCTACGGTCGGCCCATGACCACTTCGTCGCAGGGCCCGGCCCCCTCTCTTCCGGGCGAGCACGGCGAGCTGCTGCAAGCACTCGCGGAGCAGAGGGGGTTGCTGCTGATCGCCGTGCGCGACATCACCGACGCCCAGGCCGCACAGCGCACGACCGTCAGTGAACTCACCCTGGGCGGGATCGTCAAACACCTCACCCGGGGTGAGCAGGTGTGGACGCAGATCATGGTGAAGGGGGACGGAGAGCTACCGGAGGGCATGCTTGACCTGGAGCAGTACCGCATGGTTGAAGGCGAGACGCTCGCTGGGCTGCTGGGGCAGTACACCACTGCCGCTCAGGGGACCGAGGAGTCCGTGGCCGCCCTGCCGGACCTCGGCCGGAGCGTGCCACTTCCCAGGACTCCGTGGTCCCCGCCGGAGACCGTCCACTGGTCCGCACGCCGGATCCTGCTGCACCTGATCAGGGAAACGGCCCAGCATGCCGGACACGCGGACATCATCCGGGAAGCACTCGACGGGGCCAGCACCACCGCTCAACGGTGATCACCGGTCAGTGTGCTGCGACGGGTTCCGGTCAGTGGCCGAGCGGTGACGGCGTGGCGCGACGGCCCGCGGGGCGTCGGCCGTCGGCCGCGCTGCGGTAGGCCGTGACGCCGAAGGCGAGCAGCCAGTAGCTGAGCAGCGCGCCCATGAGGGCGGTCGTGCCCCAGCCGTTGGCGGCGTAGAAGTGGGCCGGGGTGTTGCCGAAGAACAGTGAGGGCATGAAGGCGAGGTTGACGCCCGCCAGGACGAAGGCCGTGCGGTACGTCCAGCGGGGCAGCAGGCCCGCGCGCGCGATCGCGTAGGCGGTCGCGGCGAGGAACAGGGCCAGCAGCATGCGGGAGACGGATCCGTACAGGACGTAGGTGCCGTCGACGGTGATGGTGGGATCGACGGGGCGGTCGGCCGCGATCACGACTCCCGCCTCCAGGTCGCTGGAGACGAGCGTGACGACCGCGTACGCGAGGCCGGAGACGCAGGCGAGGGTACCGGCCCATTCCAGGTCGGGGCGCACGTTCTTGACGAGTTCGCGCAGAAACGTGACGAAGACGATCAGGCAGCCGAGGGCGAGGATGCCGATCAGCAGCCGGGCCAGCACGTTGGAGTCCGGCGGCGGCCCCGAGTAGACGAAATACAGCGGCACTTCGAGGATGAGAGCGGCGGCCGCGGCGATGCCGCCGACCCCGGTCATCCGCCGGGCGATGGTCTCCTGCACGGGATCCTCCCGGGAACGGGGCCGGTCCCCGGGACCCGACCGGCCCCGGCAGGAAAATGCTGGCAGCGCCGCGAGCCCGGCGCCCTGGCCCTGACACCCCGATCCGGGGTGGCGCCGGCGACACCATGCACTCCCGGCCGGGGCAGCCGGACGCTTGCGCGGTCCTGCGGGCCGCGCAAGCACGTCTCATGCGCCGGTGACTCCGTCGACCCGCTCCCGGATGAGGTCGGCATGACCGTTGTGACGGGCGTACTCCTCGATCATGTGCACCATGATCCAGCGCAGGGAGACTCCCTGATCGCCGACGAAACCCGCTTCGCGTTCGGACAGGTGGCCGGAGTCGTCCAGCGATGCCTCAGCGATCAGCTCACGGCCTTCAGCGACCTCCGTCTGCCACGCGGCCAGCACCTCGTCGAAGCCTCGTTCCGGCGAGAGGTCGAAGCCGTGCAGGTCGCTCTCCCCGAAGACTCTAGGCACGTCCTGACCTGCGAATACGCGCTTGAACCAGTTGCGCTCCACTTCAGCCATGTGCTGCATGAGACCGAGCAGCGTCATCGGCGAGGGCGGCACCGCGGCAAGCCGTAATTGATCGTCTTCGAGGCCCGAACACTTCAGGGCAAGAGTCGCACGGTGAAAGTCGAGCCAGGTTTCCAGCATGGCGCGCTCGTCGGCATGCGCGGGCGGGACAGGCCGTCCATCCGGTGTCGTATGCATCAGCAGACTCTGGCAGCATCAGCCGCGGCCCACGACCGCCTTCGCTGTCGACGAACACGGAGCTCGCCCGGCTCGCGGGCGAGCCGGCCAACTCCTCCGCCTGGGACGACGATGCCGTCCGGCTGGCCCGGACCGTCCCGGCTACAGTCACGCGCATGGTCGAACACGATGCCCTCCACGCCACCCGCGAGGCCTACGACGCGGTCGCCCCCGAGTATGCGCGACTGTTCAGCGGCGAGTTGCGCAACAGGCCCCTGGACCGCGCGATCCTGAGTGCCTTCGCCGAGCTGGCCGGCGCGGGCGGCGACGCACCCGAGGCCGCGGACCTGGGGTGCGGACCCGGCCATGTCACCGCTCACCTGAACGAGTTGGGGCTGGCGGCGTTCGGCGTCGACGCCTCTCCCGCGATGATCGAGCTGGCTCGACGCGCGCATCCGGGCCTGCGGTTCGACATCGGCTCGATGGCCGCCCTGGACATCGCCGACGGTGCGCTGGGCGGCGTCCTGTCACGCTGGTCCGTCATCCACACGCCACCGGCCGAACTCCCGGTCATCCTGGCGGAGTTCCACCGTGTGCTGGCGCCCGGCGGCCATCTCCTGATCGGCTTTTCCGCCAGCGAGGGTCCGTCTCACCCGACACAGGTCTTCGATCACACCGTCGCGCCGGCCTACCGGTGGTGGCCGGACCACCTCGCCGCGATGCTGGACGAGTCCGGACTCGCGGAGGTGGCCCGTACGGTGCGCCGGCCCCAGCCCACCGACCGACGGCAGTTCCAAGAGGTTCACCTGCTCGCCCGCAAAGCCTGAGAGGTGTTGCTTCTGCGGCCGGGCACGGCCGCCGAACGCCCAAGCGCCAGAGGTGAGTTCGATGTCGTTGACCGCGGCGACGAGTGCCGCCCCGCCCCGCCGCCCGCGGGCCGGCCGCTCCGTCGCCGTCCGCCCGGCAGGCCCTAGCATCGGGCCACATGATCGTATGGCTCAACGGCACCCACGGCGCGGGCAAGACGACGACCAGTCCACTGGTGCAGCGACTGATCCCCGATTCACGCGTGTTCGACGCCGAGAAGGTCGGCGAGACACTCATGGACATCACCCCGGGGCTGCCCGAGACGGACAATTTCCAGCACTGGCCGCCGTGGCGGCCGCTCGTGGTCGAGACCGCCCGCCGTGTACTCGACTACACCGGCGGCGTCCTGGTGATCCCCATGACCGTCCTGGTCGAGCGGTACTGGCGTGAGATCAGCGCGGGCCTCGCCCGACACGCCATCCCGGTGCGGCACTTCGTGCTCCACGCCGACCAGGACACCCTCCGCCGGCGCATCGAGGGGGCCACTCCCGTCCCCTCACCCTTCCGCCTGGCGTACCTCGAGCCCTACGCCGAGGCGGCCCGCACCTGGCTGCACGCAGAGGCCGAGGTCGTCGACACCACACACCTCACACCCGCCGAGGCCGCCCGCCGGATCGCGGACGCCCTCAAGAGCTGAACTCCGCGGGCCCGCCGAGCGAGAACGGCCGCGGGCGGCGACGGCAGCGCCGTTCCAGCCGCCGCCGGCCCGGTTGTCCGCGAAATCCCCCGGAATTGTCAGTGATCGGTAACGGACGCATCCGATGGCAGCGATTCGTCGTCCCATCAAGTGGTCGGAAGTCGACCGGTGATCGGCGAGGAACTGCGGGAAGCGGGGGCGGACATGGCGCGGCACGGTGGCGGGCGGGGCTGGTACGGCAGGCTGGCTGTGGCGGCAGCCGGGGTGACGGCACTTGCCGCGGGCGTCTCGGTGTGGACCGCGCAGGCCGGTGTCGTGGACGGCGGGTCGCCCCGGCCGACCGCGTCGGCCACGCCGCGCGGTGACGTCCGGCCGGTGGCGATGACCATCGTGCACGCGTCGGACAAGGGATCGCATGCCGTCAACATCACCATCGACGACGGACCCGACCCCACGTGGACGCCGCAGATGCTGGACGTGCTGCGGGAGAACGGGGTGAAGGCCACGTTCTGCATGGTCGGGACGCAGGCGCAGGCCCACCCGGACCTCGTGAAGAAGGTGGTCGCGGCCGGGCACCGGCTGTGCGACCACTCCATCTCGCACGACACCACCATGGACACCAAGTCGCAGGCCTACCAGTCGAAGGAGATCCTCGACGCCGAACGCATGATCACCGAGGCGTCCGGGGGCGTGCGGCCGATGTACTACCGGGCGCCCGGCGGGGCGTTCACCCCCTACAGCCGCAAGCTCGCCGCCTCCCGGGGCATGCGCCCGCTGGGCTGGAATGTGGACTCCAAGGACTTCGAGCGGCCGGGCACGGACGCCATCGTCGCCACCGTCGAGCGGGAACTGCCCAACGGGCCGACGATCCTGTTCCACGACGCGGGCGGCGACCGCTCCCAGACCGTCGAGGCCCTGCGCCGGATCCTTCCCTGGCTCAAGGAACAGGGCTACGAATTCGGCTTCCCGGTGCGCTGAGCCGCGGACCTGCCGGGTGACCGCAGCCGTACCGAGTAGAAATTACTCAGAAATCCGGAGCCGACGGGGGAGCCGGGGCTGTCCCGGCCATTGTCAGTGGCAGGGTTTATGGTCCTCGCCATGATGAATCCGAATACGGCGTCCGCTCACGACGACGATCCGCACAGGCATGCTCCGACAACCGTCGATGCTCCGATGAACGCCGGGGAACGGGTGACCTTGAGAGAGGTCATCCGGCGCCGCGTGTCCGAGGAATTCGACCGGCCCCGCGGAAGCGCGCTCACCGGCACGGCGGCAGGTCCACGGCGATGGGGTGCGGACCGGCCCGCGGATGCCCGGCATGCCGTCGAATCGGCGCTGGAGGCCTTCCGGCGCCAGAGGTTCGTCGTCCTGGTGGGGGACCGGCAAATGGAGGATCTGGACGACGAGGTGGTCCTGTCGCCGGACGTGGAGATCACTTTCCTGAAGCTCGTTCCTCTGGCGGGTGGCTGATGACCTCACCACGAAATCCGGACCGGCTGGAAGCCGTCTCCCGATTCGCCATGGAAAACGACACCTACCGCCTGGCGCGGGAACTGATGGACGCCGCGGCTCTCGGTGAAATCGGCGAGCTCGGTGAAATCGCAGAAGCCGGTGAACCCGACGACAGTCGCCGGATCTCCGCCGTGCTTCTGTCCCTGTCGGAATTCCACGCGGCGAAACTGGCCAACGACATGGTCCATCTCTACCGGGCCACGGTGATGCGGCAGTGGGTCCGGCACGGCTGGTCCGAGCAGGACTGCCGGGGCCACGAGCACTCGCTGTGGGACCGCATGCAGCGGTTGAAGGAGTTGCTGATCAGCGGCCTCCCCAGCGTCCGCTCTCTGCCCGGACGGCTCCGGGAAGTGGACGCCCTCGGGCGGAGCTTCACGCTGGACACCCCCCACACCCACGAACTGTGGAGGATCATCGAGACGGACTCCGAGCTGGCGGCAGGCACGATGCCTTCCACCGCGTTCGTCGCGACACTGCGCCGCACCGTACGGAAGAACGGCTACCAGCCCGGCGGCATCGGGCACCTGAGCGAGGAACAGGTCAGTCACCCTCTCCTCAACCCGGGGGAAGCCTGGAGCGACCACGCGCTCGGCGAGCTTCCCGGTCTGCACGAGAGCTGGCCGCTGCTGCTCCGGCACGCGCTGACCGCGACCGCGGTACGGCCGACCGCCGCCTGGAACGCGAGGGCGAAGGGCCTCATCGACGAGATCGGCCCCGAGACGGTTGGCGCCACGGTCGTCTGCTGGCTCGGCATGGTCGACCGGCCACGCCCGGTTCCGCTCGTCCACAACGGCATCAACACCTTCCCCGGCATGCTCGATCCGTACAACGCGGTGGCCGTGCGAGGTCTGGTCTGGCTGCTCGCGCTCACCCCGGAGAGCGCCGGCTCCGCACGGGTCCTGGGGCAGCTGGTGGACTTCTGTGTGCGGAAGATCCCGGGGCTCGGGCCACGGCACCCGAGAATCGCGAACGCGGCCGTCCACACGCTCGGCGGACTCCAGGGAGAGGCGTCTCTGGGTGAACTGGCGCGGCTCACCGCCCGCCTGACCTCCAAGCCCACGCTCAAGCTCGTCGACGCGGCCCTGGAGTCCCGGGCCACGGCCATGGGCGTATCCCGGGAGGAGATCGAGGAACTGGCCCTTCCCGCCTACCGGCTCACCGGTGTCGGGCACGGCGAACACACCCTGGGCGACACCACCGCCGTGCTCTCGGTGCGCGACGGAAAAGCCTCCCTGACGTGGCGCGGCACGACAGGCCGCAGCACGAAGACCGCGCCGGCCTCGGTGCGGCGCGACCACGCCGAAGAGGTCAAAGCGCTCAAGGCGGCGGCCAAGGACATCGACAAGATGCTCACCGCCCAGAGCACCCGGCTGGAACGCCTCTACCTCTCGCGCCGCACATGGACGTTCCCCGCCTGGTGCGAGCGCTACGCCGGCCATCCACTGCTCGGCACTCTCGCCCGCCGCCTGCTGTGGAGCGTCGACGGCCTCACCTGCGGATACGCCGACGGCCAGTGGCGCACCCTGGACGGCAGCCCGGTGCAGGCCGCACCGGACGCGCGCGTCGAACTGTGGCACCCCATCGCCCAGGACCCCGACGACGTCCTCGCCTGGCGGGACTGGCTGCGTCGGCACGGCATCACCCAGCCCTTCAAACAGGCCCACCGCGAGGTGTACCGGCTCACCGGGGCGGAGCGGCAGACCCGCGACTACTCCAACCGGTTCGCCGCCCACATCCTGCGCCAGCACCAGTTCAACGCCCTCGCCGCCGCACGGGGCTGGCGCAACAGACTGCGCATGGCCGTCGACGACGTCTACCCTCCCGCCACCATCGACCTGCCCGCATGGGGACTGCGCGGCGAATACTGGATCGAAGGCATCGACGACGACGTCGCGGGCTCGGGAAGCTTCCTCACCGTCCGAACCGACCAGGTCCGCTTCTACCCGCTCGACGCGCCCCAGAACCACGCCCACGCCAACGGCGGCGCCTACACCATGCACGACGGGCACGTCGATCCGCTGCCCCTCGAAGGCATACCCGAGCTGGTGCTCAGCGAGGTCCTCCGCGACGTCGACCTCTTCGTCGGCGTCGCGAGCGTCGGCAACGACCCCACCTGGCAGGACGGCGGCCCCCGAGGACGCTTCCAGCACTACTGGAACGGCTACGCCTTCGGCGAGCTGTCCCAGCCGGCACGGACCAGGAAGGAACTGCTCGCCGGCCTGCTGCCGCGACTCGGCATCGCCGACCGGTGCGAGATCGACGGAAGGTTCCTCACCGTCCGGGGCACCCTGCACACCTACCGGATCCACCTCGGCTCCGGGAACATCCTCATGAGCCCCGACAACACCTACCTGTGCGTCGTCCCCGTGGCCGGCGGCGCCCTTCCCCCGCCCGGCGCCTACCTGCCGTTCGAGGGCGACCACATGCTGGCCGTCATCCTCAGCAAGGCCGTCATGCTGGCCGACGACACCGCGATCACCGATCCCGGCATCGTCGGCCGGCTCAAGCGAGGGGGGACACAGGCGCCCCCGCCCGCCAACACTCCCGCAGCAGCTCCACCGCCCGCGTCAGCGTCCGGGGTGTCGCCGTGAACGGCAGGCGCAGATGGCGGGTGAGGGTGGCGCGGTCGGCGGCGAAGCGCGGTCCCGGGGTCACCGCGAGTCCGCGCGCGGCGGCCCTGGCCGCGAGGTCGGTCGCCCGCATGCCGTCCCCCAGGTGCAGCCACAGGCTCAGTCCGCCGGCCGGAAGGGTGTAGGTCCACTCGGTGCCGGTCAGCAGGGCGGCCAGATGGTCACGCTGGTCGCGCAGTTGGTCGCGCCGGTTCGCGAGGAGGTCCGGGAGCAGGTCGCCGAGGAGTTCGACGGCGATGAGCTGTTCCAGCGGCGGTGGAGCCAGCTGCGCCTGGAGCGGGTTGCGCCGCAACTGCCGTACGAGGTCCGCGTTCGCCCTGATCCAGCCGACCCGCAGACCCGTCCACAGGGTCTTGCTCACCGAGCCGATCTGGATCACCCGCGCGCCGGCGAGATGCGGTTCGGTGCCGGGCGGGGTCCTCAGGTCCAGGTCGCGCATCGTCTCGTCGGCGAGGACGGTCAGCCCGTGGCGGTCGCCGAGCTCGGCGACCGCCCGGCGCGTCCGCGCGTCCATGTGGGCGCCGGTGGGGTTGTGGAAGTCGGGCACCACATAGGCCAGTTGGGGCCGGTGTTGACGCACGGCCGCGGTGAGGCGCTCGATGTCCCAGCCGTCGGTGGCTGAGACGGGCACCGGCAGCAGGCGGACGCGGCGGGCGTGCAGGAGGGCGAGGGCGCCGGGGTAGGCGGGGTTCTCCACCACGGCGGGGCGCCGGCGGTCGGCGTGCAGGTGGTCCAGGAGCAGGGTGAGGGCGGCCTGGGCGCCGGAGGTGACGAGGATCTGCTCGGGCCGGGTGGCGAGGCCGGCGCGGGTGTAGCGGCCGGCGAGGAGCTCCCGCAGCACGGGCAGCCCGCAGCCGGCGACCCCGGAGTCGACGAGCAGCGGCGCGCTGCGTTCGGCGGCGCGGGCGAGAGCGGTGAGGTAGGCGTCGTGCGGTGCGGCGGTGACGGCGAGAGTGAGGTCGAGGTCGGCGTCGGCGGCGCCGCCCCGGTCCAGGGACCAGGGGCTGGTGCGCTCCGTGAGCCGGGGAGGCAGCCGTACCGAACTGCCGCTGCCGTGCCGGGTGTGCAGCCAGCCGTCGTCGCGCAGCCCGGCCAGCGCGGAGACCACCGTGCCGCGGCTGACCCCGAGGGTGCGGGCCAGTTCCCGCTCGGACGGCAGCCTGGTGCCGACCGGGAGCCGGCCGTCGATCACGGCCTCGCGTACCGCCGCCGCCAGGGTGCGGGAGAGCGGGCCCGACCGGACGCGCCAGTCGCCGAGCGCGGCGACGAATCCAGTGTCCACACGGCCAGTATGTCTGGTCCAGTTCTCCTCGAGTGGACCAGACATCCGGCTGCCTGCGCGTTCTACGCTGCGCGCATGCACCCCGCACTCGCCGATGACCTCTCCCGGCTCTCCGAACTCCTGCAGTCCGCCCGCGACTACGCCGCCCGGGAGGTGACGGGCCTCGCCGAGCGGCCGGTCGCCGCGTCCGGCCGGGCTCCCGAGCGTGCTCCGCTGCCCGTCGAGGGCGTGGGCGGCGCCGACGCCCTCACACGCTTCGCCGAGCGGTGGGCGCCGGGCTTCTCCGGCTCGGCGGGCCCCCGTTACCTGGGCTTCGTCACCGGAGGCGCGACCCCCGCGTCGGTCGCCGGTGACTGGCTGACGTCGGCCCTCGACCAGAACATCTCGGGCGCGGGCGGCTCGTGGGCGCAGGAGCTGGAGCGGGAGACGGTCGGCTGGCTGCGCGAGCTGTTCGGGCTGAGCGAGGCGCACAGCGGCGCGTTCGTGACGGGCGCGACCGTCTCCAACACGATCGGGCTGGCGGTCGGCCGGGAGTGGCTCGGTGAGCGGCTGGGCGTGGACGTCTCCCGGGCCGGCGCGGCGGCGCTGGGCCCGGTCGACGTGCTCTCCGGCAGCCCGCACTCCAGCATCACCAAGGCGATGTCGGTGCTGGGCATCGGCCGGGACCGGCTGCGGCAGGTGCCGCTGCTGTCCGGCAACCGGGAGGCCGTGGACGTGACCGCGCTGGAGGAGGCGCTGGCCGGGCGGGACGGCCGGCCGGCGATCGTCGTCGCGAACGCGGGCACCGTGAACACCGTCGACTTCGACGATCTGCGCGCGATCGCCGCGCTGAAGGAGCGCTACGACTTCTGGCTGCACGTGGACGCGGCGTTCGGCGGTTTCGCCGCGCTGTCCCCCGAGTACGCGTCGTTGGTCGACGGCCTCGACGCGGCCGACTCGGTCTGCGTCGACCTGCACAAGTGGCTGAACGTTCCCTACGACGCGGCCGTGCAGTTCACCCGGCGCCGCGACCTCCAGGTGGCGGTGTTCCACAACGCCTCGCCGTACCTCGGGATGCCCGTCGGCGAGCCGGACTTCCTGCACCTGACCCCGGAGAACTCGCGGCGGCTGCGCGCCCTGCCGGCGTGGTTCTCGCTCATGGCCTACGGGCAGGCCGGGCACCGGGAGATCGTCGAGCGGAACGTGGCCCTGGCCCGGCGTCTCGGTGAGGGCGTCGACGCCCTGCCCGGTCTGCGCCTGCTGGCACCGGTCCGGCTCAACGTCGTCTGCTTCACCCTCGCCGACGACCCGACCACGGAACGGGTGAGCGCGCTGGCGCAGGCGGTCGCCGAGTCCGGGGAGGCGTACGTGACGCCGACGGTGTACGACGGGGTGCCCGGACTGCGGGCCGCGTTCAGCAACTGGCGCACCACCGAGGACGACACCGAGCGCGTACTGGAAGCGCTGGCGGCGGCCTCGGGCTGACCGAGGGTCCGGCGGTCCGCACCGCCGGACCGCCGGAAACGGCCTGGGTGACCGCGGCGGGCCCGCCGTCACCGCACCGACGCGGGCACTCCTCGTCACGCCCGCCGTGTCCTCGCCATGACGGTCGCCATGGCGAGGTGTGTCACGTGCGTGATTCGCCGCCTCACCGGCCCGGTGGGCGTCCCGGTGCGTCCGGTACCGGCCGGAGCCGTGGCATCAGACAAGCTGCTTCAGCAGTCCCAGTTCCTCCGCGACGCCGTGCATCTTCGGGCTCCACCCCAGTTGCTCGCGGGCCGCCGCGCTGGACAGCCGCTGGGAGTAGGTCAGCGCCTCGGCGAAGGGACCCAGCGCCTGGGACGCCACTTCGACCGGCAGGGAGGCCGTTTCCCCGCCCCCGCCCAGCGCACGGCTCGCCATGACGGAGAAGTCCCGGTAGGACATGCTCTCTCCGTTGCCCGCCAGATACAGGGAGCCGGCGGGGGCGCGCTCGATCGCGCCGACACACAGGGCCGCGAGATCGTCCACGTGCACGAAGGCGAGCAGGTTGTGCCCGTCGCCGACGTAGTGCACCCGGCCGGTGCCGCGGTAGTCGGCCAGCAGCGATGTCGCGACGAAGCCGCTCGTGCGTCCGTACACCATGGGCGCGCGGACCACCGTGCTGCGGACGCCCGTGCCGGCGGCCTGCCGGATCTCACCCTCGAGCTTCGACCGCCAGGCGAGGAAGGCGGGCGGATCGTCGGGAGTCGACTCGTCGACCTCCACCTCGGGCCCGGTGTTCCCGGTGCCGAGTGAGCCGGTCACGTACAGGAAGGCCTTGTCCGTGCCCCGCATCGCCCGCAGAACCGAACGGACCGCGGTGGTGTCCACCTCGCGGAACCGGTCCGGAACGGGGTCCAGCCACGCGAACACGACGGCGTCGGCCTGAAGGGCTCGTGCCACCCACTCCGAAGGGCGGCTGACCTCACCCGGCTGAACCTTCGCCCCGGCCGCCTCCAGGGCCTGGGCGGATGCCGGAGATCTGGCCAGGCCCACCACGTCGTGGCCCCGCTCGAGCAGATGATCGACGATGGCGCCACCTATGTATCCCGTGGCGCCGATGACGAATGCTTCCATGTGGTCTCCAAGGGGAATGGCGACTTGGCCGGGTGGTACCGGGGTCGCGGGTCAGTCGCTGTCGGCGGCGCGCGGCTGGTCCATGCGGGACAGCCAGGTGGCGAGCAGCGCCTCGAGTGTCGCTGCCTCGGCGGGTGTCAGCGCGTCCAGCAGGCGGCGTTCGTTGCCCATGTGCTCGGTGAACGCCTGGTCGATCAGTTCGCGTCCGGGGGCGGTGAGGGCGACGATCCGTCCCCGCTGGTCGTCCTCGGAACGCCGGCGGGTGACGAGTCCGGCCCGCTCCAGGCGGTCGATCCGCTTCGTCATGGCCCCGGTGGTGACCATGGTGTGCGCGGCGAGTTCGCCGGGCGCCCGTTCGTACGGTTCACCGGCGCGGCGCAGCGCGCACAGGACGTCGAACTCCCCTTCGCTGAGGCCGTACCGGGCATAGACGAGGCCGAGTTCCCCGGTGAGCCGGCCGGCCAGCCGGTGCAGCCGGCCGATCACTCCTTGGGGGGAGACGTCGAGATCGGGCCGTTCCCGGCGCCAGTCCGCCTGGATGCGGGCCACTCGGTCCAGCTGGCTGTCTTCCATGGAAGACATTATAGCTTCCGTGGAAGTAAGATGCCTTCCATGGAAGCTAATGTGCGCTGGGTCGCACTCACCGCGATCGCACCGGTCGCCTGGGGAGCCAACTACTACGTCACGCACGAGTTCCTCCCCGCCGACCGCCCCCTCTACGGGGCCGCCGTACGAGCGCTGCCGGCCGGCCTCTTCCTGCTGCTCCTGTGCCGGCAGCGGCCGCGGGGCGCATGGTGGTGGCGGTCCGCCGTGCTGGGGACGCTCAACGTGAGCGTCTTCTTCGTCCTCGTCTACGCCGCCTCCCAACTCCTTCCCACCAGCGTCGCCTCGACGGTCATGGCGGTGTCCCCGCTGACGATGATGCTCGTGGCGTGGCTGCTGATGGCCGAGCGTCCGAGGACCGCTCACCTGGCCGGCGCCGCGATCGGGCTCGTCGGCGTGTGTCTCATGCTGCTGACGGGAGCCTCGGGTGTGAGTGTGCCGGGCGTCATCGCGTCGGTGGCCGCCATGCTGGTGTCGTCGTTCGGCCACATACTGACCAAGCGGTGGAACGCCGACGTCGACGTGCTGGCCTCCACCTCATGGCAGCTGACCGCGGGAGGCCTCTTCCTCCTTCCGGTAGCCGCTGTCGTGGAAGGGGCCCCGCCCGCACTGTCCACGCCCGGACTGCTCGCCTTCGGCTACGTCGCGCTCGTCGCCACCGCGCTGGCGTTCGCCGCCTGGTTCACGGGGCTGCGGCACCTGCCGGCCGGAACCGTGGGACTGATCGGCCTGCTCAACCCCGTCACCGGCGTACTGCTGGGTGTCGTCGTCGCCGGGGAGGCGCTGACAGTCCAGCAGTCGTGCGGGCTGGCGCTGGTCCTGGCCGGCGTCGTCCTCGGCCGGCCCGCACGCGCGAGCCGACGCGGCAGCGGCCGGGCCCCCGCCGACCCGCTGCCCGAAGCGCGTCCCGCGCGAGAGCCCGCCACGCCCAGCCGCCGGTGACCAGGCCCTGCGTGTCGGCGAGAAGGAGCGGAGAAGTGAGGTGGGGTGTTCCGCATACGGAACAGCCCACGGCGGTGAGATGCCGCTCCGGGGATGAACGGCAACTCACCACCCGTCGATTGGAGCACGCGCGAGAGCGGTGCGTGATGAGCAGCCGGTACTCATCGCGCCGACGAGCCCGGCCCCGGCCCGCCGGATGCGAACCGGGCCCGCCGCTACGAGACGCCCGTCGACACCCAGACGGTCACCGCCTTGAGGTCCGGATCGACCTGCGCGCCGAGCGGCGACTGGTCGACGACGATTCCCTTCCCCCAGAGGGATTCGTCCTTCTCCTTCTCCGTGAGCTTCCAGCCGCCGGCCTTCGCGCAGGCGCGCACCGAGTCGATGTGGTGCAGCTTGAACCACGGCACCGAGATCTTCCCGTCCTGGGAGAGCTTGGGCTTGGTGCAGTCCTTCACCGGCATCGTGAGCGAGGTGTCACCCATCACGACATCGCCGTGCGAGGGGGACGCCGACGCCGACGCCGCGGGCTGCGAAGCACTCGTGTCCGGACCGACGTCTTGCGGATCGTCGGCCTTCTCCCCGTTGCCCAGCGTCAGCACCGTCAGCCCGCCCAGCACGAGCACGGCGGTGACCGACGCCCCCCACACCAGGGCCTTGCGGCGCGGCGGCGACGAGGGGCGGTTCGGGTAGTGCGGCGCGTGTCCGCCGGGGTGCGTCCCCTGATAGGGGTTGGGATTCGCGCCCATCGGCGGCTGGCCGCCGGAAACCGGCGCGGCGGTTCCTTGCGAGGGGTACGCGGGCGCCGCGTAGGTGGGCAGGTAAGGAGCCCCCACCGCCGGCGGGGGACCGAAGGAGTCGCCGCCCGGCCCGGCACCGGGCTGCCCGGCGGACTGCGCCGGCCGGGCGGGGGCATGGGGTCCGCCCGGCCCGATCTCCGCGAGCAGTGCCTGGACCGCCTCGCGCATGGCGTCGGCGGACTGGTGCCGGTGCGCGGGATCCTTGGACAGAGCAGTGGCGATCAGCCGGTCGACTGACTCGGGCACGGACGGATTGACCAGGGAAGGCACCGGCGCGGGCGCCTGCACATGCTGGTAGGCGATGGCGAGCGGCGCGTCGCCGTCGAACGGCAGCCGGCCCGTGAGCATCTCGAAGAGCATGCAGCCGACCGAGTACAGGTCGGAGCGCTCGTCCACCTGCCGGGCCATGGCCTGCTCGGGGGAGAGGTACTGAGGAGTGCCGACGACCATCCCGGTCTGCGTCATGGAGCCGAGCCCGCTCTCCATCGCCCGGGCGATCCCGAAGTCCATCACCTTCACCACGTTGCGCCGGGTGATCATCACGTTGGCCGGCTTGATGTCCCGGTGGATCAGCCCTCTCGCGTGGCTCTCCGACAGGGCGGCCAGCACCTCACTCGTGATCTGCAGGGCCAGCGGTGCGGGCATCGCCCCGCTCTCGGCCACATGCTGGTCGAGGAGCTCCCGCAGCGGACAACCCTCCACGTACTCCATGACGATGTACGGCTCGGCCGCACCCTCGCCCGTGCCCTCGCCCGAGTCGAACACCGACACGATGTTGGTGTGGTTGAGGCTGGCGACCGCCTTGGCCTCTCTCGTGAACCGCAGCCGGAACGCCTGCTGCCCGGCCAGGTCCGAGCGGAGCAGCTTGACGGCCACCGGCCGGTCGAGGACGGTGTCGTGGCCGAGGTACACCGTGGCCATGCCGCCTTCTCCGAGCAGGCTCCGCAGGACGTAGCGCCCGTCACCCACGGCGCGCCCGTCGGCGCCGACCAAAGTGTGCTGTTCCCGACCGGTCATGCGGTACCGCCCCTTCACCGTGTAACGCCCCCGCTGCGGGCGGCAGTGCCGGCCGGCCCCCGCGTCGTCGACGGCGGCGCCGCGCACTACGATGTCAGGGCCGCGGCGACCACGCGCCGCCACAGCTGCGGGATGCCTGGCCACCATTCACAGGCCATGCTCATCCAACCCGCCGCCGAACGTCCGATCATGAGTAATCAGTACTCCTTCGGCGGCGAAGTCGCCGAAGGGACGCCGTACCGGGGCCGTCGGCCCGCCGGCCGCGCCGGCAGGCCCACCGCGGGCGGCAGCCGCCGGATGCCCCTCCGTCCCGTGGATCTCCAGCGGGCGAGGCTTGTCGTCCGGGCGATGCCCAGGGGGTCGGGCGGCCCAGGGCGGGGGCAGCCGGCGGAGGCACGCACCAGGCTGCCGACCGCGCATGGGCTGCCGCACGAGTACCCGCTACTCAAGCCCCGCCGCCGGCCGACGGAAGCGGTACGTCGCAGCCACCGCCGCGGGAGGAGCCGGAACCGGCCCGGGTGCCCGGACCGCACCGGCCGGGTCCGCCGTACCGGGGCCGGTGCACCATGGAGACGTGCGTACCCTCGACGACGCACCCGGTCACGTGAGGGAGGAGGCCCGGGTGTGGACATCCGCCTCCTGGGACCGCTCGAGATCGTCTCCGACGACCGGCCGTGCGCACTGCCCGCCCGAGCCGAGCAGTCGCTGCTGGTGCGCCTGGCACTGGACGCCGGCCATGTGGTCCCCGCCGGGTCGCTCATCGACGCACTGTGGGGAGACAACCTGCCGGCCGACCCGGGCAACGCTCTGCAGCTGCGGGTGTCGAAGCTGCGGCGCGCTCTGGCGGCCCAGGGACTGCCGGCCGGCCTCATCACCACACACGCACCCGGGTACCTGGCCCGGCTCGACCCGGACCAGGTCGACGCGGTGCGCTTCACGAACCTGGTCGCCGAGGCCCGGCGCCTTGCCGGGCAGGCACCCGACCACGCCCTGCGCCGCTACCAGCAGGCACTCGACCTGTGGCGGGGCCCGGCGCTGGCCGAGTTCGCCGATGAGGGATGGGCGAAGCCGGAGGCCGCCCGGCTGGAAGAGGCACGTCTGTCGGCGATCGAGGAGCGCGCCGAGCTGCTTCTGACCGCGGGCCGGTACACCGAAGTGGCCGGTGAGCTGGACACGCTGGTGCTGCGGCACCCCTTGCGGGAGCGCCTCCACGGTCAGCTGATGCTGGCCCTCTACCGCTCGGGCCGGCAGGCCGAGGCACTGGCGGCCTACCAGCGGGCTCGCCGGATCCTGGACAGCGAACTCGGTCTCGAGCCCTCCCCGGAGCTGCGTCGGCTGCAGGAGGCCATCCTCCGCCAGGACCCCCGGCTCGGGGGCGCGGACGCTCCCCGAGGCGCCGCACACACCGGCCTGCCGACCCGGCTGACCTCGTTCGTCGGCAGGACCGCCGAGACCGAGCAGCTCATCGCCCTGCTGACCCGGCAGCGCCTGGTGACGCTCACCGGCCCGGGAGGGGTGGGCAAGACGAGCCTGGCGATCGAGGCCGCTCGCCGCACGAGCACCGGCGACGGGGCGTGCCTGGTCAAGCTCGCACCGGTCGGCGAACCCGCGCTCCTCCCGCGCGCCGTGGCCGACGCCCTGGGCGTCCCGGCTGCCGCTGAGGCGGACGAGGACCGGCTGATCGCCTGGCTTCGCGGACGCCAGGTACTGCTGCTCCTGGACAACTGCGAACACCTGGCCGCCCGCTGCGCCGTGCTGGCCGAACGACTGCTGGCCTCCTGCCCCGACCTGAGGATCCTCACCACCAGCCGGGAGCCGCTGGGAGTCGCCGGGGAAACCCAGTACGCCCTGACCCCCCTCGGCGTGCCACCCCGGTCGGCAGGGTCCGCGGACCTGACTGCCTACGACGCGGTGCGGCTGTTCCTCGACCGGGCCCGCAGCGCTCTGCCGGAGTTCGCACTCGACGCGGACAACGGCCCGGCGGTGGCGCAGATCTGCCGCAGGCTCGACGGTATTCCCCTCGCGGTGGAGCTGGCCGCCGCCCGCATCAAGACCCTCCCCGTCCAGGAGATCTCCTCGCGTCTGAACGACCGTTTCGCCCTGCTCACCGCCACCACACGGACCGCCGAGACCCGCCAGCAGACCCTCAGGGCCACCATCGACTGGAGCTACCACCTGCTCACCGAGCCCGAGCGGATCCTGTTCAGGCGGCTGTCGGTCTTCCGGGGCGGTTGCGGTCTGGACGCGGCGGAGACGCTGTGCGCCGACGGCGGCCTGGAACGCGGGGAGATCCTCGACCTTCTCGGCCACCTGGTCGACCGCTCCATGGTGGTGGCCGGACACGCCGGCCCGGCGCGGTTCCGGCTGCTGGAGACCCTGCGCGAATACGGCGCCCGGCGGCTGCGAGAGGCGGGCGAGGAGGAACGCCTCGCCGACGCGCACGCGCGGTACTTCACCGACATGGCCGAGCGCGGCGAGCCCGAGCTCCGCGGCTCCGGCCAAGGACAGTGGCTGGCCTGGCTCGATCAGGAGCGCGACAACATCAGGGCCGCCCTCACCTGGTGCCACGCACACGGCGGCTCCGACCCCGACCGCGGCCTGCGGCTGGTCGCCGCGCTCGGCTGGTTCTGGTACTTCGCCAGCCATATCGGCGGCGGCCGCGAGGTCGAGCGGATGCTGGCGGCCGCGGAGGGCGGATCCCCTTCCGTGCGGGGGCGCGCCCTGCAGGCACAGTCGCTCGCGGGACGGCCCGGCGCGTGCGTCGTACACCCCGACCAGCGGTGCGCCGCCGCCGCACGCGCCGGCCTCCAGCTGTTCGAGCAGACGGGCGACACGCACCGGGCGGCCTACTCCCGCACCCTCCTGGCGGTGGAGGGCATCACCGGCAACCAGACCCGGGAATGCCTGGCCATGCTGGTGCAGGCCGCCGAGGAGTTCGCACGCCGGGGCGACGAGTGGGGACGAGCCCTGACACTGTTCGTGGAGATGGAACTGCGGTTCACCCTCGGCACCTTCGACACCGCGACGGAGTACGCCGAACGCGCCCTGTCGGTCTTCACACGACTCGGCGACCACTGGGGCACCTCGGCCATCCAGTACCACCTGGGCCTCGCCCTGCACCGAGCGGGCCGCCCGCACGCGGCACTGGACGCCTACCTGGGCGCCCTGGCCGAGGGCAGGAAGACGGGCATGGCCAACACCGTGCAGTACGCACTGGCCAACGTCGGCCTGATCAAACTGGTGCTCGCAGACCTGCCCGGCGCCGAGCACTACTTCGAGCAGTCCCACGCCGTGGCCCGGCAACTCGGTGCCGACGGCAACCCCCTGGCAGCCCTGGGCCAGGCGCATCTCGCCCGCCAGCACGAGGACCTCGCCGCCGCCCACAGCCACTACACCCGGGTCCTGGAACTCCTCGAAGGGCAGGACAAGCCCGACTGGACCGCCGCCGCACTCACCGGCCTGGGCTTCGTCGCCGAACTCTCCGGCCACCTGGACACCGCGGAGTCCTGTCACCTTCGCGCCTGGCACGCCGCCGCCCCCGCCGGGTGCGCCGCCGCGGTGGCGGGCGCGATGGAAGGCCTCGCCTGCACCACGGCGGCACGCGGCGACGGCACGAGGGCGGCGAACCTCCTGGGGGCCGCCGCACGGTGGCGCGAAGAACACCGCTGCCCGGCGTCGCTCCCCGAATGGCAGGACATCGAGCGGGGCACCGACCGCGCTCGCGCCCTGATCGGCGACGACCACTACCGCGCCGCCTACGCCGCCCGTCTCGCCGTGGATCCCGCCCATCCGCCGGCCATGCCCTCCCGCGCGGGCTTTCGCACGGAGAACAGCGGTCCTGACCGACCCGGCTGATGCGGACATGAGGGGGTGAGGGTGACTACTGCCCCGCCAGTCACAGGAGCACCACAGGCATCCGTGATGTCGCCGGGGTTGGGCGCGACACGCGCCGGGACAGTGGTCGGACAGGGGCCCGACAGGGCGAACGGCCAGCATCGGAGCCGTCGATGTCCCCGGGAAGCTACCGGATCGGTGATGCTCATGTGTCCCACCACTTGCCTGGCCGACGCGCCGACCCGGCGCGTCCTGATGTGCTCCCCGAGGGCCTACACGCTGCGGCTGGCCCACGACGCGACCGCCGCCGCCTTCGCCCGGAGAGAAGCCCGGACCCTGCTGGCGTCGTGGGGGCTGCCGCAGGAGCAGACGGACGACGTCCTGCTGATCATCTCCGAACTCGTCACCAACGCCGTCGAACACGCCCTGCCGCCCGTGGCTCTGCGGCTGAAGCGGGTGGGCGCCGACGGCGGTGTGCACATCGACGTCACCGACGCGGGCCCCGCCGTGTCCGAGGGCTCATGGGCCTCCACCGGTACCCCCGCCGAACACGGCCGCGGCAGGCTCATCATCGACGCGCTGTCCGCCGGACACGGCACCCGGACGGAGGCCGGGGCGGTCCATCACTGGGCCACCGTCGGCGTCGCGGCCTGACACGGCGGAGCGGGCGCCGTCAGCCGTACCGGTAACGGGTCCGCACCGGCATCCGACTCACCGGCGGCCGGGACCGTCACCCCGGGTACCGGCCGTGAAGGAGACCACCATGCACAGACTCCTGCACATCGCGGCTTCCCCGCGCGGGACGGCGTCGCAGTCCCGGTTCCTGGCCGACGTGTTCACCGACAGCTACCGGGAGGCCCACCCCGATGCGGACGTGGACCTCTTCAACCTCTGGGACGGCACGCTTCCGTCGTTCGGCCCGACCGCGGCCGCGGCCCACATGGCGCTCCTCGCCGGCTCCCCGCCGCAGGGCGCGCCGGCCCGTGCCTGGACAGCCGTGCTCGACACGTTCGAACGCTTCGACAGCTACGACCGGTATGTGTTCAGCGTTCCGATGTGGAACGGCGGCATTCCCTA
This sequence comes from Streptomyces sp. NPDC031340, assembly GCF_055569945.1. Lineage (NCBI taxonomy): Bacteria > Bacillati > Actinomycetota > Actinomycetes > Kitasatosporales > Streptomycetaceae > Streptomyces > Streptomyces sp. NPDC031340. The sequence goes on from NZ_JBVIIE010000002.1 coordinate 31,189, forward strand.
CATCCTCAAACAGTTCATCGACGTGATCTCCCAGCCGGGCCTGGTCTTCGACATCCGTCCCGAGCGCGGCCGCACCGGGCTGCTGAGAGGGAAGAAGGCCGCCGTGGTGTACACCAGCGCCTGCTACGGGCCGGGCCGCGACCGTGCCTTCGGCGACGACTTCCAGACCGCCTTCTTCGACGAGTGGCTGCGCTGGACCGGCATCGACGACATCACGGCCATCCACGTCCGTTCCCACCCGACCGCGCCCGACGGCATCGAGGACCGCCGGGCTGCCTCGGCGTCGGCCCGGCAGGCGGGCAGGATCTTCTGATCACCCGGCCTGCGCCCTTGTACCCCGCCCCGGGCCGACGGCCGCGTGGGTGCCCTGGGCGCGCGGAGCCGGACCTACTTCTCCAGGTCGATACGCATGGCCATGAATTCCATGGACGCCGACATCACGGTGCTGTCCGGGAAGAGAGCAACCCCCGCGGTCGTCGCGTCCGCCCAGCCGCAGATGACGTTCCCGGTCTCGGTGAGCGACGCCGGCATGCACTCCACCGAACCGCCGAGCGGTCCGGGTTCGCTGACCGGCTTCGCCTCGGGCACGCCCTGGTCGAAGTCCCACTTGACGTGCTCCAGCATGCCGCGCCACAGGTGTTCACGGCGCTCGGTGGTGGGCTCGGGCACGTGATCGACCGCGACGACCACGACGGCGTCGTCGGCCGCCCCGTCGGAGTACGCGGCCGACACGAGGTTCATGCCGTCGCGCATCTCGCCCGGGTCGACGTCACTGGCCGGGTTCTTGCCCGACACCTTGGACAGACCGCCGGCCATCGACGCGTCGACCACCTGCCTGGCCGGGCCCGAAGGCGAGGCGGAAGGGGAGGCGGAAGCCGAGGCGTCGCCGGACTTCGTCGCACCGGGCCGGGCGGGAGTCTTGGCCGGGTGCCCGGCCCTCGCCGACGAGGTGCGCGACTTCCCGGGCTTGGAGCCCTTGAGGCCGTTTCCTTGGCACCCGGTCAGCAGCACGAGCCCCAACACCGCCGCCGTGACAGCGGGAACACGCGATACACCCATGACAAATCCCCCTCTTGGCCGTCGGCGGCCAGGCCACCGACGCACGACAGACACACTTGACAGCGGTCCGCGGAAACTCCCCGCGCATCAGCCGCGGCGTTCTCGTTCACCGGAACGCCGGCCCGACCACCGTTGACCGGAAACCTATGCGCGCCCACTGGGAAGCGGCTGGAAACGGGGTTGCAGGCATTGAACGGGCTCGCGGGCACTGACGCGGACGGCGTGTGCGGGGGCGGCCCCGGTGGGCCGCCCCCGCCGGACGGCTGCCTCAGCCGAGCGCCTTGAAACCGCGCAGCCGCAGCGAGTTGCCCACCACGAAGACCGAGGAGAAGGCCATCGCCGCTCCGGCGATCATCGGGTTGAGCAGCCCGGCCGCGGCCAGGGGCAACGCCGCCACGTTGTAGGCGAAGGCCCAGAACAGGTTCGACCTGATGGTGCCGAGCGTCTTGCGGGACAGCCGGATCGCGTCGGCCGCGGCGCGCAGGTCGCCCCGGACCAGGGTGAGGTCACCCGCCTCGATGGCCGCGTCGGTGCCCGTCCCCATGGCGAGGCCCAGGTCGGCCTGCGCCAGCGCGGCCGCGTCGTTGACTCCGTCACCGACCATCGCGACCGAAAGGCCGTCGGCCTGCAGTCGCTTGACGACGTCGACCTTGTCCTCGGGCATGACCTCGGCGATCACCTCGTCGATGCCGACCTCCGCGGCGACCGCGTCGGCGACCGCCCGGTTGTCCCCGGTGAGCAGCACCGGCTTGAGACCGAGTGCCCGCAGCCGGGAGATGGCCTGTGCGCTGCTGTCCTTGACCGCGTCGGCCACTTCGAGCACCGCCCGGGCCTCGCCGTCCCAGGCGACGGCGATGGCGGTGCGGCCCGCGGCTTCGGCGGCCGCCTTGGCGCGCGCCAGCTCGACCGGCATCACCAGGGCCCACTCGTCGAGCAGCCGCTCGCGTCCCACGAGGACCGCGTGCCCTTCGACGACACCTTGGACCCCGAGCCCGGGAACGTTGGCGAAGTCCTCGGGCGCCGGCAGCGGGCCGACCCGCTCGGCCGCGCCGGCCGCGACCGCCTGGGCGATGGGGTGTTCCGAGGCGTGCTCCAGCGCGCCCGCCAGTCGCAGGACGTCCGCCTCGTCGGTGCCCTCGGCGGTGTGCACGTCCAGCAGGGTCATACGGCCCGTGGTGACCGTGCCGGTCTTGTCCAGGACGATCGTGTCGATCCTGCGGGTGCTCTCCAGCACCTCCGGCCCCTTGATGAGGATGCCCAGCTGGGCGCCCCGGCCGGTGCCCACCATGAGCGCGGTGGGGGTGGCCAGGCCCAGGGCGCAGGGGCAGGCGATGATCAGTACGGCCACCGACGCGGTGAACGCGGCGGACAACTCGGCTCCGTTGCCGAGCCAGAAGCCGAGAGTCCCCACTGCCAGGGCGATGACGACCGGCACGAAGACGGCGGAGATCCGGTCCGCGAGCCGCTGTGCGGCCGCCTTGCCGTTCTGCGCGTCCTCGACCAGGCGTGCCATGCGGGCGAGTTGGGTGTCGGCGCCGACTCGGGAGGCCTCGACGACAAGGCGCCCGCCGACGTTGACGGTGGCTCCGGTGACCGCGTCCCCGACCCCCACCTCGACCGGCACGGACTCGCCCGTGAGCATCGAGGCGTCCACGGCCGAGGCGCCCTCGACGACCGTGCCGTCAGTGGCGATCTTCTCGCCCGGCCGCACCAGGAAGCGGTCGTGGACCCGCAGATCGCTGATCTGCACGCGTTCCTCGTGCCCGTCGCGCAGGACCGTGACGTCCTTGGCACCCAGTTCCATCAGCGCCCGCAGCGCGGCTCCCGCCTTGCGCTTGGACCGGGCTTCGAAGTACCGGCCGGCCAGGATGAAGGCGGTCACGCCGGCGGCGGCCTCGAGATAGATGTTCCCCGAGCCGTCGGTGCGGGCGATGGTCAGTTCGAAGGCATGGGTCATGCCCGGGGTGCCGGCGGTGCCGAAGAACAGCGCCCACAAGGACCACAGGAACGCCGCCGCCGTGCCCACCGAGATCAGCGTGTCCATGGTGGCGGCGCCGTGCCGGAGATTGGTCCAGGCCGCGCGGTGGAAGGGCCAGGCCGCGTACGTGACCACGGGCGCGGCCAGGGTGAGCGACAACCACTGCCAGTACTCGAACTGCCAGGCCGGGACCATGGCCAGGGCGATCACCGGGACGGCGAGCGCCACCGCGGTGGTCAACCGCTGCCGCAGCGGGCGCAGTTCGTCCGTCTGCGCGCCGTCCTCGGAACCTTCGCCGTCCTGCGGTGCGCCGGAACCGCGCGGGGGAGCGGGCTCCTTCGCGGTGTAGCCGACGGCCTCCACGGTGGCGATCAGGTCCGGCACCGTGACCTCGGCCGAGTAGACGACCTTGGCCTTCTCGGTCGCGTAGTTGACGGTGGCGGTGACGCCGTCCATGCGGTTGAGCTTCTTCTCGATGCGCGCCGCACAGGAGGCACAGGTCATCCCGCCGATGGCGAGTTCGATCTCGGCGTTGCCGGAAACCGAGGTGGTCATCACTCCTCCTCCTGGAGGGAAAGTTGAGGGGGCGCCAGGCCCGCTGGACCCGGGCGAGGTCCAGCGGGTGAGAGCGGTTCGGCGCTCTCCGCCCGTCCGTCCGGCCGGTGGGCATGCCGCCCGGACGGACGGGCGTCAGGCCGCCCGGCCGGTCAGCTCGTAGCCGGCTTCGTCGACGACGGCCGCCAGCTTCTGGTCGTCGGGCTCGGTCGAGGTGGTGACGGTGACGAGGCCCGCCTTGACGTCCACCTCCACCCCGACCACACCGTCCAGCACCCCGATCTCGCGGGTGAGGGTGGTCTCGCAGTGACCGCACGTCATGCCGGACACCTTGTAGACCGTCGCGACCGCGGTGCCCTCGACGGTGACGGTGGAAGCGGCGCTGGTGGAGCAGCTGCCGTCAGAAGTACAGCAGGAACCCATGGCACATTCCTTTCGAGTCGATACATACCCTGGGGGGGTATGCCTATACTGGCATCGTATACCCCCACCCCGTATGTCGGGCAACTCTCGACAGGTACCCATACCCCCTAAGGGTATGAGGCTCCTGTCAGCCCCTCTCTAGGAGCCTGTGATGAACGTCCTGTGGAAGCTCGGCGGCTTCGTCGCCGCGTCGGCGGCGGTCTTCGGAACCGCTTACGGGGTCGGCGGTGCCGTCGCTCCGATGACGGACGAGACGCCCGAACGCTCCCCCCACTCCGCCCACGCCGCGAGCGAGGCGCCGGAGCATGGGGGAGGGCATGACGGAGAGCGCGGCGGCCGCGCGGGCCACGGCGAAGCCGAAGCGTCGTCGGCCGTGCCCGGCGGTCTGCAGGTCGCCGACAGCGGCTACAGCCTCGATCTGCGGAGCCCGCGCCTGGCCGCGGGCCGCGACGGTGACCTGCGCTTCGTCGTCCGTGACGCGAAGGGCCGGCCGGTCACCGCCTACGAGCGGGCGCACGGCAAGGAACTCCACCTGATCGTCGCCTCCCGCGACCTGGGAACCTACCGGCACCTGCACCCCCGCCGTGCCGCCGACGGCACGTGGAGCACTCCCGTCGACCTTCCCGCCGCGGGCGCCTACCGGGTGTTCGCCGACTTCAAGCCCGCGAACCGGTCGGAGGGACTCACCCTCGGCGCCGACCTGGCCGTCTCCGGTGCCTACCGCCCGGGCGAGGTGCCCGAGCCGTCGCCCACCGCCACCGTCGACGGCTACACGGTGAAGCTGAAGGGCGACCTGCGAGCCGGTGCGGACAGCCGCCTCACCCTCGCCGTCACCCGCGGCGGCCGGGAGGTCACCGACCTCCAGCCCTACCTCGGCGCCTACGGCCACCTTGTCGCGCTGCGCTCGGGAGACCTGGCGTACCTGCACGTCCACCCCGACGGGGAGCCCGGAGACGGGACCACGAAGTCCGGCCCCGATGTCTCCTTCGGCACCACCGCACCCAGCGCCGGCACCTACCGGCTCTTCTTCGACTTCAAGCACGACGACACCGTGCGCACCGCGGCCTTCACCGTCCGGGTCGCCGCGTCCGCCGAGTCGCGGACGGTTCCTTCCGACGACTCCAGCGGCCGGCACGACGACGGCCACCAGCACTGAACGCTGTTAGTCCCGGGGCCTTCTGACGCCGAGGACCTCAGGTTCCGGGGCGCCGCGCCGCTGCGCGGGCCGCCCGGCGCGATTCATCCCCGCACCCCACTTCTCAGATACCCCCCAGGGGTATATATTATCGCCAGCTAGATACCCCCAGGGGGTATGCAACCCAGTGGAAGGCAGAGCAATGTCAACCGTCAATCCGCGGCGCTGGTGGGCCCTCGTGGTGCTCGCAGCCGCTCAGTTCATGGTCATCATGGACACTTCGATCATCGGTGTGGCACTCCCCGAAATGCAGCGTGACCTGGACTTCTCCCAGGGCGATCTGCAGTGGGTGTTCAACGCCTACGTCGTCGCCTTCGGTGGGCTGCTCCTGCTGGGAGGCCGCCTGTCGGACCTGCTGGGAGCGCGGCGCGTCTTCGTCAGCGGCTGGGTCGTCCTCACCGCCGGCTCGGTGGTGGCCGCGGCCGCCACGACGGCCTGGGTGGAGATCGCGGGCCGCGCCGTCCAGGGCGTCGGCGGCGCGCTCATCGCGCCCGCCTCGATGACGCTGCTGATGATGCTCTTCGGGCACGACCCCAAGGAGCTGGGCAAGGCGCTCGCGCTCTACGGCGCCGCGGCGCCGGCGGGCGGCACGGCCGGTGTCTTCCTCGGCGGCGTCTTCACCGAGTGGGCGAGCTGGCCCTGGGTGTTCATCATCTACATCCCCATCGGCGTCGCCACCCTGGCCGCCACCGGACTGCTGCCCGCCGTGGCCGGCAACCGCGGCTCGGTCGACCTGCTGGGCGCGGTGGCGGTCACCGGCGGCCTGGCCCTGGCGGTCTTCGCCACCGTCCGCGCCCCCGAGGTCGGCTGGGGTGACACCCAGACCGTCGTGGGGCTCCTCGGTGCGGCCGTCCTGCTGGCCGGCTTCCTCCTCATCCAGAAGACGGTCCGTACCCCCCTCATGCCGCTGGGCATCTGGCGCGTCCCCGGGCTCGGCATCTCGAACGTGGGAATGACCTTGATGGGAGCCGCCTGGATCCCGATGTGGTACTTCCTCAACCTCTACCTCCAGCAGGTCCTCGGATTCGGTGCCTTCGCGTCCGGTGCCGCGCTGCTGCCCATGACCGGACTGCTGATGATCTTCATGACCCTCATCACCGCCCGGCTGCTGGGCCGGTTCGGCCCCAAGCCGCTCATCGTCGGCGGCCTGTTCGTCCTGGCCGCGGGCCTGGTCTGGCTGTCCGCCGCGGAACCGACCGGCACCTTCGCGGTGGACGTCCTGCCCGCGTCGCTCGTCGCCGCGACCGGCATGTCCCTGGCCTACATCCCGCTCATGATGTCGGCCATGTCCGGCGCCCCGCAGGAGCAGGCCGGCCTCGCCTCCGGCATCGTCAACACCACCTACCAGGTGGGTTCCGCTCTCGGCCTGGCGGCCCTGACGGCGCTGGCCACCTCCAAGGGCGCGGACCGCACCGGCGACCCCGCAGCCCTCACCAACGGCTTCAGCGCCGCCTTCCTCGGCGCCGCCGCGGTCGCCGCCGTCGGCGGACTGCTCACCGCGGCCTTCATGCGCGGCAGGTCCGGCGCCGCCGGCCAGGAGCCGGCCGCCGCGCCGAGCGAGTCGGTGAGGGCCTGACGGCCTCACGCAGTGGATGACGTCACGGGCCGACGGAAGCTGATCCGCCGGCCCGCGGCGCACAGGCCGGTACCGGGAAACCCCGGTACCGGCCTGCTTCGTCGACCTGGTCAGCGCGCCCGGGCGCCCGTCGGACGCGCCGAGGCGGCGCATCCGACGGCCGAGCCCGCGACAGCCGCGTCGACAAGCCCTGCCCGGAGACCGGGCAGGGCTTGTCGACGGTGTTCGCCTGTATACAGATCTATATGGCCTATATGGTCTATTTGGCTGAGGCCTCGAGCAGTTGCCGGAGGTGGCGGCGCCCGGGTATGCCGAGCTTCTGGTAGGTCCGGTAGAGGGTGTTGCTCACGGTCCGCGGCGAGAGGACGAGCTGTTCCGCGATCTCCTTGTCCGACAGCCCCTCGGCAGCCAGGACGGCGATGGTCCGTTCCCTGGTCGACAGGGACGCCGGCTGGTCCAGGAAGCGCAGCGCGGGGGTCTGCACCGGGTCGCAGGCACTGAGATGGGCTCGGGCGGCCGCCACCGCGGCGGCAGCGGCACCGCTGTCCCCGCCCCTTCGGCGCATGTGGCTGATCTCGGCGTACGCTTCCGCCGCGTAGAGTTCCGCGCCGGCCGTGGCGAAGGAGCGCGCGACGGACCTCATCAACGCGTGATCGCCGGTGGCCAGCGCCTGCGCGTACTGCAAGCGAGCCTGCAGATACGGCCCTTGGACGGCGACGGACCACTGTGCACGTGTGTCCGACGCCAGGCCGATGCGCGCCATCTCGTGCACGATGATCGCCACGTCGGTGCCGGCCCCCTGCGCCTGGGCGTCGCGTACCGCGTTCTGCAGCAGCGACAGAGCCGTGGCCCGGTCCCCGCGGGACATGGCGCGGTGTGCGCGCACGATGGCGAGATGCGTGTAGTGCCCGGCCGGCAGGGTGTCGAGCTGGGCGTCAGGAGCCTTCCGCTGGTTGTCCGGGAGGCAGTTGGACGCCAGTTCGGCGTAGATGCCGGCACGCGCGTGCCACTGTTCCCACCCCACCTGATACGCGGGGGAGAGGAGGAAGTGGGCGAGGGCCCTGCGGACCAGTCCTCGCTCATAGAGTGTGAAGCCGAGCGCGAGCCCCCGCTGGGTGTCTGTGCCGAAGGACATCCTCCGCGCGGCGTCGCTGTACTCCTGTTCGAGGATGTCCTGGGCGCCGCGCAGATCCCCTGAGAGATGCAGTGCGCTCGCCCGCAACTCCTCCAGGGAGTCCACGTGCGGCGCCCACACGTCGTCGTCGCTCCGCATCGCACGCGCGCCGTCCTCGTACAGCGCCAGGGCGTCCAGCGGTCGCCCCAGATGACACAGAGCGGACATGGCGAACACCGCGGCCTCGACGCGCGTCGCGGGACTGGCGGTGGTCAGCAGCGCAGAACAGCGGTCCAGGCAGTCCTGGTAGCGCCCCTGGAAATAGTCCGCGATGGCCGCCGGCAACTCCTTCGCCGGCCCCTGCATCTCCTCGATGGCCGCCTCGGCCTGGGCGTAGTCGCAGCCCAGGATCCAGGCGCGAGCCCGCCACGGCTGGAGCGCCCGCCCGACCTCGGCGTCGTCCTTCTCGACCGCCTCGAGACACAGCTTGTGCAGTTCGTCGAACGACGCGCCGGCCAAGAGCGCCTGGCCGTACATGTCGGCAGCGTTCGCCGACCGGTAGGTGCGCCAGGCGACCCGTGCCAAGTGTGTGGCGGCCGACAGGTCGTGACGGCTGAGCGCATACCTGCACGCCCGCAGCAGCCGGTCTTCCGACGGGATGTGCCCGCTGCGCTGCTCCCAGCTGACGATCCGCACGTATTCGTCCGGTTGTCTCTCGCTCTCCGGCAGTGCCGCCTTCCAGGACGCGAGCAGCTGCTTCCGGCGCAGGGGACCCGTCTCCTGACGCAGCACGTGACCGAGCAACGGATCCGCGACGGTGATGTGTGCCTGTGCGTCACCCACGTGTGTGCTGATGAGCCGTCTGTCCTCCAGCGACACGAGAACGCCCGTGTCGACGACCGCTTCGACGGCCGTGAGCCGTGCCGGTTCCGCCAGGGCTATGAGCTCGAGAGCTTCCCTCGACGCCATGTCGAGTATTTCGAGGCGTGCGTCCGCCAGCTTTCTGAGTACTACCGACTCAGGAATAACCACTCCGGAGTCACCGAGAATGGCGGCAGATCGCTCGTTCTCGACGGCACGGATGATTTCTCGAAGCACCGAGGGATTTCCAGCGGACAGGCCGGCGACACGCGCCGCGCACTGCTGCGAAAGCCGCTGACCGGAGAAATAGCCGGCCAGTCGCCGTGCCATGGAAGCGTCGAGCGGTCCCACATGAATCGTGTGCAGGTAAGGACTCCGGCACAGCGCGTCACCGGCTCCGGTGCTCCCGGCGTCCACGTTGATCTCCGCGAGCAGTCGGACGTGCTGACGGCACACGGCCTGCACGAGCACCGGCACCGCGGCCGGGTCGAGCAGGTGAGCGTTGTGGACACGGAGCAGAAGGCGCAGGCGGACGGCCCGGGCGATCGTCTTCTCCAGCAGGCCGACTGCCTCAGGGGTCCGCAGCGCATCCTGCAGCGCAGGATCGACGTCCACGGCATCCTGTCCATTGAGCGATACGATCTCGTCCGCCAGTCGGGACTTGCCGATCCCGGTGACCCCCGTCAGGAGGACCCCGGCTGGTCGTTTGGCGGCGCCGAGCACCCGGCAGGCCTTGTCGAGTTCGAGTTCACGGCCTACGAGGGGCGTCGCCTCGTCGACCGGTAAAATACCTTGGAATCTGGTCTGCTGATCGGTGGACGAAATGAAGGCGTGTGGGATCATCTTCTTCCGCAGAGTTCTGTGCGGGTGCCCAGTGGACACGTACCAGATCGGGTTCCGCTCTGCCCGCTGACGGCGCGCCCGCGGAGCTATTTCCTAGCGTGAGAACCCGGGTGGATGAATCATTCCTGCGTATGCGGCGCCGTAGCCGCTCTGCATATCGCCTCCCCCGAACGAATGCTTCAAGCGTGAAATAGGTGAAAGAAGCCCACTGGTTGTGGTCGCATGTGCGCCTGTCGGTTCAAGTCTCCGGAGACATCACGGCCGAGCCGTACGAGGACAGGGTTGCCCAGACCCTGCGTCGCTGTGCCTCTCGGGTCGCCCAGAGATGACCATCCTGGGCGATATCCCGCTACGCTGCGGCAGGACGATAAGGGACCGTCGTCCACTTAGGCAAGGCGAAAGAGTTCGGCCGTGCCCTGGGAACGTCCCTGCCGGGTGACCAGAGGGATTGACGTCCTGACACCTTTCGCCTGGTCAGGCGGGGTGCGGGGAGGCTCCGGGCGTGCTCGGGCCTCCGGTTTCGTAACAACCGGTGCGGCCGGGCCGGAGGGCGGGCTTCAGCAGTTCACGGCGCGTCTGCCCGGCGTCCGCCCTGGCCCGGGCCCCCAGCCGGCCCGTCGTCGGCGCGGCCGACGGCCGCTTGGAAACGACTGGAAACGGCCTCCCATTCCTTCCAGTCGTCTGCCAGAGCCGCCCTCTACCGTGCGGGTATCGACCGCCGACGACGGGAGAGAACACCATGCTCACAACGCGACTCGGAGCTGAGCGGCGCATTGCCCACGCCGCCGCCCCGGGTGCGCTGTCCCGGTGCCGCGTCACCGGCAGCGCCCCGACAGCAGGGACATGCCATCTCGGCGCCGCACCGCCGAGCGGATGAACGTACGCCGTCCGGTTCCGGGTGCCCGCTCGGCCGGCGCCGTATGTGCCAGACCCCGCAGGGGTGAACACCGCCACCGTAGGCACCTGCCGCCCAGGGCAGATGCTCACCGCCGCAGCCACCGGCTGCGGACGGCGTTCGCCCGCACGCTCACCGATGTTCCGCGGCCGCGCTGTTGGCGGCGAAACACCTCACATGCCGGTGGACCTCACATGCCGGAGGCCGGCCATGCGCACCCGTCCCCGACGTGTGCGCGCCCGGCCGGCTGCCGAAGGTCTGCCGCTCCACCTCATCACTCCCGCTCCGCCGTCGCGCCCTGCGCAGGGGGACGCCCGCTTCACATCCCGTCACGACGCGAATATGGAACAGTCCATTCCGAGGATGAGCGGGTTCCTTGAGTAACGATTACCTCTGCCCTTCCGCCGCACGCAAGCATATGGTCTGTTCAGCGCTGCAAGAGTTTCGCCGAAAATTCACAGCGCGTTAGGCATTCGAGTCCATTGCTGAGGGGGGTGAGTGATCCGGTGGACTTCGCTACGGAAACGGAAACTCAGTCCATTTCCTCGGGCGACCTCGGGGCCGGTGAGGAATCGCCAGGTCACTGCCTGGTCGTCATGGGCGACGCACCGCTGGGTGCCGATTTCCTGGAATCCGGCGGAATTCCGCGGAACTGGAGTGTGCGGAGGATCGACGCCCCGCAGGGCGATCTCGCCCTGTGCGTCGATGCTCTGACGGACTTCCTGACGCGCGACGACAGCCCCGACCGTGGGGTACTGCTCGGAGCGGACCGGGCCGCGCACGCGGCGTTCGAGATCGCGGACCGCCACCCCGAGCGGGTGGCGGCGGTGGTGGCCCTGCTGCCCGGTGAGGAAGCTGCCGACGCGGCCGGCTCCCTGGAGCCTCCGTGTCCGGTGCTGGTCCTGTCACTCGACGAGGAACAGGAGCGCATCGAGTCGGCCGTCGCCGACCACCTGCGCGAACTGGGCCGGCCGGCCGCCGTGACGAGTACCTGCCCGGTGCGGCTTCCGCCCCTGACCGCGATGCTGCTCCACGATGCCGAAGCCATGCGGCAACGCGCCGAACTGGGCCCCGTGCACCGCCTGGAGACCGCCGACGCGACCACCACGTGGATCGTCACCGGACATCGGGCGGCACACGAGATCCTCGCCTCCCCTCGCCTGAGAGGCGACGTCGAGATCACCCCGGGCTTCCGGGCACAGTGCCCCGAACTGGCCGCCGAGCACAGAGGAGGCGCCGACACCATCAGCGTCGACGCCCGGGAACACCGGCGGCTCAGGGAACTGATCGGCCGGCACCTCACCTCCGAGCGCGTCGCCTCCCTGCGGGAACGCATCCAGCGCTGCGCCGACGGCCTGCTCGACAGCCTGCCCGACTCCGAGGAGATCGACTTCGTCCGCCGCTTCGCGGTGCCGCTGCCGGCACTCGTGCTCTGCGAGCTGTTCGGCGTCCCGGAAGCCGACCGCGACTACATCCAGGACTGGCTGGTGCGGCGGCTCGCCACTCCACCGCCCGGCGCGCACCAGGACGTGGACGCCTACCTGCGCCGGCTGATCCGGGCGAACCAGGAGCTGCCCGGCGACGACTTCATCGGGTGGGTGGTCGCCGCGGAAGGCGACCGGCTGGTCGAGGACGACCTCGTCTCCGCGGCGCGGCTGCTGATGGCGTCCGGATGCCGGCCCACCACCACCCTGCTCGCCAACGGGGTGGCCGCCCTGCTCCAGCATCCCGGGCAGTGGCAGCGGCTCGCCGACGATCCCGGTGCCGCCGGGGACGCGGTCGAGGAGCTGCTGCGGTTCGTGACGCCCTACCCACTCGGCCTGCCACGCCGAACACGGCACCCGGTCGACGAGGGCGGTGTGCGGATCCCGGAAGACCGGCTCGTCGCGGCATCGTTGATGGCGGCCAACCGTGATCCGAGCGTCTTCGAAAACCCCGATGTCCTGGACATCGGCCGGGCCGGAAACGACCACGCCGCATTCGGTCACGCGCATCACCGATGCCTCGGCGCGCCATTGGCCAGGGCCCAGACACGCACAGCGCTGGAAACACTGACGCGCCGTTTTCCGGCAATGGCTCTGTCCCTGGACGGGCGAGGCCTGCAATACAGAAAGAACCGAGTGCGCTACCTGCTCGAGCTGATGGTGGTCCTCGAGCCGCGTTCATAGGGCCGACGCCCACGCATCACGGATTACCCCATCGGGACAGGAGTTTCAACGCGTGGAAGCCAGCACCATTCCGGAACTCATGGCGTACTGCCAGTCGGATCCGGTCTTTTTCGAGCCGCCCTGGCTCATGAAAGACGAAGACAGCCTTTTCGCGGCGTCCAGCCGCGCTCTTCCGGACGGCTGGAGCCGGCGGGAGAACGGGCTGTGGGTCGTCGCCGAACCCCATGGTCCCGAACTCCCCGAACAGGGCTGGAAGATCCATGTGTCGGCGACCGATGCCGACGCCGCCACGGTCGTGGACCTGGTCATGGACTTCTGCCTGTCCCGCGGCCTGACCTTCAAGTTCCTGCGCAGCAGGGCCGCGATGCGGATGCTCAACAACAAGTACGCCGACCGGGGCAGCAGCGGCAAACTCCTGACGCTCTACCCTCGTCACGAAGAGGAACTCGCGTCGGTGCTGCCCGCACTGGCCGGACTCCTCGAGGGCTTCACCGGCCCCTACATACTCAGCGACGTCCGCTACGAGGACGCGCCCGTGTACGTGCGCTACGGCGCGTTCGTCCCCATGACCTACACCGCGCGGACCGGCGAGCTCGTGTACGCCATCCGCACTCCTGGCGGGGAACTCGTACCGGACAGGCGTGACCCGGTCTTCACCGTGCCGGAGTGGGTGGACGTGCCCGAGGTGCTCCGGGCGTCGGTCGAACGGCGCACCGCCGGCGGCGACGAGTTCCCCTACCGGGTCGAGAAGCCCCTGCACTTCTCCAACGGCGGAGGGGTGTACCTGGCCCGGGAGAAGGACTCCGACCGCTACGTGGTGCTGGTCGAGGCGCGCCCCCACGCGGGTATCGACCGCGACGGACAGGACGCCGTGACGCGGCTGAAGCGGGAACGCGACATGCTGCTGCGGCTGGAGGGCCTCGACTGCGTACCCCGGGTCCTCGACCACCTGGTGATCTGGGAGCACCACTTCCTCGTCCAGGAGTACATCGAGGGCGAGACCCTGCTGAACGAGGTCTTCGACCGCTACCCGCTGATCAGCCCCGACCCCTCGGCCGAGTGGCTCGCCGAGTACACGGCGTGGGCCACGGACGTCCTGGCGAAGGTGGACCGTGCGCTGATGTCGGTGCACGCCAAGGGAGTCCGATTCGCCGACCTCCATCCCGCGAACATCATCCTGCGGCCCGACGGCCGGGTCGCGCTGATCGACTTCGAGATCGCGTCGGACCTGACCGACACCCAGGCGCCTCCCCTGGGCGCCCCCGGGTTCACCGCCCCCGAGGGCATGTCCGGCCGCGACGCCGACCACTACTCCCTGGACTGCCTCCGGCAGTGGATGTTCCTCCCGATCAGCCCGCTGCAGGAACGCGACCCCGTCAAGTACGCGACCCTGACCGACGTCGTCACCGAGCACTTCCCGGTCCCCGAGGGATTCGGGGCGCGGCTGATCCGCCGCCTCGGAGCCGGACGTGAGGCGTTCGGGCCCGACCTGCCCGCCCGTATGCTCACGGCGGAGGAACCGCACTGGCCGGCCATCCGGGACTCCCTGGTCGCCGGAATCCACGCGAGCGCCTCACCCGACCGCAAGGACCGTCTGTTCCCCGGCGACCCGCAGCAGTTCGGGACGGGAGGCATCGACGTCGCCTCCGGCGCCGCCGGCGTCCTGTGGGCCCTGCACCAGGCCGGCTCTCCCGTACCGGACCGCTACGTGGACTGGCTGCTGGACGCCGTCCGGAGAGCCGGCAACCCGCGCCCGGGCCTGATGGACGGCCTGCACGGAGTCGCAGCGACCCTGCAGACGCTCGGCCGTGACGACGACGCCCTCGAGGTGCTCGGCCGCGCCCGTACGGCGCACGACCGTCTGGTGACCCCCGGACTGCACGGCGGGATCGCGGGTGCGGGCCTGAGCCTGCTGAACTTCGCCCGGATCACCGGTGACGACAGCCTGCGCGAGGAAGCGCTGGAGATGGGCGAGGCGCTGGCGTCCCAGCTCGGCGCCGCCGCATCGCCGATGTTCCCGCCGCAGGGCAGGGTGGGCCTCGAACACGGGCTGACGGGCGTGGCCCACTACTTCCTCCGGCTGCACGACGACACGGGCGAAGAGCGCTACCTCGACCTGGCCCGGAGCGCACTCCAACGGGAGGTCGAGCGTGGGCAGTTCAACAAGGACGGCGCTTTCAACCTGTTCTACAGCAACCGCTACCTCGTCTATCTGGGGCCCGGCAGCGGAGGTCTCGCCGTCGTCCTCGCCGACTACCTGACCAGACGGGACGAACCCGGCTTCGCCGAGGTCGTCGCCGGCGTCCGGCGTGCGTGCCGCGCGGCGTTCGTGCGTCATCCGGCGCTGTTCATGGGGCGCGCCGGCCTGATCGTGACCCTCGCCCTGCTGGGGCAGGACGAGGACCGGCCGGTGATCCGCGAGCACATCCGCAGACTCTCCTGGCACGCACTGTCCCACCAGGGACACCTGGCTTTCCCCGGCAACCAGCTCCTGCGCCTGTCCATGGACCTGGACAGCGGCTCCGCGGGACTCCTCGTTGCCCTAGGCGTCGCGTTCGACCGGAACGCGTCGATCATCCCATTCCTCGACCTGCGGAACACCGTGGTCGGGGAGCAAGGAAGGAGGTGACCACCATGGCCAACGTTCTCCAGCTGCAGTCCCTCGCCGAGGAGCTGTCCGCGCACCCGTGCACCAGCATCGTGACGTCCTACAAGGGCACCTGCTGACGGGCCGGGGCACCGGGAGCCGATCGCGGCTCCCGGTGCCACCGGATGTGCCCTGCCGGGCCTTCCGCACACACGCCGGGCACGACACAGCGGAGTCCGGAACGGCCCGACGACGGCGGAACCGACCCCAGCAGCAGCCACACCGCACACGTATCTCACGTGCCTGTCCACTTCGGGGACCGCTTTGAACCCACCACACGCCGGCCGCGCCACCGCGTCGGACACGCCCGGAGCGCCGGAGAGAACCCCCGCGCCTTCCGCCGACACAACGCCCACCTGGCGTGTTCTGCTCGGCCACATGCGGCCGACCTGGCCGCAGCTGCTTCTCGGCGGAGTGCTGAACCTGCTCACGGCCGGGGCCGGCCTGGCAGTCCCCCTGGCAGCCGAGCGGCTGATCGACGGCCTCGCCTCCGGACGGACGCCGCGGGACGTGCTCCTGGTGATGGGGGCCCTGGTCACCTTTACCGCACTGGTCGGACCGCTCGGCGCGTACACGCTGCGGCGCGCCGCCGAGTCGCTCGTCCTGACCGCACGGCGTCGCCTGACGTCCCATCTGCTGCGGCTGCGGATATCGGAGTTCGACCGTACCGAGCCCGGCGACCTGATATCCAGGGTCACCTCCGACACCACCATGCTGCGGCAGGTCACCACCGACTCACTCGTCGGCACGGCCACAGGGGCCCTCACCCTCATGGCCACCACCACCCTGATGTGCGTGCTCGACCTGGTGCTCACCGCGGTGACCCTGGTGGTCCTGCTCCTCGCGGGCTGGATCGTCCGCTCGGTGATGTCCCGGGTCAACGAGGCCGGCATGGCGTCCCAGGAGTCGGTGGGCCTCGTAGGAGCCAGCGTCGAGCGTGCGCTGGGCGCGCTGCGCACGGTGAAGGCGTCCGGGGCGGAGGAAGCCGAGGAGGCGGTCGTTCACAAGGCCGCCGAGGACGCGTGGAGCGCCAGCGTCCGCGCGGCCAAATGGCTCGCGATGGCGGGCAACGTCGCGGAGATGGCCATGCAGGTGGCCTTCTTCACCGTCCTCGCCGTCGGTGGCGTGCGGGTGGCCTCCGGAGCGCTGGAGGCCAGCAAGCTCATCGCCTTCCTGATGTATGTCTTCTATCTCGTTCCCGCCATCCAGCAGCTCGTGGCGGGAGTGAGCCAGTACAACCTCGGAGCCGCGGCGGTGAAGCGTATCCGGGCCGCGGAGGCGCTGTGCGCCGAGCCGCGGAGCACCGGCGGCGGCCGGACCGGCAACACCGAACCGGCCGGACTGTCGTTCCGAGGGGTCCACTTCCGCTACGGGGCCGAGCTGCCGCCCGTACACAGCGGGCTGACGTTCACCGTCCCTCCACGCGGCATGACCGCGTTCGTCGGTCCGTCGGGGGCCGGCAAGACCACCGTCTTCTCCCTGATCGAGCGCTTCTACGAGCCGACGGCCGGCAGCATCCTCCTGGACGGCCGGGACATCACCGAGTGGGACATCGGCGAATTGCGCGCCGCCATCGGATACGTCGAGCAGGACGCGCCCGTCCTCTCCGGCTCCCTGCGTGACAACCTGCTGCTCGGCAGCCGGGACGCCACCGACGACGAGGTGCGGCAGGTACTGCGCACGGCACGGCTGGACGACCTCGTCGAAACCCTGCCGGAGGGCCTCGACTCGCTCGTCGGCCACCGCGGTACCAGGCTGTCGGGCGGCCAGCGCCAGCGCGTCGCCATCGCCCGCGCGCTGCTGCGCAAGCCCAGGCTCCTGCTCCTCGACGAGGCGACCTCCCAACTCGACGCCGTGAACGAGGCGGCACTGCGGGACACGGTGGCGGACATCTCACGCACGACCACGGTGCTGGTCGTGGCCCACCGGCTGTCCACCATCGCCATGGCCGACAGGATCGTCGTCCTCGACGGCGGCACCGTCCAAGCGGTCGGCACCCACCAGGAACTGGTGGCCGCCAGCCCGCTCTACGCCGAACTCGCCACCACCCAGTTCCTCGAGACCGCGCGGTGATCACTTCCGGCGATCGCCGCGCCGCCGCCCGAGAGCTCCAGCCGTAAGGAAGGTTCGCCAGATGCAGACAAACAGCCCGGACGCCCCGCGTCGGACGGAAGCCGAGGACCTCACCGAGGCCCTGGGCGCCGACGTCTGCCCTGCCGGGTTCCCTGTCATCGGCGCGCGGATGCTCAGAGAACCCGCCGCACTCGGCACCCTGCGCGACGCCGGCATCGCCCGCGTCAGTCTCGGAGGCGGTGAGAACGGCTGGATGGTCGCCCGCCACGACGCGGCGTCCGCACTGCTGGTGGAGCCGGGCCTGCGCGGCGAGCACCCGCTGGCCCGGACCATGAGGACCGCGGCCGACGAGGAGGTGTGTGACGAGGAACAGCTGTTCTTCCTGCCGACGGAGGAGCACGTCAGGCTGCGCCGCCTGATCTCGCGCCGGCTCACGCACCGGCGGGTGGGCGGACTCGTCCAGCGCATCCAGCAGGAGGCCGACCGGCTGCTGGCCGAAGTCCCGCACTCCGAACCGGTCGACCTGGTCCAGTCGTTCTGCCGCCCTTTCCCGGTGGCGGTGCTCTGCGAACTGCTCGGCATTCCGACGTCCGAGCGCCACTACATCAGGAACTACGTCTACGGCTGGGTCGCCGAGTACGGCGAGGCCAGCTCGGTGACCAAGAGCGCCGGCGTCGAACTGGCCGACTACCTCCGGACGCTGGTCGCCGAGCGCAGGAAGTCCCCCGGGAACGACCTGATCAGCGCGATGGCCGGCGGCGAGGAAGCCGAGACGCTGGAAGAGGACGTGCTGTCCGCCGTGCGGCTGCTCCTGGTGGCCGGACACCGGCCGATCACCCGTCTGCTCACCGAGGGAGTGGAGCTTCTGCTGGGTGAGCGCGACCGGTGGGACCGGCTCCGCCGCGACCCCGGCTGGCAGGAGCCCGTGATCGAGGAACTGCTCCGCTACGTCACACCCACCACCCTGGCGTCCCGGTACGCGAAGGAGGAGGTGGAGGTCGGGGGAGTCACCCTGGCCCCCGGCAGCGGTGTGCACTGCGCGCTCGCGGGCGTGAACCGCGACCCCGCACAGTTCGAGAACCCCGACACCTTCGATCCGGACCGGTCCGAGAACCGGCATGTCGCCTTCGGTCTCGGCCACAAGCACTGCCTGGGAGCGGCGCTCGCACGCGCGGAGATCCGAGTCGCCCTGCAGACGCTGACGACACGTTTCCCGCACATGGTCCTCGCCGACGTGCGGCTGCCCGGCGAGCCGCAGAGGAGGCAGCTCCCGGTGGTTCTCCAGCCCGACACCTGCCCGGTGCGGCACTGACCGGCACCCACAGCGTGCACTGAGAGAAAGCGGAGCCATGGACGCCTTGCGCATACCGGACCACCCCCTCGAGATCGTCTGGGACATCACCTACGCGTGCCCCCTGCGATGCGTGCACTGCTACTCGGAGTCCGGGCGCCGGCCGATCCGCCAGCTCGCCCCCGCCGACATGCTGCGCGTCGCGGACGCCATCATCGAGATGAGCCCGCACGGGGTCTGCCTGGCAGGGGGAGAGGCCCTCCTCGCCCGCGGGGTGTTCGACGTCGCCGACCGGTTCTCCGAGGCCGGGGTGCCGGTCTCGCTCTTCACGAGTGGATGGTCCCTGAAGCAGGAGACGGCGGAGTCGGCCCTGAGCACCTTCGCCAGCGTGACCGTGAGTGTGGACGGCGCGTCCGCCGACGTGCACGACCGGATCCGGGGCCGACGGGGATCGTTCGCCAGGGCGATGGACGCCCTGGCGCTGCTCGACCGCATCGCCCGGGCCCGGTCCGACGCCGGCGAGCCCCGCCCCGACCTGGGCATCGACTGGGTCGTGGTGCGCAGCAACTTCCACCAGATCGAGGAGCTCATCACCGATGTCGCGCCGCGCTTCCCGGCCCTGAACCGCATCGCGTTCGGCGCCGTGGTACCCGAAGGCCTCGCCAGCCGGCAGGGCTTCGCCGATCACGAACTGCTGTCCGACGAGCAGGTCCGGCTGCTGGGCAGCACCGAGTACGCCCGGCGACTGCAGACTTTGGCGCCGCCGACGGTCAGGATCGGCACCACCGACAACCTGGCGCTGCAGATGCGTCCCGACCTGATCGAGCGCGGCGTCTTCCTGCCCATCCTGCAGATCGAACCGGACGGCCTGGTACGCGCCATGGCGGCCTACGAGGGCACGGTCGGCGACGTGCTCACCGATCCCCCCGCCGAGCTGTGGCGGCGTGCGGTGGAACGCTGGCACGATCCGTTCGTCGTGGAGACCCTGAAGCCGGTGCGCACCATGAGCCAGTGGGCGGAGGCCACCCGCGCGATCGACTACCACTTCGCGTCCGAGACCGACCGCCTGCGCATCGACCAGCGTCCCGCCTACGAGCCGGTCTGAGTGGACGGGTACGGGCCTGCCGCAGCCTGCCCGTACCCCGGCCGAGCTCGGACGGCAGACCGGTCTGCCGACCGGTCTGCCGTGCCGTCAGTCCGTCAGCGGACGCATCTCCGTCAGTGGGACGGATCGAGTACGACGACCAGGCCGCGCCCCGGACGGGCCCCTTCGCCGGATCCGGCATGCAGTTCCTCGGGGGTGGCCAGGCGCATGCCGGGGAAGCGCCGCATCAGGGTGGCCAGGGCCGTGCGGACCTCGGCCCTGACGAGGCCGGCACCCAGGCAGTGCCGGAACCCGAGGCCGAAGGCGACGTGCTGGCTCGCCGGCCGCCGCGGGTCGAAACGGTCGGGGTCGGGAAACCGCCCGGGGTCCCGGTTCGCGCCCGTCACCGAGCAGTACGCCCGGCTGCCGGCGGGCAGGACGGCACCGCCGATCTCGACCTCCTCACGCGCGTACCGGAAGGCGAACGAGGCCGGCGAGACATAGCGCAACAGTTCTTCCACCACCGTCTCCAGCAGTTCGGGTTCGGCGAGCAGGGCCTCCCAGTGGCCGCGCTCCCTCAGCAGCAGCGCGAGCCCGTCCGTCAGCAGGTGGGCCACCGGCCGGGGACCCACGACGATCAGCAGCCGGGCTGCTGCCAGCACAGCGGAGTGGGCCACATCTGTGCCCTCGTCACGGCACATGTCGCTGATCAGGTCGTCGCCGGGGTCGAGCCGCCGCCGCGCGATCAGACCGGCAAGGTAGTCGGCGACGGAGCGATCCGGATCGTCGACCCCGGCGTCCGCGGCGGGAAGGCCGGGGTCGCCCTCGAACACGAGGCTGTGGATGCGGTGACGACCTTCCTCCGGAACACCCAGCAGCGCGCACAGGGCGGCCACGGGATAGGGACGGGCGAACGCCGCCCCCAGATCCACGGCGGTGTCGGTGGGCAGGGCGTCCAGCAAGGAGTCGGCGATCGGCTGGACACATTCGGTGATCTTGGCGATCCGGCGGGGGCCGAGTGACTTCGCCAGGAGGTGGCGCAACTGGGTGTGCTCGTCCGCTCCGAGGGAGAACAGTTGCTGTTCGTCCATGACCTGCTCGTCGGTGAGCGCGTCGAAGGCGGCCATGCTCAAGGAGCGGCTGCCGGGGCACTCGCCGCGCATCCGGGGGTCGGTCAGGACCCGGGCCGCGGTGTCGTAGTCGGTCACCAGCCAGCCGGACGCCGCGCCGTTCAGGGCGATGTGGTGAAGTCCGCCGTCCTCCTGAAAGGCCCGCAGTACCGAGACATCGCGGAGCGAGGCCCCGCCGACGAAGCGCGGTTGTCCGTCGGAACGGCGGGAACCGGACGGGGCCGAGGTCCCGGCAATTTGGTCGCTTGCGCCAGGAGTACTCACAAAGGGATTCCTTTCCTCTGGGAAGTGCGCGAAGAGATGTGCGGTCAGCGGTTCGGGCATCGGCAAGAGCTACAAGAGCTACAAGAGCTACAAGAGCTACAAGAGCTACACGAGCGCCGCGTGAAGCGTCCATGAGACGGCCGCGAATTGAGTAACCATTGCTCCGGTGGTTCCTCTTCACCGGTGATGGAATGAATTCGGCGTGACACGGTGCCGGTTACGCCCTCAACGGCTCGACCATCCCCCGGGTCGCCGTTGGGACCGCCCTCGCGAGTATCCCCGTGGCCGCTTGCGAGGGCGGAGCCACCATCCGGGCTTCCCCCGCGAGAGGACACTCAGCGGGGTGCGTGAAGGCGATCGCGCACGAAAACCGGCTTGACGGCAGGCTCCAGCAAGGCGTCTGCCGCCTCTTCGACCGGTACCGGATCTCCGATGAGAACGTCCGGCCGGATCCGCCCTTCCCGGGTCAGATCGATCGCGTCCTCGATGTACGACCCGGCGTTGGCGATGCCGATGTGGAAACTGACATTCAGGCTGTACATCCTGAGGAGATCGATCTCGATCTTCGTGAAATGTCCGCCCGCCGACTCGATCGATCCACCCGGGGCGATCGATGTGAAAGCCTGCGCCAGTCTTCCGCTGTCCAGGGAACCGTCGAAGATCAGATCGAACCTTCCGAGTTCCTTGCGGAGCGGGCCGCTCTCCACCGTGGCGCCGAGCGTGGCCGCCAGGGCCCGCCGCGCGGCACTGTCGTCCAGATAGGTGATCCGGCGCGCTCCCAGACTGCGCATCATGTCAACGGCGAAGAGGGCCACGCTCCCTCCCGCCGGGCCGGTCGGGGCGAGTACGAGAACCTTCGGGTCCGTGTTCGCCGAGAGGTGTCCGGCGGTGAATTCGAGGGCGATCGTCATGTTGTCGCCCGCTGACACCAGGGGGATCGGATCCATGCCCTCTGGAACGGGCACCAGCATGGCATCGGCATAGGGAACCCGGACCAACTCGTCGAAGAGGCCACCCCAGTGACCCGTCGCCGGTGAGGGGATTCCGTACGAGGCCGCCGGGGGAGTGGACCGGCAAAGGGCCGGGCGGCCGGACCGGCACTCGGCGCAGGTGCCGCAATTGATGTGCCAGGGTATGACGACCAGCTGTCCGGGCGTCACGGCGCGGACTTCATCGCCGACGTCGACCACTTCGGCCACGCATTCATGACCTATGGGAAAGGGCGCCCGGAATGGCGTCGCCCCGGAAATGATCAGGTGATCGAGGTCGCACGTCGAACTCGCCACGGGGCGGACCAACGCCTCGATTCCGCTCTGTACCGCGGGAGCCGGAACGTCGCGCCATTCCAGTTTCCTGGTTCCCGCGAAGGTCAGCTGCCGCATGGTGTTCCGGTCTCACCCACTTCCCGACCGAGGACCGCCCTCTGCCGTGCGCGATCACTCGCGACCCGGAATCCGGCTGCCCACGGACCCCGCCTGGAAGACTCCGCCGGTGCGATCCGGCGGTCAGGCAACCATCGTCCCACCCCCGCGCGGGCACCGCATACTTGCCTCACCTTCCGGGGCGCGGGTGCCGGGCGCGCAGCTCGCGGATCAGTGCCCGTACGGTCGCGGTGGCCGCGAGCTGGGGCGTGGTGACGTAGCCGATCCGGCGGGTGGGCCGCTCCGGCCCGAGATCGGTGACCTCCGTCGTGGCCGGCGCCGCGGTGAGGGAGAGCGCGGGCATGATCGCCATCCCGAGACCGCTGCCCACCATGGACAGGACCGCCCCGTCGTCCTCGGCGCGAACGGTGGCGGTGGGGATCCAGTCCTGGGCCGCCCACCACTCACGGGTGTAGGAGGAGCAGTTCTCCAGCCAGTCGACCAGCGGCAGGGACCTGGGGTCGGGATGCCCGGCCGGGTGCACCAGCGCGTACGGCTCCTCGAAGAGCACGTCCCCGACCAGGTGCGGCGGGATCGGCGAGCCGGCGCCGGTGATCGTGATCCCGATGTCCGCCTTCCCGGCGGCCACCTCCCCGGCCGTTCCGGGACCGACCTCCCGAACCACCGTGACGGACGCCTCGATCCCGGGATGCCGCGCGGTCAGCCGCCCCAGTACGGCCGGCAGCAGATGCAGCGCGGCGGCGCGGAAGGCGGCGATGCGCAGCGGCCCGCTGACCTCGCCGGCCGCGCCTGCCCCGGCACCTCGCGTCTCGACGACGAGAGCGTCCAGCATCCGCAGCACCCGGCGCGCGTGCGCGGCGGCCCGCTCACCGGCCGCGGTCGGCCTGGCACCGTACCGCCCCCGCTCGAAGAGCACGACGCCCAGCTTGCGTTCGATGCCGCGCAACGCGTGCGAGACGGCCGACTGAGTGGTGCCGAGCCGGACGGCGGCCGCCGAGATGCCGCCCTCCTCCGCGACCGCCACCACGATCCGCAACTCCTGCGGTGCGACATCGACCGCACTCATCCGAACTTCCTCACCTGGTGCCATGAGGGCAGCTCATGGAAGCGCCCGTCCCATGAGCGCAACCCCCTGCCCGGTCCGAGCATTCCTTCCTACGGTGCCGACCATGACCGACACCGCGCTCACCGTGCACCAGACCGCCAGACCGACCGGCTTTCCCGCCCCCGACCACTTCCGCTTCGTGGAATCACCTGTTCCGGAGCCGGATCCCGGCACGGCTCTGGTCGAGAACCTCTACTGGTCCGTGGATCCGTACCACCGGGAGATGATGGACGGCGACTTCGCGCTGAACGCCCCGCTGGAAGGCCGCACCCTCGGCCGGATCATCGCCTCCCGCACCCCGTCGCTTTCCGAGGGTGAGATCGTCCACCACCGCCACGGCTGGCGCACCCACTCCGTGGTCCGGACCGACGAGGTCCGGCGCCTCCCGCGTATCGACGGGGTGCCGCTGTCCACCCACCTGAGCCTGCTCGGCGGAACGGGCCTGACCGCCTATGTCGCCCTCACCCGGATCGCCGGGCTGCGCGAGGGCGAGGACCTGTTCGTGTCCGCGGCGGCGGGCGCGGTCGGCACGGCGACCGCCCGCCTCGCACGGCTGCTGGGCGTCGGCCGGCTGATCGGCAGCGCGGGCTCGGCGGAAAAGGTCCGGTACCTGACCGAGCAGGTCGGATACGACGCGGCATTCGACTACCGCTCCGGCCCCGTCGCCACCCTTCTCGGCGAGGTCGCGCCCGACGGCATCGACGTCTTCGTCGACAACGTCGGCGGCGAGCAACTCGGCGCGGCCATCGGTGCGCTGCGCGGGCGAGGGCGGGTGGTGCGGGTCGGCACGATCGGCCAGTACAACACTCCGGACGCTCCGCCTGTGGTGTTCGACCACGCCGACGTGGTGGAGAAGAGCCTCCGGATCGAAGGCTTCCATGTGCGCGATTACGCCGATGTGCAGGAGGAACTGTACGAGTTCGCCGTCCCGCACCTGCTGAAGGGGACGCTGGTCGCCGACGAGACCCGGCTGGTCGGATTCGAGCGGATCGTCGAGGCGTTCCTGCTGATGCTGCGGGGCGGGAATCTCGGCAAAATCATCGTCCAGGCCATGCCCTGACACACGGGCCCGACCACCGGCGCCGGCAAATCGAAGGGGTGTGTCCGGACCGCCATCGACGTTACGGCGGCGCCGGATATGAGCACGAATTACTCAGCCGCCACCCCGACGGATTTCATAACGTTTCCGTCAACCGTTGCAGCTTCTGCACCGCTTACGGTCCGGATCGAGGAGAAGAGGCAAGCGTTGAACGCCGTCGAGAATCTTCCGATTTTCCGCGAGGTTCCCGGACATCACCAGCCGGCTCCCTTTCTCATCACCTCCGACATGTTCGGGGGGATACCGATCGAACTGGCCGGGGCGGAAATATCCGATCTCGTCGGCAAGCCTGTCGCCGAGCCTCACGTGCACGATGTTCCCGAACTCTACCTGCTCGTCTCGGCCCGGCCCGGCGAGGCGGAGATCACCATCGAGGTCGAGGACTCGGAGTACACCATCGCGTCGCCCGCCGTTTTCCGGGTACCCGCCGGGAAACGGCACCGGTTCGTCACCAGAAGAGCCGCTCCCGGCAGCTACTGCTTCGGCATCTTTCTGCTGGGAGAGGGCCGGGAATGAAAAGCAGTGGCAGTTCGGTCACCGCATACAATGACGGTTTCTCACAGGCGTCGGAGATGCTTCGCCTCCACCTGAACGAGAATCCCTTCGGCCCCCCGCAGGCAGCCATGAGGGCGGCCCGGGAAGTGCTGGAGAGCGGCCTCTGTGTCTATCCCGACAGCGAGACCGCCGAACTGCGGGCCAAGATCGCAGGACATGCCGGGGTGCCGCCGGACATGGTGGTCGCCGGCAACGGCGTGGACGAACTGGTCCTGATGACGGTGCTGGCCGCGGCCGGAGCGGACGGGAGGGTTCTGACCACCCGCTCCACCTTTCCCGGATACCTCAGCGCCGCGGCCGTCTGCGGTGCCGCCGTCCTCGACATCGAAAGCGGTCCCCGCGGGATCGACGCCGACGCGGTCGTCGACGCCGTGACCCGCCATCCCTCGGACCTGCTGTTCGTGTGCAATCCGCACAACCCGACCGGCACGCTGCTCGGCCGGGCCGACATCGCCCGCATCGCCGACGCCGCTGAGCGGACCGGAACGCTCGCCGTCTTCGACGAGGCCTACATGGACTTCGTGGAGGACGACGGCGCCTCGGCGCTCGAGCTGGTTCGAGACGGCCGCCGGGCGATGGTGCTGCGCACCTTCTCCAAGGCCTGGGGACTGGCTGCGGTCCGGGTCGGGTACGCCATCGGCCCGTCCGACGTCGCCGCGCGCGTCCGGCAGAGCCGGCAGGCCGTGCCCTTCAGCACCAACCGGCCGGCACAGGCGGCAGCCCTGCGCGCGCTGGACGACCCCGGCCACCTCGTCGAGGTGCGCCGGCGCACCGCCCACGCCCGCGAGGCGCTCCACGCCGGCCTGACGGAACTCGGCCTCACCGTCGTACCGTCCGTCACCAACTTCGTCTTCGTGGAACTGGGGCCGCACCGGGAGCGGGCCGCCGCGTTGCTCGCCGCCGACCACGGGATCCTCGTGCGCGATCTCGCGGCCTTCGGCGCTCCCGGCTGCCTGCGGGTGTCCGTCGGCACACCCGCGCAGTGCGAGCGCTTCTGCGCCGCGCTCCGCGAGGTCCTCGCGGTGCTCGACGGCGTCAACGCCCCGGCCGGCCGCACCTGATCATTCCCGGCGCTCCGCGGAGAGCACCGGCAAAGGAGAGAGATGAACGATCCTCACTGGCACGGACCCAGCCCGACCCTCGAGCCCCTGAGCATTCCGGCTCTCTTCAACGGCTTCACCGGCTCCCACGTGGTCCTCGCCCTGGAGGAACTCGGGGTGTGGGACCGCATGAAGGACGGTGCACAGCCCCTGGAACCGCTCGCCGAGGACACCGGCTGCGAGGCCGTGAAGCTGTCCTCGCTGCTGCGCACCATGGCGCTCCTCGGATACGTCGAGGTGCGGGAGGGGAAGGCCGGGCTCACCGACGCCGGCCGCGAACTGGTCGCCAACATCGGCTTCTTCGTCTGGGGAGTGGGCGGCTACGGCCCCGTGCTGACGGACCTCGCCGACCTCGCCACCGGCCGGAAGTCCTTCGGCGACGAGGTCCACCGCGACGAACGACGCATCGCCGTCGGCGCCGGACGCGTGGACCGTTCACTCATGCGACCGGTCGAGGACGACGTACTGGCCGGCATCGAGTACTCCTCGGTCGCGGACCTGGGCTGCGGGGACGCCACCCGTCTGATCCGGCTGTGCTCCGGCGGCCGGGACCGGGTGGGCCTCGGCATCGACATCAGCCGCCCGGCCACCGACCTCGCGACCAAGCGGGTCGCGGAGGCGGGCCTGGCGGACCGGATCGACATCGTCTGCCAGGACGTCCTCCGGTCGATGTCCGAGGAGGTCTTCCCGGGCGTCGAACTGGTGGCGAACTTCCTCATGATGCACGACCTGCTGGCCGCCGGCGACGGCGCCGACGTCGTGCGGACCTTGCGGCGGGTCTTCCCGGACGCCCGGTACTTCCTGGTGGCGGACACCACCGCCCGGCCGTGGGACCGGCAGGCGGGCCCGCTGCCGATCTTCTCCCTGGAGTTCGAACTGGTTCACACGTTCATGGACACACCGATCATGAGCCGCGACGTCTACGAGAGCGCCTTCGCGGCCGGCGGCCTGCGGATCCTGCGCCGCGAGCCGTTCGGCGCGCCCTCCACATGGATCTACCTGCTGGAGGCCGACGACACGGCCGCGCCGCGCCGCTGAGGGGCGGGCATGAGGAAAGGGCACCTGCTCTCCGCCGCCGGATACGCACGGCTCCTCGCTCCGCTGGCCGGTGAACTCGGTATCGAGATCGCGGGCATCGGGGATCCGCGGGCGAGCCAGGCCGACCGGGACCGGCACGAGGCCCTGCTCCAGGAGATCTCGGCCTCCCGCGGACACACGTACTACGCCGACGGGCAGCGGCCGAACTTCCGGGTCGACGCCGGGTTCGCCGACCTGCAGCCCTACGACCGGGCGGCCTACCACGTCATGCTGCGCGACCGGGCCTCGGGCGCCCTGACGGCGGTGGTCCGGCTGATTCCCCGTGACTGGGCGCCGCCCGGGCACAGCGCCGTCGAGCGAATGTTCGGCCCGCGGGTGGTCGAACTGATCAGCCGGCGCGGGCTCGGCGACGCCGCAGTGCTGGAGGGCGGCCGCCTGGCCGTCGCCGTGAGCCGGCAGAACTACTCGATCGGGCCGCTGGTCAGCCTCGTCGGACTGGCCTTCGCCGAGTCGATCGGGCGCCCGATGGTCTGGGGGCTGTCCGGCACCAAGGGCCGGCAGGACCTCCTGTTCGCCCGGCTCGGCGCCCACATCCACGACGAGTTCCTCGAACCCGACCCCAAGTACCACGACACGATGACGGTCTACAGCTTCGATCTCGGCGCCGTACCACCGGTTCTACGGCCCGTCCACGACCGCATTCAGGAACTTCTGCCCGCCGGTCCGTACCCGGTGACGGCCGGCTCGAGCACATGACGAACGAGGTGAGTGATGCGTCCCTTCAGCGCTTTGCCGACCGACGACCGGTCGGTGGCGGCCCAGACCTATCTGGAGACGGTGTCCCGGCATCCCCGGACCGTCGAACTGCGCGACCTGGCCCTGGAGGCGCTTCCGCTCACGGAGGGTGAGTCCGTTCTGGAGGTCGGCTGCGGCCTCGGCGAGATGGCCCGCAGGCTGGCCGGGCGGACCGGACCGCGTGGCCGGGTGACCGCGGTCGACCACGACCCGGCCATGGTGGCCGCGGCGAGGCACCGGGACGACTCGTCCCCCGGGGCGGCCGGAGTCGAGTACGGGGTGGAGGACGTGTGCCGGCTCTCCTTCGCCTCCGGGGAGTTCGACGTCGTCTGGTGCGAGCGGGTGCTCCAGCACGTGCCCGATCCGGGGCGGGCCGTGCGGGAGATGTGCCGCGTCACCGCCCCCGGCGGACGCGTCTGCGTCATCGACGTCGACTGGCGCTCCCTGCGCGTCGACGGAGTCAGCCAGGAGATCGCGTCACCTGTGCTGACGTCGTTCGCGTCGATCGTGCCGGGTCCCGACGTCGCCGGCCGGGTTCCCGGGCTCATCGCGGCAGCGGGGGTCGATCAGGTCCGGTCCAGGCAGTTCACGGCCACCTTCGAGTCACTCGCCGAGGTGAAGCCGATCATCCCCTTGTTCGACCGCGCCAGTCCCCTCGCCGTCCAGCGCGGCGACGGCAGCCTGGACACCTGGTTCGACGTCCTGGATGCCGCGGACGCGCGCGGCGAACTCGCGATCTCGCTGTCCACCTGGACAACGATCGGCACCAGGCCGAGCGCGACGGGCCGACCCCGAGTGTGAGACACGGGTGTCAGTACGGACCGGGCCGCAGAGGCCGAGGCCTGCCCGGGGAGACACCGCTCCCCGGGCAGGCCGTTCGGGCTACAGTTGTCACGTCGCGCACCCGAAAGCTAGCTGAGCTGGGCCGCGTCGAGGCTCTCGGACGCGCTCGGCACGTCGAGGCTGAGGGGCTTGCCGTACTCGTCGAGGACGACGCCGGCGGCGCTGCCCTGGTCCGATCCGTGAATCTCCAGCGGGTAGGGTTTGCCGGTCCGGGAGATGTAGAGCTGGGAGCGGCCCTCCTGGGGATCGTTCCGGACCAGTTCGAGAGCCGGAATGCCCCTGACGTCCTTCTGCACGCCCTTGTTCACGGTGCTGTTGCCGTTGTCCTCGGTCATGGAGTCGGCGTAGCCCGCGATGTCACAGGCATCCGCCAGCGAGCTGAACTCGGGGTTGCTGGAGTCGGTGACGATGTAGCGGTCTCCCACCAGTGCTTCCGTCTGGGTGGCCTGATCGCCGGCGGCCTGGACCCAGAACGCGTGGTCCGGCTTCAGCCACACCTTGCTGCCCTGCTTGATGAGATCGACGTTGGTCCCGTCCTCCGTGATACGGCCCTGACAGTTTCCGGAACTGTCCATACGCAGGTCGAGCTGGCTCTTGTTCACCGTGCCCGCGATGTGGACGGACGGTGCCGTCCGCAGAGCGTCGGAGGAGGCGTCGACCACCTCCGACGCGGAGAGGTTGTCGATCCCGTTGAACTGCGGCGCGCTGGAAGGGGTGGCCGAAGGGGGAGGAGGGGACGAAGGCTCCGACTTCTTGCCGCCGGTGAACGAGACGGAACAACCGGAGGTGGCTGCCAGGGCACAGATGGAGGCCATGGCTATGCCCGCCCTCTGGATGATCTTCATGGTCTTCCTTCTCGAATCAAGTCGGCACGGCCCGCGCACGCCTACCGCGGGCCGGCCGCAGGCCCTGTACTTCCACGGGGCGGTTTGTCCTCACCCGCCGGCCGTCGGTTCCGCGGACACGCGGCGGACCGACGAGCCCACGTCGGTCCGGTCACCGGCATCCGACACACACCAGACTGCCGACCGCGGGGGGATTTCACATGAGTACTCATTGCTCATGCGGCTCACGCGGACCCGCTTCGGCCGCCGTCGGCGGGACCCGCGCCGGTCAGCACACCCCCGCGTCCGCGAACCGGACGCGCGCCGTCCGGTTTTCGGCGTCCTCCTCGGGCACCGGCAGAAAGCGGGTGAAGTGCGATCGACCCGCCCGGCGGGGTCTGTGCCTCGCCGGGCGGGTCGTCGTGATGATATGGGCCGAACGGTAGCTCAGCCGGGCGACGCCTGGCCGCTTTCGGTGACGCGGGCCTTGATGCCCGCGACGAAGCGCTCGACGGCGTAGCGGAACTGGCGCTTCATGGCCTCCTCGCCCGTGCCCGGCCCGTAGCGCATCAGGTTCGGGTACAGGCGGGCGGCGTCCGCTGCCTCCTCGTCCCGCGCCGACAACTGCGCGCGCATCTGACTGTAGGGAGGATTGCCCGGAGAGGTGCGCCCGCCCGCGACGAAGCCGAGCATCGTCGTGACCAGTGCCATGTAGGAGTCGGCCACCTCGTCGTCCGGCAGGCCGCTTTCGGCGACGAGTCCGGTGAGGGCATCGGCCACCCTCAGCGTGTCGGGCCCCAGCCGCCACGCGGCACTCCACAGCACATCGACGAGCGCGGGGCGCGCCAGGAGCGCCTCATGGCAGCTGACGAGCGTCTCGAGGAGCCGGACGTCCCATGCGCCGGCCTCGGGAGGGGCGACATCACGGAGCGTCTCGTCGAGGATGAGCAGCAACAGCTCATCCTTGTCCTTGACATGCCAGTACAGGGTCGAGGACCCGGTACCCAGCTCCCTGGCCAGCTTGCGCATCGACAGCTTCTCGGCACCCTCTGTGTCGAGAAGTCGGATGCCGGCCCTGATGACTTCCGCCCGCGTCAGGGTCAGGCGACCCTTGGCGCGCGCGGAATCGGACCGACGGCGCTCTACCTCGAACTCTGCTCGTGACACTCGAACAGTCTAGGACACCTCACCCGGTGCCCCGTCCCGCGCGGGTCCCACGCCGCGCATCGTACGGCGCGGGACACCCGGTTCACGGGCCGGTCGGCAAGAACTCGTCCGGCCGTCCGGCGACGAGGATCTCGCGGGTGGCGATCGCGCGGTAGGTGCCCATGAAGGCGCGCTCGTCCTCCAGCAGCACCTCCATGTTGGCCCGGACGAACGCCTGCTGCTCGGCCACCGAGTAGTCGAGGGCGAGTTCGGCGATCCCGTCGTAGAGCGGGGCCTCGTGCGGCGACCATCCCCGGTAGTCGGCGGCGAGGCCCACGTTGGTCGTGTAGCGGACGAGGGCGTCGGCGAAGAGGTCCCGGACGAAGGGGACGTGCCGGTCCCGCCAGTAGGCCACCGACTGATCCGGCGTCATGTCGGGGCGGCGCATGAGCATGAACATCATCTTGATGCCGCGCTCGGCACGTCCCAGGTCCCGGTGGACCCGCTGATCCGTGATCACATGCCGGAAGGTGCCCATGAACTGCCTTTCGCTGTCGCGCAGGTGAGCGGCCGTTGCACCGAGGAGAGCCGTCAGATCGGCGGGGTCGTCGCAGTCGTACCAGCCTTCGGCGACGCCGTCCCAGGCCGGAGCCTCGTCCGGGGCCCAGCCGGAGCAGTCGGCGGGCACCCCGACGTTGCACGCGTACCGGAGCAGGTGGTTGCCGTGCGCCGCGACCACCTTCGGGGCGTGCACCCGGGTCCAGTAGTCGACGGCCTCGTCATGGGTCTGGTCGAGACGGCGGTTCCAGAGCGTGAAAAGCTTGATCACATCGCACTCCTGTCGGGAGCTGAAGTCGGTTTTGGGTGAGGCGGGTTCGCGCAACGCGGCGCAGCGGTGAGCGGGTCATGGTCACGGACCGCCGCGACCGCGGGTACTCGACCGGGTCGCGAGGCGCGTGGGTTCACCGGCGGGAGCGGCCCGGCTCCCGCACGGCAGGTGGCCATCCGGTCATGCCGGTCCGGCCTTCCGGTCGGCGTACCACTCGCGCAGCCTGACCTTCCGCACCTTGCCGGAAGCCGTGAGGGGCAGTTCCTCGACGATCTCCCAGTGTTTCGGGACCTTGTGGCGGGCGAGCCGGGCCAGACAGTGCTCGCGCAGACCGTCGGCGTCGGGAGTGCGCCCGGGCGCGGGCAGGACGAAGGCGGCGACCTGTTCGCCCCATGTGTCGTCCGGGACCCCGACGACGGCGACATCGCCCACGTCGGGATGCTGGAACAGCACGTCCTCGATCTCCCGCGGGTAGATGTTCTCGCCACCTCGGATGATCATGTCCTTGAGGCGTCCCTCGATGCGGCAGTAACCGCGGTCGTCCATGCTGGCCAGGTCCCCGGTGTGCAGCCACCCGTCGCCGTCGACCGTGTCGGCGGTGGAGTCGGGGGCGTCGAAGTACCCCATCATGACGTGGTAGCCGCGGGTGCAGAGTTCTCCGACCGTGCCGACCGGGACGACTTCGCCGTCGGCGGGGCTGATGATGCGCACGTCGGTGTGGGGCAGCGGCCGGCCGAGCGTCTCCGCGCGGTCCTGCGGGCTGTCCTGCGGCGACGTACCCGTGATGACGGGCGATGCCTCCGTCTGGGCGAACAGCACGCTGACGGCGGCCGCGGTCTGCGTCTCCACGCGGTGGACGAGTTCCGGCAGCACCACGGCTCCGCCGCTGACCACGCGGGCCAGCCGTGACAGGTCCGTGCGGGCGAAGTCCGGATGGTCGAGCAGACCGATGAGCATGGTGGGGACACCGATGAGGGTGTCGGCACGCTCCGTCTCCAGGAGGTTCAGCACGAGCGCCGGGTCGAACACGGGCGGGAGCACGAGCGTGCCGCCGACGGCGAGGGCGCCCAGGACGCTCACCACACAGCCCGCGGTGTGGAACAGCGGCATCGGGCTGACCTGCACGCCACCCGGGAGGAGTCCGCACCGTTCGGCGTAGAGGCGGGCGTTGTTGACCACCCCGCGGTGACGCAGCAGTACGCCCTTCGGAGTTCCCGTGGTACCCGAGGTGTACTGCAACTGGGCCGCGCTGTCCGGGGCGACGGCGGGAAGCGGCTGCCCCGGCTCGCCCTCGGACAGGAACCGGTCCCAGTCCGCGAAGGAGATGACCTCGCGCAGGTGAGGCAGCTCCGGACGCACCTGCGCCAGGATCTCGGAGAGCACGCAGTCCCGGTATTCGGGGATGTGGAGAACACCGGCCGCGCGGGAGTGCCCGAGGACGTGACGCACCTCCCCGGCCCGCAGGGCGGGATTGACGGTGACCAGGGTGATCCCGGCCAGCGCGGCTCCGTACTCCAGCAGCACCCACTCGGGCAGGTTGTTGGCCCACACGGCGATCCGCTCGCCCGTCTCGAAGCGGGCCAGCAGCGCACGGGCCACCGTCTCGGCCTGCTCGAGCAGTTGCGCGTACGTCCAGCGCCGCCGTTGTCCGGCGTCCGGAAGGCCCTCGACGAGGGCGACGGTGTCGGGGTGGTCGTGTGCCGCCGAGCGGAGCGCGGCGCCGACGGTGAGGTCGGCGAGCGGCGGTGCCGGCTCGGCGGGCCACCATGAGCTGGTCAGCGGCGGCCTCGGATCCCTCGCGGTGTCTCCCGTCGGCAGGGTGTGTGGCGCGTGGGTCATTGCGGATTCTCCAATCGGGGTGGGGGCCTGGCAGCCGTACTGGGCGGCGGTTGCTGGGCGTTCGCCACGGGCCCTCGGCTTACCGGAGGCAGGCCCTGGCACCGGGCGCACCCGGGCCGGTGCCCGATGCGGCGGGCGGGAGCAGCGCGGTGGTGGACGGTGGTGGGCGGTGTGCTCGCCGATGTGTGCGAGCCGTCACCGCCCCCCCCGTGCTGCCGCAGGAAGGAACGAAGCCTGATCACTCCGCCGATCGCGAGGCCAGCGATTCGATCAGTCCGGCGACCGCGGCCGGCATGACGCGCACCGCGTCGTGGGGGCTGGCCAGTTCGTAGTAGTCCCAGTCCGCGGAGTCGCGGGCATGGGCCGCGTAGGGCTCGACGATCCCCAGTGGCCGGGCGTTGCAGTAGACGAACGACCGGCGCGCCCTCAACTCGGCCGGGGCCCGCACGGGTTCCTCCATGGTGCCGATGGGGTGTGCGGTCAACCGTTCGGCGACCGCCGCGGCCCGGGGGCCGGACCATCCGGTGGTGTCCTCCACGGTGAACATCGGCGGGATCAGCAGGGGAGAGCCGGAGGCCGCGGCGGCCGCCCGGGCGCTCTCCACGAAATCGGGTCCCAGCAGGTCGCCCACCGACTGACCCGCCTGCGGAACGAAGGCGTCCAGGTACACCAACTCGGCCACCCGATCGCCCCGTTCGGCCGCCACTCCGGTGATGACCATCCCCCCGTAGGAGTGGCCGACCAGGACGATGTCGTGCAGATCGTGTTCATCGATGACGCGGACGACGTCGGCCACGTGCGCCGACATGTCGGTGTGCTCGGACGCCTCGCCCGCCCGCTCCGCCAGTCCCGTCAGGGTCGGCGCGTAGACGTCGGCGCCCGCGGCGCGCAGTCGCGCGGCCACGTCTTCCCAGTGCCAGCCGCCGTGCCAGCCACCGTGTACGAGAACGCAGGGTCTCAGTGTCATTGACAGTCTCCCGAGATCAGCAAGTCGGGCCAGGGCCCAACGGGAAGAGCGCCGCCTGCTGGTAAGCGGCAGGGCGCCGTGTAAACTCGGCTCACTGTCACTGGAACACTGTTCGTCTGTCAATATCGCCGCACTAGAAGCACGGGCGGCGCTCACCCGATCGGCGACTTCAGCCCGATTCGCCGATACGGCCGCACACCCGGCTGCCCGGCCCGCCGCGCCAGTTCCGGCACGGCCCCCTTCGACAGCCACCTCTCCACCCCTGGAAGGGACACCATGACCACCCCGAACCACCCCGGGACGCGCGAGTCCCTGCTCGACCAGGACCAGCGCTTCTTCGACGCCCTGGTCGCCGGCGACGTCACCGTCCTCGACGAACTGCTCACCGAGGACTTCCTCCTGGTGAGCCTCAGCGACGGAGCGACGGCCACGAAGTCCGACCTGCTCGGCCTGGTGGGGTCGGGAGCCGTCGCGTTCCCGGCCGTCCAGTCCTTTCCCGCCGAGGCCGTCGTGCGCTTCGTCGGCGAGGTCGGCATCACCGTCGGAAGGACGAGCATGAACTTCACCCAGGCCGACGGCACCACGTTCACCGCCGGCAGCCGCTACACCCACGTGTTCGCCTTCGACCCGGCTGCGGGCTGGCGCCTCCATTCGGCGCAGGGGACACAGATAACAGCCGGAACCTGAAGCGCTGGGGTCCGTCCACCCCTCCCTCCCTGCGCCGCCCTGCCTGCCGACCGGGCTGTCGGCCCACCGGAGTGACCGGGTGGCCGGCGCCCGGTCCGCCTCCGGCGGGGCCCAGCGCCCATGGGAGCTCCGGACGGGACGGGCCCAACACAACGCCTCCCGGGCGCGCTTCGGCCGGCCGAGCGAGCGGCACCCGCAATTGAACGTTTCAATTTCCCGTAGCTGCCTTTTCTTTCCTGCTTATTGACTGGCTGTATGCGCGGTCCTAGGCTCCCGGCAATCGAATTGAAACCTTTCATGAACTGCGAGAGCGCCATGGCTCCAGATTTGTCGCGCCGGAGACTTCTTCAGCTGGGCGGTGTCGCAGCCGCTTCGGTCGCTCTGACTCGGCCCTGGCCGGCCGCCGCTGCCGCCCCGGGTGGTCCTCCGCACGCAGCATCGCTCGTCCCCACGGGCATGCTGGCCGACCTGCTGCCCCAAGGGCTCGGTGCGAGTGCCGGGCGGGACCTCCGGTTCAGCTGGCAGATGCCCGACTTCGGCGCGGGGGCCGTGCAACGCGCCTACCAGCTTCAACTGGCCACCACCCCGGACGGCTTCGACTGCGACCAACTGGTGTGGGACTCGGGCAGGGTCATGTCCGCCGATTCCATCGCTGTCCCGTACGGCGGTCCGGCGCTCAAGCCCCGGACCGCTTACTGGTGGCGGGTGAGCAGTTGGGGAAAGAAGCGGTCGGCATGGTCGCGACCGGCGCTGCTCGCCACATCGGTGGAGGACGAGTGGGAGGCCGAGCCCATCTGGGCCCCCGCCGGCAAGACCCTCAGGGACGGCACGCTCACCGCCCGACTCAAGATCACGGCGGTGGCTGCAGGCCTGTGGTTCCGTGCCGCGAGCGTCAACGACAACTATCTGTGGCAGCTGCGGGCCGGAAGCCCCGGCGTGCTGCGCAAGCACATCCGCGTGAACGGGACCTACACCGTGCTCGCCGAGGTCCAGCTGCCCTTCGCCGTGACCACGGGGGAGTGGCTGGACCTGGCCGTCACCATGACCGGCTCCACCTTCACCACCTCCGTGAACGGCACGGTCGTCGACACCACCACCGACACCCGGCACACGGGCGGCAACATCGGACTGCGCAACGGCTCCACCGAGTCCCAGGTCTACGACCGGGTCACCTTCGCCGCCGCGGACGGCACCGTACTCCTCGACGACGACTTCACCTCCGACAAGGGAACCTTCACCGCCGGGACCGTCGCGAACGGGGTGCTCACCTTCCCCGCCGGAGCCTCTTCTCTCTCCTCCTACAGCGACGACGACACCTGGGCCCTGCTGCGGAACGAATACCGGCTGAACACGAAGACGGTCGCGGCCGCCATCCTCTACGTCGCCGCCGCCTCACCCACCCCGGCCCGGCAGTACGTCGCCAAGGTGTGGAGCAACGGACACCTGGTGGGCTACACCTCAGCACGCTCCGGCACCGGAGTCGCCTATCAGGTGTTCGACATCACCGACACCGTCCGCTCCGGTGAGGCCAACGCCCTGGCCGCGCTCTGCAACACCACCTCGTCCCAGAAGTTCCTGGCCCAGCTGGAGATCACCTACGCCGACGGCTCCCGGGCGACCATCGGCTCCGGCAGCGGTTGGAAGGCCCGCCGTCACGCGGGCCTGCTGCCTCCGAAGGGCAACGCGGGCAGCAGCTACTACACCGCTCCACAGGAGTACTGGGACCTGCGCCAGGAACCGGTCGGCTGGACCGAACCGGGCTTCGACGACAGCGGATGGGAGACGCCGGCGTCCCGCGACGTCGTCGACGAACTCGTTCCCGCGCGTATCGAGCCCGTCAGGCTCCACGACGTCACACCGGCATCCATCACCGAAGCGGCCGAAGGACGCTGGCTGGTGGACCTCGGCAGGGAGATCGTCGGGGGCCTGTCACTGCAGGTGACGGGCAGCCAGGGAGACACGATCGAAGTGCGCCTGGGCGAAGAGCTGAACTCCGACGGCTCGGTCAAGTATCAGCTCCGCGCCGGCAACACCTACCGCGAGGTCTGGACCCTGCGAGACGGCGCCCAGCGCTTCGAGCACTGGGGATACCGCGCCTTCCGCTGGGCCGAACTGCGCACCACCCTCGACCTGTCACAGGCCGTGGTGACCGGACGGGCCTGGAAAGCGGACTGGGACGACGCACACTCCTCCTTCAGCAGCTCCGACCCCGAACTCGACCGGGTCTGGGACCTGTGCCGCTACTCCATCGAGGCCACGCGCGGCGACCTCTACGTGGACACACCGACCCGGGAACGCGGCCCCTACGAAGGGGACGCGCTGATCAACCAGCTATCCGAGTACGGAGTTCAGCGCTCCTACGCACTGGCCCGCTGGTCCAACGACTACCTGGTACGCAAGGGCACCTGGCCCACCGAGTACCGCCTCATGTGCGCGATGTCCGCCTGGCAGGACTACCTCGTCACCGGTGACGACCGGCAGCTCAGCAAGGACTACGACCTCCTCGCCGCGAAGAACCTCACCGCCTACCTGGGCACGGACGGCCTGGTGCACAAAGCGCCCGGCTCCAGCAGCCAGGACCTCGGCGATCTCGTCGACTGGCCGACGGCAAGCCGCGACGGGTACGTCTTCACCAGCGTCAACACGGTCGTGAACGCCTTCCAGTACGCGGCCTTCGACGCCCTCGCCAAGATCGCCGCGGCACTCCGGAAGACGGACGACGCCGAACTGCTGCGCCGGCGCGCCGACACCCTCGCCGCGGCCATGCGGAGCACCCTGCTCGACTCGACGGCCGGCCGTTTCCTCGACGGCGCCGGAACCACCCACAGCGCACAGCACGCCACCGCCTTCCCCGCCGCACTCGGCGTCGCCGACTCCCTTCCCGACGAGGTGCGGAGAAGACTGGGGGACACACTGGCCTCCGGCGGGATGAAAGTCAGCGTCTACGGCGCACAGTTCCTGCTCGACGCGCTGTTCACGCTGGGCCGGTCCGACGCCGCCATCGAGCTCCTGACCTCCAGGGCCACCAATTCCTGGCTGCACATGCTCGACGACCTGAAGGCCACCATCGTCACCGAGGCCTGGGACCCCGCGCTGAAGTCCAACATGACCTTCTCTCACGCATGGGCTTCCGCACCCGCCAACGCGGTTGCCCGGCACGTACTCGGCGTCCAGGTCAGCAAGCCAGGGGCAGCGGAGTTCCTGATCCGGCCCCGGACCGGCGCCTTGACCGACGTCCGGGGAACGGTGCCGTCCGTTCGAGGCCCCGTCTCGGTCTCCGTCCACCGGGACGACACCACCCATGAGACGAAGGTGACGCTGCCGCCGAACTCCACGGCCCTGATAGAGGTGGAGATCGGAGACGGCGACCCCGGCACGTACCGGATCGACGCGACGGCCCCCGGGGGCGGAGAGACCGTCAACGTGACATCGGCGAGTGATCTCTCGGGAACCGTGCTGCGCATCGGACCGGTCGGCTCGGGCACCACCACGGTGAAACGCGCCCGGAGCACCTGACAGTCACCGGCCCGGACCGACCGGACTGCCTGGAGAGCGGTCATCGCCGCCTGTGTAGTGGGTGAGGGTGTGGTGGGGGGCCCAGCCTCGGGTCCGGGCCTTGGTGGTGTCCAGGGTGAGGGAGCCGGTCAACTGGTGTACCGCGTAGGGGGTGAGGAGCGGCTGGGTGTGCGGGCGTAGCCGGGCGAATGCGTGGGCGGCCTGTGCGGCGGCGACGGCGACGGGCGCGGGGACGTGGCGGATCCGTGCGCTCATGCCGTGGGCGCGCAGGACGTCCCGGATCGCCTGGTCGCGGTCGTAGGGCGCCGGGTCGGCGATGTTGTAGGCGCCCGGCGGCCAGCCGGCGGCGGTCAGGCACGCTTCGGTGAGGTTCTCCACGGCGGTCAGGCTGAGCGGGGCGCTGGGGCCGGGCAGCAGCAGCACTCCCCGGCGGACGCGGGACAGCAGCCGCGGTACGAGGTGCGGGTCTCCGGAGCCGTAGACGGCACGTGGGCGCAGCACGACGGAGCCTGCGGCGAGTGCCAGGATCTCGGCGGCTGCTTTGGTGCGGCCGTACGCGTTGAGGTGGCCTCCCACGGGGTGTTCCTCGGTGAGGGGTGTGCGGGCCGGGCCGGGTGCGTAGACGCTGGCGCTGCTGACGTACACCACCGGCCGGCCGGCGGCGGCCTCCAGGAGCCGGGCCGTGCCGTCGACGTTGACGGCACGCATCGCGGCCTCGGCGGCGGAGCCGGGCGGCGGGTCGCCGACCGCCGCGGCGCAGTGCACCACGAGGTCGGCACCGGACAGGTCGGGCACCTCGCGGGTGGCGTCCCAGGGGATGTGCCGGCCCGCCGGGCCGGGGCGGCGTCCCACGCACAGCACGTCGGCGCCCCGGGCCGCTGCCGTGGCGGCGACGTGGGAGCCGCAGAAGCCGCTCGCTCCGGTGACGGCGATCGTCGTCATCGCTGCTCCTCGGGAGCGAGAGTGGCGCGGACGGTGAGGGAGCGCCAGCCGGGCAGGGCCGAGGCGCGGTCGGCGCGGGCGTGCACCACGGTGGGCCGGTGAGGGGCGAGCGCGGCGAGCAGGTCGTCGAGCTGGGCGCGGGCCAGCCGGGCTCCCGGGCAGGAGTGGGCGCCGGCACCGAAGACGAGGTGCGCCACGGCGGGTGGTGCGGGGCTGACGGCGTCCGGCGGGGCCGAGTGGGCCCGGGCCGCGTGCCGGGCCACGAGAACCAGCCGGTCGCCGGCCCGGACCGGGCATCCGCCGAGGTCGGCGTCGGCTGCGGCGACGCGCGGCAGCAGCGGGGACGGCGCGATCACGCGGAGCAGTTCCCGCACCAGCGCCGGCCGCAGCCGGTCGTCGGCGGCCTGGTCCCACAGCGCCGCGTCGGCGCACCAGGCCGCGGCGCGGGGGAGGGCGGCCACCGTGGTGGTGACGGCGGCGACCGCGAGCATCGCCCGAAGGCCCGTCTCCTCGGTCTCGCCGGGTGTGAGCAGCTCTTGCAGCCGCGCCGCGGGCTCGGCTGCCCCGCGTGCGGCGCCGGGCAGCCGTGGCCCGGGCAAGTGGTCGCGTACGGCGGCGGCCGCGGTGCGGACGGCGGCGTCGGCGATGTGGTGCGGGTCCGCGTGGGACTCGAGCAGCGCGCGGACGGTCGCTCCGGCCAGCTCGTGCGCCACCGGGACGAGGTCGACGGCGCGGCCGGCCGCGAGCGGGGCCAGCCGGCGTTCCAGTACCTCCCGCCAGACCGGCCGCAGCCGTTCCACGCCGGCCGCGCCGAGACCGTCCGCGACAGCGCGGCGGGTGTCGCGGTGGCCGGTGCCTTCCTGGTCGAACAGGACGGTGCCGGCGGACAGTTCCCGTGCCGCGCCCGCGGTGGTGCCGGCGGCCGTACGGTCCAGCGGTACGCGGGTGAGGGCGTGGCGGAAGGGATCGCTGCCGTGTATCAGCAGTGTTCCTCCGATCCTGGTCACCGGCCTGCGGCGGGTGGCTGCGAGCAGCGCGAACAGGAGGGGATGGGAGCGGGTGTACACGCGCCGGTCGCGGCGGCGTGCCGCCCGGAAGGCGGACGGGCCGGGCCGCGGGACGGTCGTCATCGGACATGCACCTCTCTTTCGTCGGCGGGGCGGTAGCGGCGGTCCCAGCACCACAGCAGCGTCCGGCGGGCGCCCCACGCCCGCAGGCGGCGCAGGCTGGTGTGGACCACCATCCGCTCGGCCCGCGCGATCCGGTCGCTGTGCTCGCGCGCCCGGTTCAGGAGGACGACGTCCTCGGGCGGCCCCGCCAGCGGTGTGCGCGGCGTGCCTCCGCAGCGCAGGTAGAGGTCGGCCGTCACGGCGAGGTTGTGCCCGTGGCACAGCACGTACGGGGCGCGGTAGCGCGAGTGGCGGTGTTCCCGGCGCCACCGGCCGTACAGTGCCGTCGCCCGGATCACCGCCGGCAGCAGGTACCGCTCGACGGGCGAGGGCCGCTCGTCGGCGCGGGGGACGCTCCGGCCGCAGGCCAGTTCGGTGCCCCGCCCGAGTTCCGCGCGTACCTCGGTGATCCAGTCGGCGGCGGGCAGGCAGTCGGCGTCGGTCCGGGCGAGCAGCGCGGCGCCCTGTCCGATCGCGTACCGGAATCCGGTGTCGGCGGCCGCCCCGGTGCCCGCCTCGTCCTCGCGGACCAGGTGGACGCGGAACGGCGCGTCGGCGGCGAAGCGGCGTACGACGTCCGCGGTGGCGTCCGTGGAGGCGTTGTCGACGACGACCAGGGTGAAGCGGGTGTCGGTCTGGGCGGCGAGCGCGGCCAGGGTGGCGCCGATCCCGGCCTCCTCGTTGAACGCCGGCACCACCACCCACAGGGGCGCGTCGTCCCCGGCGGTCATCGGCGGCCGCCTGCGGCGAGGCGGGCGGCGGCCAGGCGCGAGGCGGCGGCGCGGTCCGGTTTGCGGGAGCGCCCGGACAGCGGGATGTCCGCCAGCAGGACCGCGTCCGGGCGCGCGGACCCCATCCGCCGCAGCGGCCCGGCCAGCGCGGCCCGCAGCGCGGCCGGGTCGGTGCCCGGGCTCGGCTGGACGACGGCGACCAGACGCTCGTCGCCGTCGCCGGCCTCCACCCCCACCAGCAGCGCGCACTCCACGCCCGGTATGTGCAGGGCGGGTTCGTACAGGCCCGGGTAGATGTTCTCGGCACGCCTGAGCACCATGTCCTTGCAGCGGCCCTCCAGCACGATCCGCCCGTCGTCCAGGTGCGCCCGGTCACCCGTGGCGATCCAGGGGTCCGGCTCCTCGCCCAGGTAGCGGTCGCGGGCGGCGGGCCCGGACAGCAGCAACTGGCCCGTGGCATCCGTCCGGGCCGCCACTCCGGGCAGCGGGGCGCCCACCAGGTCGCCCTGCCCGGTGAACGCGGCCTTGTCGGCCTGCTCCACGGCGGCGGCGGGGAACAGTTCGGTCAGCGCGTACACACCCCATGCCTCGTGTGCGCCCGCCTGCTTGACACGGGTCAGCAGGTCGGCACTGACGGGCGCCGATCCGGTCCACACCCGCCCGGTGAAGCGGGCCTGCCGGGCGAGCAGGCGGCGCAGCTGTGGCGGGGTCAGGTAGGTGAGCTGCGGGTCCAGCCGGGCGAGCTGCCGGGCCAGCACGCGCGGCGGGCGGGCGGGCAACGCGACCGGCGCGCCGGCGGCGAGGGAGGGGACGAGAACGAAGAACGTACCGCCCAGGACGGGCCGGCCGGCCCCGGGCCGGGCCAGGGCGGCGACCGCGGTCATGCCGGCGGCGAGCGAGGAGCGGGTGTGCACCACCGCGCGCGGCCGGGAGGTGGTGCCGGAGGTGAAGACGATGACCGCGTCGCCGTCCTCGTCCACCGGGCGCGGCGGGACCATCGGCGCGGCACCGTCGTCCAGGGCCGGGGCGCAGCCGGGCAGCCGCGGCCCGACGGTGGCCACCGGGCCCAGCTCGTCCAGGTCGGGCAGGGCCAGACGGGCGTGGCGGGCGAGCCGCCGGCCCCATCCGGCCACCGCCTGGGCTGCGGCGTCGGCGAGGACGACCTCGGGCCGGGCGAGGGCCAGCCGGGCCCGCAGCACGTCCGGTCCGGCGCCGGGGTCGAAGACCGCGGCCCGCGCGCCGAGCCGGTGCACGGCGAGCATCACGGCCACGGCCCGGACGCCCGGCCGTACGGCCACGCCGACGGTGCCGCCGCGGGTGATGCCCCGCCGGTGCAGGGCGGCGGCGTAGCGGTCGGCGAGGTCGGCCAGGTCCCCGCGGGTGGCCTTGACGCGTACCGCGCCGGTGCCGGTGGTGCCGAGGACGGCGGGCCGGTCCGGGGCGGTGCGGAGGGCGTGGTGGAGTGTGTCGAGCATCAGCGGGGGTCCTCCGTGTGACGGCCCGGCCCCTTGTCGAGGTACCAGCGTGCGGTGCCGAGCAGTCCGTAGGCGCGCAGCCGCCGGGTGGAGTTCTCCACGACCATGTCACGGGCGTGGACGACGGCGGTGGTGTGGCGGCGGACCCGGTTCAGGAACAGCCGGTCGGTGGGGGAGGGGCGGCGCGGCATGCCGCCGACGGCTTCGTACAGGCCGGCCGTGACGGCCATGTTGTTGCCGGCGTGCATCCGGTAGGGGGTGAGGTAGCCGTGCCGGCGCCGGTGCGCGGGGCGGATGCGGCCGAAGAACGCGGCGACGCGGACCAGCGTGCGGAAGGCGGCGCGCCCGACCGGTCCGTGCTCGTCACGGCGCGCGTCGATGCGCCCGCACACCAGGCCCGCGCCCTGCCCGAGGGCCTTGCGGGCCGCGGCCGTCCAGCCGGGGCGCGGCAGGCAGTCCGCGTCGGTCCGGGCCAGCATGGTCGCGCCGTTGCCGATGGCGTAGCGGAAGCCGGTGTCCACCGCGCAGCCGGTGCCCTTCTCCGGCTCGCTGAGGACGTGGACGGCGAAGGGGGCCCAGCGGGCGAAGTCGTGGACGACCGCCGCGGTGCCGTCGCTGGAGGCGTTGTCCACGACGACGAGCGTGAAGTCGCGGTCGTGCTGCGCGACGAGCGCGTCCAGTGTGGCGCCGATCCGCGTGGCCTCCTGGTGCGCGGGGACGACCACCCACAGGGCGCTCATGACTTCTCCCAGACCATCGTCATCATGCTCACGCCGCCGCCCAGGCCCACGAACAGCACCCGGTCGCCGGAGCGCAGCCGTTCGTGGACGAGGTCCAGTTGCACGCCAAGGGTGGCGCTGGCCATGTTGCCGAACCGGGGGAGGGTGACGACG
This sequence comes from Streptomyces sp. NPDC031340, assembly GCF_055569945.1. Taxonomy (NCBI): domain Bacteria; kingdom Bacillati; phylum Actinomycetota; class Actinomycetes; order Kitasatosporales; family Streptomycetaceae; genus Streptomyces; species Streptomyces sp. NPDC031340. Next base: position 75,280 of record NZ_JBVIIE010000002.1, read on the forward strand.
AGCCGATCGCGCGGGACACCGGTGAGCTCCACGAACCGTTCCAGGTAGGGCAGGGTCACCTGGTGCACCAGGATGTGACGGAAGTCGTCCCAGGCCAGGCCGGTGCGCTCCCTCATGCGGTCCAGCACGGCGGTGCCGGCCTTCTCGAATATCGCGCGCAGTCCGGCCCCGTCGCCGGTGAAGTACGTGTGCTCCTCACTGCGCGGGTGACGGGATCCGCCGCCGAAGATGCCGCCCACGTGCCAGTGCTCGGAGTGCGTCTCGGTGCCCACGTCGACTATGCCGCCCCGGTCCACCGCCTCGAGCACCACCGCCGCCCCGGCGTCCCCGAAGGTGTAGCCCGCGAAGCCGTCCCGGAACTGGCCCAGGCCACGGGGGGCGTACCGGACGGCCCGGCTCGGTGTCTCCCCCGTCACGACGAGAGCGCGGCGGGCGCGGCCGGCCAGGATCATCGACCGGGCCGTGTCGATGCCGTTGACGAAGCTGTTGCACGCGTTCGTCACATCCAGCGCGTGTGCGGCGGAGCCCAGCTCGGCCTGGACGACGTGGGCGGTCGCCGGTTCCGCCATGTCCCGCGTGGCGGAGGCGAACACCAGCAGATCCACGTCGTAGGGGGCGAGTCCGGCCCGGCTCAGCGCCGTGCGGGCCGCCCGCACCGCGAGCGTCGAGGCGTACTCGCCCTCCGCCGCCGTCCGGCGTGAGGTGATGCCGGTGACGCGTTCGAGCATCCGGTCCGGCAGCCGGAGCCCGGACTCTTCGGTGATCCGCTGCTGCAGTTCCTGGGACGTCACCTCGTGCCCGGGCAGGCAGGAGGCGACGGCTGTGATGCCCGCCCGGAGGCCGGGGCCGCGAACCAAGTGGTCTTCGTGCATGGACGGAGGCTAGGAGCCGGACGGGACGGCGCGCCTGAGCACTCGTACTCATCCGGCATAGGTGATCGGACAGCGCTGCGGCGGGATCCGATCACTCTCACTCCGGCGCTCGCGATGATGTGTCGGAGATTACAGAACGCTCGTATCGAGGACCCGGTGCACCGGGTGCTAGGGTGAGCATGATCGATCTTGATCACAGGATTGTTACTTCCTGAGGATGCCGCCGTCATCGCTCCGTGCGATGCCACGGATGGCAGCTGCTTGAGGGAAGGCAAGGCCTGGGTTACGCCGTTGGCGTGACCTGGGCCTTTTTTGTTGCCCGAATCCTGGTGTGAGAGGTCGTGGACCGAAGCAGGACGGCGAGAAACAGGGATGCAGGGACGCATCATGACCACACCCGTTGCCGGGGCCGACGCACTGGCGGAGGAAATCCTCCGCGGCGTGGGCGGACCGGAGAATGTCGAGAGCCTGACGCACTGCGCGACACGGCTGCGGTTCCAGCTTCATGACGGCGCGAAAGTCGACCGGGCCGCCCTCGACGCCCTCGACGGCGTGATGGGCACCGTGCCCCAGTCCGGCGACCGCTTCCAGATCGTGATCGGCGGGGCCGTCGCCGGCGTCTACGCGAAGATCGTCAACCTGCCCGCGATGGGCAAGGCCGGCGCGCGCCCGCAGTCGGACGCGGAGGTCAAGGCCGCGATACGCGCGAAGGGCCGCGGCCGGTTCGCCTGGCTGGACAACTTCTTCGAGTACCTCTCCGACTCGTTCCGCCCGCTGCTCGGCGTACTGCTGGGCGCCTCCCTGATCATCGCGATCGCCTCCGTCCTCGACGCGCTGGACGTGGTCGACTTCCGAGCCGCGAACAAGTCCGCCAGCTGGGTGTTCGTCGACGCGATGTGGCGGTCGGTGCTGTACTTCCTGCCGATCATGGTCGCCTACAACGCGGCGAAGAAGCTGAAGATCGACCCGTGGGTGGGCGCCGCGGTGATGGCCGCGGTGATGACCCCGAACTTCACGGGCATGCTCAGCGCGGGCTCCAAGGTCCCCGGCGTCACCTGCTCCACGAACTCCACGCTGGGCACCCAGCAGTGCGTGGCGAAGGTGTTCGGGCTGCCGATGCAGCTGAACGACTACGGCGGCCAGGTCTTCGTGCCGCTGCTGATGGTCGCCCTGCTCGCCCTGGTCTACAAGCGCCTGCAGCGCGTCTTCCCGGAGAACCTGCAGCTGGTGTTCGTGCCGTTCTTCAGCATGCTGCTCATGATCCCGGTGACCGCGTTCCTCATCGGCCCGCTCGGCATCTGGGCCGGCAACGGCATCGGCTCGGGCCTGGCCTGGCTGAACAGCAACGCCCCGATCGTCTTCGCGATCATCATCCCGCTGCTGTACCCGTTTCTGGTGCCGCTCGGCCTGCACTGGCCGCTGAACGCGCTCATGCTGCAGAACATCAACACCATCGGCTACGACTTCATCCAGGGCCCGATGGGCGCGTGGAACTTCGCCTGCTTCGGCGCGACCGCCGGCGTGCTGCTGCTCTCCATCCGCCACCGTGAGCCGGTCATGCGCCAGACCGCCGTCGGCGCCCTGGCCGCGGGCCTGTTCGGCGGCATCTCCGAGCCCTCCCTCTACGGCATCCACCTGCGCTTCAAGCGGATCTACCCGCGCATGCTCGTCGGCTGCCTCGTGGGCGGCGTGATCGTGGGCGTGCTCGGCGGCGTGGACACCAAGGTCTTCGCCTTCACCTCGCTGCTGACCATCCCGGTCTTCTCCCCGGCGGCCGTCTACCTGATCGCGATCAGCGCGGCCTTCGTCACCGCCATGGTCCTCGTCTACGTCTCCGACTACCGCACCCCCGAGGAGCGCGCCCAGGCCAACGCCGAGCGCGACGCCGCCGAGGCCGCCGCCCGCACCGAAACCCCCGCCGAGACCCCCGCCCGCGCCGAGACCGCGGCGGCCGGCGAGCGCGAACTCGTCACCGTCGGCGCCCCCGCCCCCGGTGCCGCCACTGCCCCCGGTGCCGCCACCGGTTCCGCGGCTGCTGCCGCACCCGCTGCCCCCGGCGCCGTCGCTGGCTCGGCCGCGGGGAAGGGCCTCGAGGTCGCGGCGCCCGTCGCGGGCCGCGTGGTCAGCCTCGACGAGGTCGGCGATCCGGTCTTCTCCTCCCGCGCGCTCGGCGAGGGCGTGGGCATCGAGCCTGCCGACGGACACGTCGTCGCCCCCGTCGACGGCGAACTGGTCACCGTCGCCGCCACCGGCCACGCCTTCGGCATCCGCACCGCGGACGGTGTCGAGATCCTCATCCACATCGGCATCGACACCGTCCAGATGCACGGGGAAGGCTTCGACGTCCGCGTCGAGCCCGGGCAGCAGGTCAGCACCGGCGACCTCCTCGCCGAGGTCGACCTCGACGCCGTACGCGCCGCCGACCACCCGACCGTCACCCTCATGACCGTCGTCAACACCGCGGACCTCGCCTCCGTGGAGCCCCACACCGGGCACGACGTCACCCCCGGCACCCCCGTGGTGACCGTGCGGCGCTGACCCCCGCCCATCCGTCCGGCGCGCGCACCCGTCACCACCCGTGACAGGTGCACGCGCCGCGCCGGTTCGGGCAGGATGGGCAACGGATCAGCAGGACGGGCACGGGCAGAACGGACAGAAAGGAGGACCGGCGGTGAAGGCGCTGCGGGTCCTTAACAACAACGTGGTCCTCGCGCGCGAGGAGAGCGGCCGGGAGGTCATCCTCACCGGGCGCGCCATCGGCTTCAGCTCCCGGCAGGGCAAGCGCGTGGACCCTGCGCTGATCGAACGCGTCTTCGTCCCCGTCGACGGCCGCGACCCCGACCACCTCGCCGAGGCCCTCGCCCTGATCAGCCAGGACGTCCTGCACGCCGTCGTGACCGCCCTCAGTGAGACCGGCATCGAAAAGCCCGACTCCACCCGGCCCACCCTCGCCATCGCCCTCGCCGACCACGTCACCGGCGCCCTGGACCGGGCCGCCCGCGGCATCACCATCGACTACCCGCTGCGTGCCGAGGTCCAGACCCTGTACGCCACCGAGTACGCCCAGGCCCGGCTCCTGCTGCAGGCCATCAACAAGCACGTCCACCCGAAACTGCGGTCCTCCGAGGCGACCGCCCTCGCACTGCACCTGGTCAACGCCGGCTTCGTCTCCGGCGACCTGTCCTTCACCTACACGATGACCGGTGTCATCCAGCAGATGCTCGCCGTCGTACGGAAACGCTACGGACTGGACGTCTCCCACGACTCCATGAGCGCGGCCCGCTTCATCACCCACGTCCGCTACCTCTTCGTCCGCATCCAGCAGCACCGCCAGCTCAAAGGCCAGGAAGTCACCCTCGGCAAAGGCATCCGCCAGCACTACCCCGTCGCCACCCACACCGCCCAGCAGCTCGCCACCGTCGTCGAACTGCGCCTGGGGGAGCGGCTGACCGAGGACGAGGTCTCCTACCTGGCCCTGCACATCGCCCGCATGACCATGGACGCCGACGGCAACGCCGCGTAGGACGTCCGAGCTCGAGGGCCTTGCCCTCGCTGCCGTCGAGCGCATCGCCGGTGTCGAGGCGGTCGTCGGCGTCGAGGCGGTCGGTGGCGTCCAGCAGGTCACGCATCCGGTCCAGGGTGAAGCCGAGCGGGTTCATCCCGCCGGATGACCATGAGCCGGGCGACGTCGGCTTCGGTGCGGAGGCGGAACCCGGCCTGGGACCGGGCGGAGGGGATGACCAGGCCCCACTGCCGCCGCTCCGGGACCGATGGCGCCCCACGGCGACGATCCGATTCTTGCAGGGCAGTGGGATCGGGGCTGTGGCCCGGTGACCCTCACCCACGGCGACCGCCGAGCGACCGCGGCAGGCTGTCGTCCCGGCCCGGGGGGGGGGGGGGGGGGGGGGGGGGACCCGGGGGGGGGGGGGGGGGGGGGGGGGGGGGGGGGGGGGGTTTCTCTGACCCG
>NZ_JBVIIE010000002.1:80126-283145 GCF_055569945.1 Streptomyces sp. NPDC031340
CCGCCCCCCCCCCCCCCCCCCCCTCCCCCCCCCCCTCCCCCCCCCCCCCCCCCCCCCCCCCCCCCCCCCCCCCCCCCCGGGCCGGGACGGCGGGCACGGCGGTGTTGCGGTCCTACCGGCCCGTGTCCGTTTTCTTCTGCGTTCCGCGTGTGCCGGCTGTCACGCGGACTGGGTGGGCAGTCCGGCGGTGATCCAGTCCTCCTTGCCGTCCTTGTAGGTGTAGACGCGCTGGTAGCCGAGCTGGGTCAGCCGGCCGGCGGCCTGGGCGGAGTTGGGGCAGGTGGGGCCGGTGCAGTACACGATCACTTCGGACTGCTGGTCGGGGACCAGCTGGGGGGCGAGGGTGTCCACCTGGTCGAGCGGCAGGCAGTGGGCGCCCGGCAGGTGGGCCTCCTTCCAGTACTGCTCCGGCAGGGCCTCCAGGACCGTCACCGCGCCGGCGTCGATCTTCTGCTTGACCTCGTCACGGGTCAGGTTCTGCACCATGGGGTACCTCCAGTGGGTCGTGGCTGCGTGCGCACTCATGTGGCGCACCAGCGGGATTTCCGTGCGTGCGCACACACTTTAACCATTGTGTGCGCACGCACGCAACCCTGGGTATCATCGCCTGATGGCCGACCGAGACTACGGACTAGAGGCGTGGCGGGCGATGCTGCTCGCCCACAAGGCTGCACTGCAGGCGATCGAGAGCGACGTCCAGCGCGACGGCCGCGTCCCGCTCACGTGGTACGACGTACTGCTCGAACTGAAGGCGGCCGGCGCGGAGGGCCTGCGCATGCGGGAGGTCGCGGACCGCGTCGTACTCAGCCGCACCCGGGTGAGCCGTCTGGTGGACGACATGGTGCGCGCGGGGCTCGTGCACAAGACGCCCGATCCGTATGACGGTCGGGTGTCCTGGGCGGCGATCACCGAGGAAGGCGCCACCGTGCTGCGCGCCACCGCTCCTGTTTATCTGCGCAGCATCCACCGACACTTCTCCACATATCTGAGTGACGAGGACGCTCAGGTGGTCGCCGAGGCCCTGGGCAAGGTCGCGGAGCAGGACCGCGGCGTGCACGGGAGCTGACCGGGACCCGTCCGCGGCCCGCCGGTCCGTGCCGGCGGTGGCGAGATCCGGTGCTGCCGGCCCGGTGGCGCCGGCCCGGTGGCGCCGGCCCGGTGGTGCCGGCCCGGTGGTGCGGTGCGGAGTCCGGGACTGCCGCCGTCCGCGTTCGGGGGCGGACCGAGCTCAGCCGAGACCGCGGTGGGCGGCCCACAACGTCCCGGCGTGGCCGGCGGCGTCAGAGATCAGGGCCGCCAGTTCGGGTCTGTCCGGGACGGGGAACGAGACGTATGCGCCCCGGCCGCCGCCGACCGGCCGGCCATAGGCCTTGGCGGCGAGGCGGCCGTCCGGGAGAAGCCGGACGTTGAGGGTGGTCAGGGTGAACGCTTCACCCCGTCGAGTGTCCGTCCAGCGAAGCGCCTCCGGGATCGTGACGTTGATCGCCAGAGCACTCACTTCCAGGTCGCTGCTCATCGACGGATGATCTCACGCCGGTCGCCGCGGGCGGGTGCCACCGCGGATGCGCTCATGCGGCAGGGCGGCAGCCGTTCCGAGAGACCGTTGCGGGTTTCCCCGGCGATACGCGTCCTAGCGGCGGGTGGCTGTCCTGGACGGCGGTACGGAGACGGGCGGTTCGGGCGGCTGCGTCAGCCGGACCGTGCCGCCCGGCTTCGTGCAGCCGTGGGCGCCGGAGGTGAGGACCGTGCAGGCCCTGGCGTCGGACGGGGCGTCCGCCGCGACCATGGGGGTGTAGACGTCGGTGTCGTAGTGCACCGTGTCCTGTTCGGTCGTGCCCTTCGCGGACACGACCCGCGCGACGTCACCCGCACGGCCCCAGCTGATCCGGGCCCAGGCCGCCTTGCAGGAGTCGCTGTAGCGCAGTTCGACGTAGACACCGTCGATCCGGGTGATCGCTGAGGTTCATGGGTCGCCGCAGCCTTGCGTCTTGGGGTCCTTGCCGGTGCAACTCTGCTCGTAGCAGCTCACGTTGAGGGCACCGGAAGCGTGGGCGGTGGACGGTCGTCGGACTGCGGCGGCTGTGCCGTTCGCGCCTTTCGCGGCGTGCGTCGTCCACAGGGCGACGGCGGCTCCGGTCGCGGTGACGGCCAGCGCCAGGGCTGAGGCCGGCACGGTCCAGCGGCGGCTCGTTCCGGCCCATCGCCCCCGACGGCCCCGGCGGATCCGCGCCTCGACGGATGCGCCGGGCTGCTCCGTTGGTGAGCGGAACACCACCAACCACGGCGGGGACATCGCGGCGGCCCACGCGTGGGGGGAACGAAGGTCCCCTCGACAGCGGCCGGGTCCTGGTCGACGGAACGCTGAAGGACACCAGGTGGGGCTCCAGCAACGGCGACGGCATGTCGGCCTGCCTGCAGATCCACGCCAAGTATGCCGACGGCGGCACGCGCGACGAGTGGGTGTACACCGGCGGCAGGCACACGAAGGGCATCTACTGCACCTTCGCATCGAGCGTGCGCACGATCTGGGTGCGCGAGGGCCTCGGCAAGGGCGGCCACTGCACGAAGACGGCCCAGAACGGCGTCTACAAGATCTACCCGCAGTGAGCTCTCGGTCCTCAGCGCCCCCAGTGCTCCGCACAGGTACGGAGCAGAGCATTGAGCACTGAGCTCTGAGCACTGAGAGCGACACGGGGGAGAAGCGGGACGGGGCTCGCGGCAGAGGGGGAAGCCACGGGCCCCGTTCTCCTCGTCGCGCACGGCTTCGACGCGAGCCGACCGCACCAGCTCCCGCAAAAGGGTAAGAAGCGTCCATCTGGTCACACGGTGACCGTGTCCCGTTCCCCGGAGGTGAGCTGATGACGACGGCGACCATGCGTGCGGCGCGCTTCTCTCGGGCCGACCGCCGGCTGCGGGTGGCTCAGGTGCCGGTGCCGCAGCCGGGACCGTCCGACGTGCTGGTCCGCGTCGAGGCCTGCGGGATCTGCCTGTCGGACGTGCACATGATCGACGGCACCCTCGACTGCCCGCTGGAGGAGGTCACCCCGGGCCACGAGCCGGCGGGCACCATCGCCCGGGTGGGCGCCGACGTCCCGTACTGGCAGCCGGGCCGGCGGGTGGTCATCGCGCCGGGCAGAGCCTGCGGCTCCTGTCCCCACTGCGGTGACGTACAGGGCTGCCTCGCCCCGCAGACGATGGGACAGAACTGGGACGGCGCCTGGGCGCAGTACGTCGTCACACCGTTCCAGACCCTGGTGGAGGTGCCCGACGGGGTGCCCATCGAGCAGGCGGCGATCTGTGCCGACGCGGTCGCCACACCGTTCTCGGGAATCGTCGAACGCGGTGGGCTGCGACCGGGCGAGCGGGCCGGCGTGTGGGGGATCGGCGGCCTCGGCGTGCACGCCGTCCAGATCGCCCGGCTGGCCGGGGCGAGCCTCGTCGTCGCCGTCGACCCCCTCGACTCCGCCCGCCGGCGGGCGCTGGAGGCCGGAGCCGACCACGCCCTCGACCCCGCGACGACCGACGTCCCCGAGCAGGTGCGGCGGCTCACCGACGGTGAGGGGCTGGACCTGACGGCCGAACTCTCCGGCGTCGGCAGCGCCCTCGCCCAGGCGGTCTCCTGTCTCGGCCGGTACGGACGGGCCGTCATGATCGGCATGTCGCCGCAGCCGGTCCACCTCACCGAGAACACGATCCTCTTCGGCTACTACAACCACGCAGTCCTCGGCCACGACGGCTACACCCGCCGCCACCTCACCCAGCTCATGCGCCTGCTGGCGGCCGGCCGCCTCGACCTGTCCCGCTCGGTCTCCGAGGTACTGCCGCTGGAGGAGATCGCCCGGGGCGTGGAGCGGCTGCGGACGAAAGAGGGCGACCCGGTGCGCCTCGTGGTCAGGCCGTAGCCGGGAGAGGACCCGGCCGTGCAACGGAGAACTCGTATGCCGGTGACCTCCTACCTGCGCAGGCAGGCGACGATCGCCGTGCTCGTCAACGTGGTGGTCAACGGGCTGATCACCTGGCTCGGCCATCGCCGCACGGGCTTCGTTCCGCTCGCCGGGAGCAGCGGCATCACCACCGATGTCTTCGTGACCTCGGTCCTGCTGTCGTTGCTGGTCTCGCTGTTCGTCACCAAAGGAGTACGCCACGACCTCACCGCCGGACGCCTGGCGGCGGCGGACGAACCCCCCGGGGCGGGGCGCCTGCTTGCACGGCTGCCCGCGCGGTGGTGGGCGCTCGGCCTGCTGATCGGGGTGACGGCGGGCGTCGTCGCCGTCGTTGTGCTGGGGCTGCTCGGTGCGCTGGGGCTGTCCGGCCTCGGCCTGGGGGCGTTCGTGGCGTTCATGGCCGGATACACCGGGCTGCTCGGATACGCCGTGACCCGCTGGGTGATCCTCCGGCAGCTGGCGGAGCACCGGACGGGTCCGCAGGGCACGAGCGGCCCGGGCCGCTGAGACCGCGCACCCGGGAACTCGGCTCCCCTCCACCCGCACCGCCGCGGTCTTCTGCCGTGCTCGATGTGATCCGCGGGTCAGCAGTTCAGTGTGACGACGACCGAGCGGTTGCGCTCCGCCGGTCCCGGCAGCAGGACCCCGTCGGCGAGGTCGTTCACATGCCCGGGCCAGTCGGTGCCGACGCCACGCACGGTGATGCGGTCGGCGGGGATGCCCAGATCCACCAGGACGGCGCGGACGGTCTGGGCGCGCTGGAGCGAGAGCCGTCGGCGGCCCGCCTCCGTTCCCGCGGACGCGGTCGTACCGGTGAGCCGGACCTTGGCGTCGTGTGCCGAAGCCCAGTCGGCGATGTCCTGCAGCGCCACCTTCGCGGCCGCGGGATCGCGCAGGACGGCCCGGTCGGGCTTGAAGCCGACGCTGCCGCTGTTGTGCAGCACGTGGTCGCCGCAGCCGGCCGTGTAGGTCTCCACCGGCGGCACGGCGACGCGAGAGACCGCCGGGGTGCCCGCGACGGACTTCGACTGCCGGGGCGTGGTGTCCACCGAGACGCAGGCGGCGCCCGCCTTCTCGGCGATCGCCTGCCACATGGCGACCAGGTTGTCGTGCTGGCGGACCGGCAGGGCGGCCTGCGGAGCGGAAGTGTCCCCGATGCCGGCCAGCAGCACCTCGACACCGGTCAGCCGAGGCAGGGACGACTTCCGGGCCAGGAAGCCGGCGACGTCGGCGGGATCGGCGTCGAGCACATCGCCATGCCGGAAGTCGAGCGGGGGGACCGTCTGGAGCCCCGAGTCGACGACGACCACGGTGCCGCCCTCACCGACGGCCCGGGCGGCCACGCCGAGTGCGGTCAGCGGATCGGCCTCGGGCCGGACCGCCTTCGCCGCGCGCATCGCCGCCTCGACCTGCCCGACGTAGGCGTCGTGATCCGTGTCGCGGGCCGGACCGTTCTGTCCGTCGGTGTGGAAGGCCTGCGAGAAGACCTTCTCGGGGGCGCCGTCGACGCGTACGACGGTAACGGTCGCCTCCGCGTCCATCGCCGCGTCGAGCAGGGCCTGCACGGACGACGGCAGTTCCGGGGCGGGACTGTTGGCGCGGGCGCCCAGCACCAGGGCGAGCGACCTGGTCTCGGCGGCCCCGCACCCGGGGAGCCGGGGCGGCGTGCTCGCCCCCGCCGGACCGCCGCAGCCGGCGGCCGTCGCGATGACGGCGCACAGCAGCACGGTGGTGCGCAGGCGGCCGCCGAAGGGGCGGGAGAAGGCGGACGATTTCATCTTCGACCTCCTGGTCGTGAGGTTGAACCGGCAGGCAGGGCCGTGGGGAGGGAGGGGCGGGCGGAAGGCGGGCGGATCAGGGGCTGGTCCAATGCCGGCCGCAGCGCGGGCAGCGCCGCCCGAGGCGGCAGTCGCGGCAGGAACCGCTGCCGCCCTGGGGGCATGTCCCGCACTTCCGCAGCCGGCCGCCGCAGTGCGGGCAGAACGCGGGCGGGGGCGGAGGCGGCCGCATCGGGTCCCGCCCCGGCACCGGGCTCACGCCGCCTCCTCCGGCGGCGGGGCCGCGTGCAGGCCGGGCCGTCCCGGCGGCGCCTTCGCCAGCCGGGCACCGGATTCGGTGAGACCGTCGGTGGCGGCCGGGTCGCCGATGTGCGCGGCCATCAGGAAGCGCGCATAGTGCTTCAGCTCGTCCGCCCACGCCAGGCGCTCGGCCGTGGCCGACTCCCAGCGACGGCGGTCGCGATCCCGTTCCGCCTGATGCTGCTCGTACCGGTGGAGCGCGCGCACCTGACGTGAGGTCAGGACCCGCACCTCGGCCCTGGCCCTCTCGTGGTGGCGCTGCGCACGGGCGTACGACTCGGCCACCGGATTGTGGGAGAGATACGAGGTGATGCCCGCTACCAGGCCGCCCGCCAGGAACAGTCCGAGGAACAGCATGGCCCCGCCCATGTCGTGACGGGCGACGGCGTCCTCGGCCGGGGAGACGGAGTAAGGGCTGCCGATCGAGCGGCCGCCGGCGCGGCCGGCCGGCTCATGGGTGGCGCGGACGTAGCAACAGACCGCGCCCATGAACAGCCAGACCGTGGTCGCGGCCACGGTGAGCAGGCCTGCCGGGGGGAGGTGCCGCTCGACGTACCGGCGGGCCGTCGAGCCGATGAGGTGGGTCAGGCCGAGGGACAGACCGGTGAACCCCGCGACGAGCAGCCAGACCGTCCAGGGCTGCTGCTGGGCCATCAGCAGTGCGACGATCTGGTAGAAGGCGGCCGCGTCGGCGGCTGCGGCGATCAGCAGCAGAACGTACACGTGGCTGTTGCGGGAGACGCCGGTCAGGCGGTCGGCGTCCGCGAACGGACGGCGGCGGCCCGGCGAAGGGGATCGGGTCATCGGGCGGTCCTCCGGTTGTCGTCGTCAGGCGTGAGGCGGTCGCGTTGCAGGGCGAGGTCGTTCTCGGCGCGCAGCAGGTCGTCCTCCGCGTGACGGAGGGCTGTTCCGGCGGCCGCGAGTTCCTCCGCGGCCACCCCGACCAGGTGGTCGCAGACCGCCTCGCGCAGGGTGTGCTCGGCGTCCAGCCGGGCGATCCACTGCGCCGCCCACGCGTCGACGAGGTGGTCCAGGGCCGCGCCCGTGCCGGCGTCGATGCCGTCCGGCGCCAGTTCGCCGACGAACTGACGCAGGGTTTCCCGCGCGGTGCCCAGGTCGGCCGGGGGTGCCATCCGGTAGAGCGCGGGGATCGTCCAGCTCGGATCGCCGTCGACCACGGTGGAGACCGCGGGTTCGGGCTGGTCCTGGCGGGCTTTGCGCCTGCGGTGCGAAAGGGGTGTGAACACGGGGGACTTCCTCTCGGTGTGGCCGGTCGCGGGCGTCGTGAGGGGTGAGCGAGTCGTGGTCGTGGTGGCCGTCGTGGCCGTGTGCGGGCGTGCGTGGCCGGTCGGTCAGCGCGGGCTCGGGGCGCCGACGGCCCAGCCGGGCAGTTCCGGGCCCCCCTGCTTGAGTTGTGCGTTGATCCGGGCGCCGTCCGGGTGCCGCCGGACCAGTTGCCGGTAATAGGCGACAACCCGGCGCAGGGTCTGCTCGTGGATGTGGACCGCGCGCGCCGCCGCGAGCTCCTCCCGAGCGGCGATGCGGGCTTCGACCTCGCGCACCTCGATGCTGAGTGCCGCCATCCGCTCGGCCGCCCGGGCCTCGGCGGCACGGGCCGCGCTGAGCAGGCCGGCTCGCTCCCGGGCCCGGCGGGCTCGTACGACGGACTCGTCGGTCCGGTGCTCCCCGCCGCGGCGCCGCGCCAGGTCCTCGTCCGTCATGGGGGCGGCCAGCTCGCGGACGGCCGCCTCCGCTTCGGCCGAGGCGCGTTCCGCCTCCGCGAGGCGCGCACGGACCGCCTCAGCGTGCGCCAGGAGTTCGGCGCAGTCTTTGCGGCACCGGATCCACTCGCGCTGCTGGAGGGCGGCTGCTCCCCGGCCGAGGTATTCCGGGGTGGGAGTGCCGAGGGTGCCGTCCTGGTCGAGCGCGGGCAGTCCGGCGGAGGCGTCACGGTTGGCGTGGTGCCGGTCGACGAGACGCAGGTGGAGCGGGTAGCGCCGGGGCGCGGGCGGGTCGACGGGGCGCTGGGCGCGGCCGTTGCGACGTCGGAGCATTCGGGCCTCCAGTGGGCTCAGCGGCCACCGCGGAGCGGTGTGCGGATGGCGTCCCGGAGGCAGGCTCCGAGAACTTCTGACTAGACAGTCCCTTGCTTCGCCACTGGAGTCAACCTCATTGGTGACTTTTTCTCTATCAAAAGAAGATGTAGTTGCTCGGTTGGAAGCTTCTCCGCTGGTTTACTTGATACTGGAAGGTAGTATTCTTGTGGAGGTCCGCAGAACTCTGACGGAGGAAGAGGAAGGGCGTCGCAGTGATCCTCAAGGCCCAGATCCCGGCCATCCCGGAAAGTCGGCTCCAGCAGATGCCGGCGCGGCTCGCCCGGAAGGTCGGCCCCCTCTTCGGGGTCCCCTGGGACGGCGCCCCCGGTGACATGCGCTCATGGTGCTGCGACTACATCCAGCTCACACTCGCGGAGATCATGCGCGGCGCCCCCCGCAGGGCCAAGAAGTCCGAGCTGGGCGGCTACGACGACCGGGGCGTGCCCGACGACGTCGTACGGGGGCACCCCGTCATCGCCAACGCCACCGCGGCACGGTTCGGCCCGGACACCAAGGCCGCCTTCGTGCTCGTCGGCGCGAACGTCCTGCTGAAGCCGGTCACCGACGCCTTGTGCGGAGCGCTGCGCGAGGTACCCGTGCAGGATCCGCAACTCCTGCTCGGCGCGTACGGCTACTGCCTGATCGAGGTCTTCAGGTCCGAGCCGGTCCTGCTCGTCGCCGCTCTCCAGGCCCAGGGAGTCCAGCGGGCGCTGGGCGGAGTGTCCGTGCCCATCCAGACCGGCACCGTGACGAGCCTGGCCTCGCACGAGTACGGGCCGAACCGGGTGCGCTACGACCCCGGAAACGCACCGGTGAGCCTGGACCTGGTGGAGCGTCTCACCGACGTCCTGTGCGAGCGGCTGGAGCCCCGCGAGCGGGTCGACGCGGACGCCCCCGAACCGATCCCGGGCGGCAGCGCCCGCGACCGGCTGCACCGCACGATCGTGGGCATGGCCCAGGCCACCCTCCTGGACATGACCGAAGGAGCCGTCGACGCGGCCGTGCGGGTCGTGGACACGGCCCGAGGCCGGACAGGAGAGGTGCTCCTGATCACACCGGCCCGGATTCAGCGATTCGCACACGCGGCCTCGGTGCACGTGAAACTCCCCGAAGGCGCGGCGGAGAGCCGAATGGCCGACAAACTGACCCTGCTCGGCGACATCGCCGAGGGCATCCCCCAGGGATCGGACCTTGACCGCCGAGCCGCGCTGACGGTCCGCCGAGGATTGCTGACGGCCGCACTGGCCCTGTTCCAGAACCGGGACGAGTCCAGCCGGCACCTGAGAGGGCGCATGTTCGAAGCGCTCACCGAGCGCATCCGGGAGCAGTTCGGCGAGGACTCGGTCGACTACCGGTTGGAGCGCCTGAAGGCGCTCGCCGACCTCATCCACTTCCCGGCGGCACAGAACGAGGATCCCCGTGACCCGCACGTCGTCGTCCGGCGCGCCGCATGGCTGGATGAAGCGCTCGACCGGGCCCACGAACTCCTGGCGGACACCGCCGAGGGCCACGTCGACGCCGGGCAACTGGTCCAGCGACTGCCGGACCTGCTGGTCGCCGTCAACCAGGTGCGCAGGGCCGTGCACAAGGAGCCGATCGCGAGCCTGCCGGACGCGCAAGAGATCACCCGGCGACTCCTCCCCCTCTGGGACGCCTACCAGCGGCTGATCGCATCCTTCCTCGGCCAGGACAACCCGCGTTACCACTACCGGCAGCACAACTACTGCGCGTTCCTCGTCGGGCCGGGTTCCCCCCACGACCTGCGTGCGCGCGGACTCGAACTGTACGACCTGGAGGTGATTCCGGCCCGCAGGAAGGCGGTGGAAGGGGGCGCCGCGTTCGTCACCCTGCGCGGCCCGCTCCAGGTGGCCATGCGTGGCCACGTCGCCCTCGCCCGGGAACACGACGACCCGGCAGCGAGCCAGGTCCACCTCGCCACCGCGCGGTCCTACGCCCGAGAAGTGCTGGCGAACGAGGAAGAGACCCGCGCCCTCCTGGGGGAGTCCGGCGCCAGGACCACCAGCGGTTTCATCATGGCGACCGCTCTGGCCGAATGCTTCCTCGCCTCGGCGGAGTTCGCCCCGGCCGCCGACCAGGCAGAGGAACGCGCCGAGTGGCTCCACCAGGCCGCACAACTGCTGCGCCTTGCCGCGCCGTACGTCACGGGCGAGTCGACGGGCCACAAGAACCGAGCCGACCGACGCAGAATCTACGAGGAGTTGCGCGACCAGCTGACCGAGCTCGTCGGCGACGGTGGACAGGGATGACCCCCGAACTCGCCGGGATGGCCCGTGCCGACGACGCCGTGCGCCGCCTCGAGGCCGCCGCCGCGCACATGAACCCACTGCGTGCGGCGACCCCCCGCGACCTGCCCGATCACCGTGAACGCTTCGTCCGCGACTGGGAACGGGGACGGCCCCGCGATCCCCTCTTCACCTACGACGAGTGCTCCGATGACGGCGTCCGCGCGGCCACGGCGCTGCTCGCCGACATGGAGGGGCTGTCCGACCCCTGGCACCGCATGGTCGGGAACGAGGCCCGCCGCACCGTCGAGACCTTCCGCGCCTGCGCCGACCACGATGCCGGCCGCATCACCGAGCTGACGCTGGCGGCGAACGGACGCCCGGACGACGCCCTGCTCGCCGAGGCGCACGCGGTGCTGGCCGCCGCCCGGACGGACCCCGACGACAAGGGCGCCGCGGGCGAGGGCGGAGAGGCAGCGGGGCTGGACGCGGCGGCATCAGCGTCCGTCCTCACTCAAGTGCTTGCGGAACTCGGTCTGTCCGACTGGACCGTGCTGGTCAGGCCCGACATGGCGGCTCGCATGAGCGTGCTCGCTGCGCACCGCCAGATCAACCTGCGGGCCGACCTGCTCCTGACAGTGGAAGACCTCGTCCGGCTTGCCGTGCACGAGATCGGCACGCACGTCTTCCGCTCGGTGAACGCGCGCCGTG
This sequence comes from Streptomyces sp. NPDC031340, assembly GCF_055569945.1. NCBI lineage: Bacteria > Bacillati > Actinomycetota > Actinomycetes > Kitasatosporales > Streptomycetaceae > Streptomyces > Streptomyces sp. NPDC031340. The sequence continues at coordinate 91,199 of NZ_JBVIIE010000002.1, forward strand.
GCCCGCGGATCCTCCACCTGCGGCTGCCCGGCCACACGGAAACCGAGGAGGGACTGGCCGTCTGGCACGAGCGGACCGTGGCCGGGGCGGGCGCCGTCGACCCACGGTTCGCGATGCGGGTCGTCGCGGTGCACCGCGCGCTCACCGGGAGCTTCACCGATGTCGTCGCCGACTTGCTGCCGTACACCGGTCTGCGCACCGCATTCGACGTAGCCGTGCGGGTCAAGCGCGGCCTCACCGACACCTCCGTCGCAGGCGGCTACTGCAAGGACCACGTCTACCTTTCGGGGTATCACATGGTCCGCAGCCACCTCGAACAATTCCCGCAGGACCATCCGGTGCTGATGAGCGCGAAGTGGCCGCTGCGCCAGATCGGTCTACTGACCGAAGTCGGCCTCCCCGCGACGCTCCCGGGTCCCCTGATGCTGCCCGACGACAAGCTCGCCCGGCGCGTGCGGTCGCTCGCCCGCCGCTGTTCGACGACGCTCAGAACGCCCACGTGAGCACATCCGGATCCGTCTGCGCACAGCAGGGGGCGCCGGGGCGCCGGGGCGCCAGGGCGGCGGTACGGCATTCGGTGGCAGCGGCTGCGCGGGCACAGACGATGCCGGGACGGGTGGCCGGCGGGGCTGTCGGCCCCCGGCCGGGCCTGCTGTGTCACCGGTGACCGCGCAGGTGCAATCGTGCTCGGCGCACTTCCCGGCCCGGTCCGGAGGCGCCGGCGCTCGTCGCGTCCATCTCAGCAGTGGCGCGGTACGTCCATCTCCGCCCAGACGGCTTGGCCGGTGCTGGTCCACCGCACGCCCCAGCGTGTGGTGAGTTTGTGGACCACCAGCAGGCCGCGTCCCCGCTCGTCGAGCACGTCGCTGCGGCGCAGGCGCGGCCGGCCGTTGCCGGTGTCGCCGACCTCGCAGGTCAGGCGGCCCCTGGCGCTGACCAGCCGTAGGGTGACCGGTTCGGAGCCGAAGCGGACGGCGTTGGTGACCAGTTCACTGATGACCAGCAGGGCGCGATCGTGGGCCTGGTCGCCGGTGCGCCAGCGCCGCAGCAGGGGAGAGGCCAGGGTGCGGGCGCGGGCGGGGGTGTCGTCGCGGGCGGGCAGCTGCCAGGTCGCGGTGTGCCGGCTGTGGCGGCCGGTCATACGGGCGAGCAGCAGGGTCACGTCGTCGCGCAGGCGCCCCCGCGGGGCCAGCTCCGCGGTCACGCGGCGCGCGGCCTGCTGCAGGTCGTCCCAGGGATGCACCTCACGCACCACCTCTTCGAGGCGGCTGATGCCGTCGTCGATGGAGGTCACCGGGTCCTCGACCAGGCCGTCGGTGTAGAGGGCGAGAAGCGAGCCGGGCGGCGCGGCGAACTCGTGCACCTCGAACGGTTCCCGCACGGCGAACTCGGCTCCCAGGCCCGGGTGAGGCTGCGACGTGACGGTCGCGGCGGACCCGTCGGGACGGACGAGGACGGGCGGCAGATGCCCGGCGTTGGACATCGTCACCCGGTTGTCGACCGGATCGTAGACGGCGACGCAGCACGTCGATCCCAGTGCGCTGTATCCGGCCGCCAGGCCCGCGTCCGTGTCGTCCAGGAGCGTGACCGTCTCGTCGAGACGTTGCAGCACTTCTCCGGGGCCCAGCCCGGCCGACAACAGCGCGCGGGCCTCCATGCTGAGCTGGCCCATGGCCGCCGCGGCCCCCAGGCCGTGCCCGACGACGTCGCCGACCACCAGGGCGGTACGGTCACCGGGCAGGGGAAAGCTGTTCACCCAGTCACCGCCGACGCCTGCGCTGTCGGGGGTGGTGGGCTGGTAGACGGTGGCGACCTCGATGGTGTCGCTGCTGGTCCGCGGCAGCAGCCGGCGCTGCAACGCCAGGACCTGCGCGTGTTCACGCTGATGCTGGCGGGCCAGATCGACGTGACGGGCGGTCTTGGCCACGAGTTCCTGCAGGTCGAGCAGTTCGCCGGCGCGGAAGGGGCGGTCCTGGCGCCGCCAGACCTCCGTCACGCCCAGCACGACGGGCCCTGGTGTGCCTTCTGGTCCTTCGACGACCAACGGTATGCACGCCACACTCGCCGGCCGGTCGCCGGGCACCAGAGCGCGCACCAGCCGCGGATCGCCGAGATCCCGCTCGATCGCCGCACGGTCGGTGAGGACGACGGCCTGCGGTACCTCGTCACGCATGACCGCGCCGAGCAGCAGGCGGCTCGCTTCGCGGGGCAGGTTGTCCCCGCACGTCACATATCCCTCGGGCCAGGACCGGTCCGGCGCCAGGGCCGCCCGGCGCAGCCGGATCCGCTCGTGCGCCTGCTCGGTGACGGCCTCGCCCGTCCACACGGCGAAATCGAAGTCGACGGCGGCCACGTCTCCCCACGCCAGCAGGGACTGGGCCAGGGACTGGGCGGTTTCGCCGACGTCCAGTGACGTCCCGATCGCGGTCGCGGACGCGTACAGGTGCAGTCGCCTGGCCATGGCGATCAGGGAGACCGTCAGACCTCCCTGCGGTGGGGCGGCCGGCAGGATGCTCATCGAGACCACCAGCTCCGTCCCGTCGTCCCGCCGCAGGCGCTGGACCCGGGCGACGTGCGCCTCCTGCGTCTCGATGACGCTCCGCAGCCGCTGCGTGACCGTCGGCACGTCCTCGGGCGGCAGCAGTTCGGCGAAGGCGGCCCCCGGCGCGATGCTCACCCCGGCGAACGGGGCCGCGCTCAGATTGGAGCCGGTGATCCTCAGATTCCAGTCGAGATTGACCACTCCGAGGATCTGCTCCTGGCCCTCGGCTTCCGGGCTGTCACCTACGGGCCGACGCGCACCGGGGTCGCTCCCGGCAGCGGGATCTGGGGCCTCGGTTGCCGTGGCCCGGCGGATGTAGTCCGCCAGGGCACCGCTGACCATGCCGAACGGCGGCCCGGACGAGGAGGCGGGTGTGGGATCCATGCAGGCTCACTCAGCTCGCGGCCTCCGGCATGCGCCGGAGAGGAATTCCCGAGTCCGTGCGGCCGAGCCCCGAGATCCCTCACCGCACCTCTCCTGGATAGCACAGTCGTCGTCTTCACCGTAGGGGCGGAAGCGACCGGAGCGGACGCGGGCGCCGCCGATTCAGGGCCGCTCGGCCATCGGCCGGCGCCTGCTCGATCCGCTGATCGCGGGCTGCCGGCTTCGGCGATCGGCGAGTGTCGCCCGTTCGGCCCCGTGGAGGGTGCCGAGAAGTGCCGGCGTGCGGTCAGCGCGCTCCGCGGATGCTGTCGATGATGCGGGTCCAGTTGTCGCTGCCGTGCCCGTTCTCGATCGCGCGCCGGCAATGGGCCTGCACGGCGGGCGGAAGTGCCAGGTCGAACCCAGTGACGTGCTGGTCTCCACGATGTGGTCGGACGTCGCGCCCATCATGGTGACCGTGCTGAGGTCGCCGGGATGTTCTCCGGCATCGAGCACGGTGCCGGGATTCTCTAGAGCGAGTTGGGCTTGATGCATCAGCGGGGCGGAGGCCCGGGTCCTCGCCCAGACATGGGCCGCCTCCGTGCAGACCATCGGTGCGGGAACCGGCACGGCCGAGCCGAACGACGGGTGCGCCGCCGCCCCATCGTGCTTTCCGACCGCTTCCCGACCGCACAGACGTGTTTGCGTCAGTGAAGGTCTCTGGCGTGTTTCTGGTGTGTCGGGGGAGGACCCGAATCCGGTGAAGCCGGCGAGGCGGGTGTGTCCGACGCGCTGGCGGAGAGCGCTGCCGGCAGGGTCGGCCGGGGTTGTGAACAGGGCTGCTTCCGTCCCGCCCGCGGCCGACTCGCCCATGTTCACCTGGCCCGTCGCGGCGCCCGCGTAGCCGCGACCGCTCGGGCGGGGCCGGGGTGTGGACGGCGGTCCGCCTGTCGTCAAGGTGTGACCTGGCCGCTCGGCCGCGACATCTCGCTCGGTCGTACGTCGCCGCCTGTCGCCGAAGGGCTTCCCGATCGCGCACACTCCGCAACCAGCCTTCCCGGCGCCGTGCCGCGCTGCGATTCGTGCGGCCGGACTCCTTGACACCCTCGGCGTCCGGTGCGCTTAATAGCCCGAACTTCAGGCCTTTTAGCGAAAGGCGGCCTCATGACCGGTGTGCTCTCCCAGCGTGACGCGGCACGGATCGACGATGCCATCGCCGAGCAGGCGGAGGAGGCGTTCGTCTTCCTGGAGCGACTCGTCGCCGCGCCGAGCACCCTGGGGCGGGAGGCGGCGGCGCAGTCCGTGATCGAGGAGGAGCTCACCGGCCTCGGCTTCGAGGTGCGGCGGGTGGAGATACCCGAGACGATCACCGACGACCCGCTGTCGGGCGTGCCCCAACTGCCCTACCAGGGCCGGTACGACGTCTACGGCACGCTGGGCGGCAGCACCGACACCCCCGCGCTCCTGCTGAACGGGCACATCGACGTGGTGCCCGCCGAGGACGGCGAGCTGTGGTCCTCGCCGCCGTTCACCCCCACCCGGCGTGACGGCTGGCTCCACGGACGCGGCGCGGCCGACATGAAGTGCGGTTTCGCCATGGCCGCCCTGGCCCTGCGCGGACTGCGAGCGGCCGGTATCGGCCCCCCGCGCCCGCTGGGCTTCCTGAGCGTGGTGGAGGAGGAGTGCACCGGCCACGGCACCCTCGCCGCCGGCCGGGCCGGCATCCTCGGCGACAACGTCCTGCTGATGGAGCCCACCGACCTCGGCATCCTGCTCAGCGGCAGCGGCGTGCTGTGGGTCGACGTCGAGGTGATCTCGGGCGGCGGCCACGCCGAGCGAGCCGACCGCTCCGGCAACCCGGTGCTCCTCCTGATCCGGGCCCTGGAGCAGCTGCGCGATTTCGAGCGCAGGGTCAACGAACACCGGGACCCGGTGTTCGCCCGGGTCGACCATCCCTACAACGTGAACATCGGCCGCATCTGCTCAGGCGACTGGACGTCCAGCGTGCCCGCCCGGGCACGGGCCTCGGTCCGCGTCGGTTTCCCCCGGTCGTGGTCACCGGCCCGCGCCGAGCGCGAGGTCCGCGAGGCGATCGACCGGTCGGCCGCGGCCGACCCGCTGCTCGCGGCGCATCGCCCGACGGTGCGCGCCTCCGGCTTCCGTGCGGAGGGCTACGCCCTGGACCCGGACCATCCTCTGGTCGAGGTGGTGGCGGCGGCTCACCGGGACGCCCACGGCATCACCCCGGAAGCGTACGCGGTGGGCTCCACCACCGACGCGCGGTTCTACCTCAACCAGTTCGCACGCCCCGCGCTGTGCTACGGGCCACGGGTGCGCAACATGCACGGAGTCGACGAGGCCGTGGAGCTCGCGAGCATCGTGACGGGAGCGCGCACTCTCGCCCGGGTGATTCCCGCGCTGCTCACCGAACCCGGCTCTTGCTGACCACGACTACGAGGAGACTTCGTGACCGACCTCCCCACTGCCGATGAGGGCCCCTCTCCCGACATGCCCACCGGTGAACCCGACCTGTTCGCCGACATATTCGCCGAGGACGAACCGCCGGGTCTGAACACGCTGTTCCAGCCCCTGCGAATGCTGTCCGCCGGGGAGCGGATCGCCGACCGGCTGGTCACCGCGATCGCGCTGGGCGGCTTCGTGCCCGGCCAGCGGCTGCCGAGCGAACGGGAGCTGTCCGCCATGCTGCAGGTCAGCCGCTCGTCGGTGGGGGAGGCGATCCAGCGACTGAGCGCCGAGGGCTATGTGACGGTCCGGCGGGGACGCAGCGGGGGCGTCTTCGTCACGACGTCGTGGGGGCCGGGCTCCGCCGAGAAGATCCGCAGAACGCTCCTGCCGACCTGGAAGGAGATGGAGCAGGTACTCGAGTGCCGGGCCTTCACCGAGGAGATGATCGCCAGTGTGGCGGCCCGCCGTCGCACCGACGAGGACACCGCCGCCATCAGCGAGGCCCTGGAGGACTACCGCGCCGCCGGCGACGACCGTGAGGCGTCCCGGGCCGCGGACGAGGCCTTCCACCTGGCCGTGGCGCGCGCCACCCACAACGTGTACCTGGTCAAGCTGAGCCGGCGGCTGCGGCAGGCGGTCAACCTCGGTTTCCGGAGCGAACCGTACAGCGCGGAACTGCGCCGGACGGCGCTGCACCAGCACGCCTCGCTGGCCGAGGCGATCAACGACGGGCGGGCCGCGGAAGCCGGTGCCCTCGCCGCCGAGCACTTCACCCTGACCACCGAATCCACCCTGCGCGACCTGGTCGCGCGGATCCGTGACGACGGGCGGCACCCGGAAGGAGAGACCACCCCGCCCGGCCACGACCAGGCCTGACACCCCCGAAGAACCCCACGGAGAGGAACCCTCGTGCCCATCGCGGCCGTCAACGACATCCAGATCAATTACCGGCTCGAAGGCGAGGGCCCCGAGACGATCGTCCTCGTCAACGGGCTGGCCGACGACCTGACCACCTGGGACTACCAGGTCCCGGCCTTCCTCGAGGCCGGATACCGCGTCCTGCGCTTCGACAACCGGGGTGTGGGGCAGACCAGCAAGCCGGCAGGCCCCTACACCAGCCGGATGCTCGCCGACGACGCCAAGGCGCTGGTGGACCGTCTCGGCATCACCGGCTTCCATCTGATGGGCACCTCCATGGGCGGCATGATCTCCCAGGAGTACGCCATCAACTACGGGAGCGACCTGCGCTCCCTGGTGCTGTCCTGCACCTACGCGGCCCCGGGGCCGTTCTGCTCCCGGCTGTTCACCGTCTGGGCCGAACTGGCGCCCACCCACGGGGTCCCGTTCATCATGCGTGAGGTGACCCTGTGGGCCTTCACCCAGGACTTCTTCGAAAACCGCCCCTCCGAACTCGCGGCCTTCGAGGACGAGATGGCGGCCATGCCGTGGCCGGCCGAGGCATACCTGTCCCAGCTCGACATCATCCGCGAGCACGACACCACCGACCGGCTGTCCCGCATCACCGTCCCCACCCTGGTACAGGCAGGTGAGGAGGACATCCTCATCCCGGTCAGGCTCTCCCGCGCACTGCACAAGGGCATCCCGGACGCGGAGTGGGCGACCACCCGCGGTGGACACGCCTGCCTCTGGGAGCACCCCGACCAGTTCAACTCCACTCTTCTCGAGTTCTGGTCCAGACACCGCCGCGCCGCCTCACCGGCCGGATGAAAGCAAGGAGCACCACGTTGTCACAGCACAGCACCCCCGGTGAGAACGGGACCGGCGGGACCGCATCCGGGAAGCTCGGCCTCCTGGGCGTGATGATGCCCGGCCTCGCCCAGGTCGGGCCGTTCTTCAACATCCTCTTCAGCACGGTCCTCGTCGCCGGCCTGGTCGGTGTCTCGACCCCCCTGGTCTATCTCATCGCCATGTTCGGGATCGGCGCGACCGCCAACAGCTTCGCCCAGTTCTCCCACAAGTACCCGAGCTCCGGATCATTCGTCACCTTCATCACGCGGGCCCTGGGCGCCCCGGTCGGTGTGGTGACCGGCGTGGTCGCGATGCTCGGATACGTCATCGCCTTCGGCGGCATCTACGTCTTCGTCGGCGACTACATACGCCAGAACCTGCTCGGTGACACCCACTTCACCGGGGCCACCGCGCTGATCACCGTCGCGTACGGCGTCCTGGTGCTCCTTCCGGCCATCCTCGGTCTGTCGTTCGGTATGCGCACCACCATCGCCCTCTACATCGTGGAGATCGTGGTACTGGCCGTCTTCGTGATCGGTGTCCTGATCCAGGGCGGCAAGGACGGCCTCAGCCTGCTTCCCCTGACCCTGCAGGGAGTCGCCGATCCCAAGAGTCTCGCCCTGGCGCTGTCGCTCACCGTGCTCGCCTACGGCGGCTTCGAGGCCGCGGCGCCGTTCGCCGAGGAGACCGCCGACCCGCGCCGCAACGTGCCGATCGCCCTGCTCGCCAACGTCGCGATCAGCGGACTGGTCTACGTCCTCGGCTCGTACGCCCTGGTGATCGCGTTCGGCGTGGAGCACGTGGACACGATGGTCAAGGACCCCAACCCGTTCGTGACCGCCGGCCACGCCTTCGTCCCCTTCGTCGCGGTCGCCGTCAGCTGGGTGTTCATGTCGAGCATCACCAGCTCCTACATCGCCGCCAACCTCGAGACCTCCCGGGTCGTCGCGGCCGGCGCACGCGGCGGGCTGTGGTGGGGCGGCCTGTCACGACTGCACCCCAAGTTCGGCACGCCGTGGGTGGCCGTCGTCGGCTTCGTGGTTCCGAGCGTGGCGATCGGCGTACTGTCCACGCTGTTCACCGATCCGGGAACGGCCGCGGGCTTCCTCGGCACCTACGGCACCATCGGTTTCCTGCTGATGTACATGGTGACCAACGTCGCCCTGGTCGTCGAGTGGGTCAAGGACCGCCGTGCCGGGGAACGCGGCCATGTCTTCTCCCGGCTGATCTCGCCGGTCGTCGGGGTCCTGGTGCTGATCATCCCCTTCTGGGGCGACTTCCAGCCGGGGCAGGCCGCGCCGTACAGCTACCTGCCCGTGCTGACCGTCCTGCTGATCCTCGCCGGCGTCGCCTACATGCTGGTGCTGCGCAGCCGCAAGCCGCACGTCATGGACCGGGCGGCGGCTCTCCTCAGCGGGGAGGAGCTCGACGAGGAAACGGCCCCGGCCGCCGGCTGACCCGGGCCGACCCGCAGTTACGGCACCGGAGTGAACGCGCCGTTCCTCCGGGGCCGTGGCGTATCACGACCGCCGTCGGCCCGGAAGCGGTGAACTCCTCGACGGCGGACCGGTGGACGGCGGCGGAGACCACCGGGGTGTGGGCACGGGATCCGATCCGCGAGCAGGCCCCGGACCACGTGCCACGCCGGCCTCAGCCCAATGTCGAGGCGCGTGCGACCAGGGCGGGAGACAACAGCTCGGATTCGACGTCCTCGCCCGCCAGCCGCTTCATGAGCAACCGCACCGCACGCACACCCATGTCGTGCATGGGGGACCGGATGGTCGACAGTCCGATGGGCAGGCATCCCGCGAGCGGCACGTCGTTGAACCCGATGACCGCGATGTCGGTGCCGACGGTCAGCCCCGCGTGGCGGCACGCCTCCATGGCCCCGATCGCGGCGAAGTCGTTGACGGCGAACACGGCGGTGGGTCTGGTGCGCCCGGCCAGCAGTCGCTGCATGGCCTCCCGGCCCCCGCCGGTGTCGAAGCGGGAATGCACGATCCTGGTGGCCGGCACCTTGATCCCCGCGGCAGCGTAGGCGTCCCGGAAGCCGGCGGTGCGGTCGATGCCCGTGCTGGCGTACGGCTCACCGGCGATGACCCCGACCCGCCGATGACCCAGCTGCAGCAGGTGCTCGGCGGCCAGCTGACCGCCCCGGTAGTCGTCGCAGGTCACCGACGGATGGGAGCCGGCCCGCCGGGAGACCAGCACGAACGGCACGCCACGCCCGGCCACCTCGTCCAGGAAGCGCCCGTCCACGTCGGCATCGCCGAAGATCATCCCGTCCACACGACGGGCGAGCACCATTTCGGTGCGTTGGCGCCGCGCCACCGGGTCGTCACCGGTGTTGGCCACGAACGCGGAGAACCCCGACGCCGCGCACGCCTCCTCGATGCCCTCGTAGATGGTGGCCAGCACCATGTCGACGAGCCGTGGGACGAGCACCCCGATGAGGTTGCTGCGCTGGGTGCGCAGGCTCGTCGCGTGCGGGTTGGGTGTGTAACCGATCTCCTCCGCGATGCGCCGGATCCGGTCGGCGGTCTCCCGCCCGGCCATCCGGACACCGGTTCCCATCGTCCCGTTCAGGACCCGCGAAACCGTCGACACATGGACTCCGGCGAGCTCGGCGACCGTGCGCAAGGTGGCCCGGCCCGCCGCGTCTATGTGCGGCAGCTGCCCCCCCGTAGAACCTTCGACCATCCTCGCCTTCCTCTCCGCTCGACAACATTTTCCCCCAGATGCCTTGACGCCCGCCCCTGGGTCGAATTTTATATGCGCAATCGTTCGGCGCAATCGTTCGGCGCAAAGGTTCGCGCTGACACATCGGCCGGAGAAGACCGTGACATATCAGGAGGTATCCGTGCGGACCGTCATGGTGCTCGCGACCGGCGGGACGATCGCCACCCGGAGCAATGCCGCGGGCGGAGCCGTCGCTCGTGCCAGCGGCGCCGAGTTGGTGGAGCAGCTGACCGTGGCGGGCGATGTCCGGGTCCGGGTCGACGACGTGTTCCGGATCGGCAGCTACCTGATGACCCTGGAACGGATGCGGACGCTCGCGCTGCGGGCCCAGGAGCATCTGCGCGGGGAGGACGTCGCCGGCCTGGTGATCACGCACGGCACGGACACCGCGGAGGAGACGGCGCTCTTCCTGGACCTCTTCCTGCACGACGAGCGTCCGGTGGTGCTCACCGGCGCACAGCGGCCCGCGGACGCACCGGACAGCGACGGCCCGCGCAACATCTCCGACGCCGTCACGGTGGCTGCGCAGCCGTCGAGCAGGGGGCTGGGCACACTGATCGTCTTCGACGGCTCGGTGTTCGCGGCGGGAGGGACGCGCAAGAGCCACACGATTGCCTCGAGCACGTTCGCCTCCCCCGACGGCGGGCTGCTCGGCTGGGTCCACGGCGGAGCCGTCCATGTCTCACAGGCCTCGCGTCCACGGCCGCGACTGGACCTGTCGGCCATGGACCCCTCCCGCGCCCGCGTCGACATCGTCGCGTGCTACCCCGGCGCGGACGCGACGGCCCTGCACGCCTTCGCCGCCGCGGGAGCGCGCGGCATCGTGCTGGAGGCCACCGGCGCGGGCAACGCCAATGCCGAGATCTGCGAGGCGGTGTCCGAGCTGACCGCCGCCGGGGTCGTGGTGGCCACCTCCACGCGGGTCGCCGCCGGGCCCGTCGCCTCGATCTACGGCAACGGCGGCGGCGCCGACCTCCTCGCCGCGGGCGCCGTCCCCACCGGGGTGCTGCGCCCTCCCCAGGCCCGGGTGCTCCTCGCGGCGCTCCTGGGAGTCCACGCCGACCCGCGCGCGGCGCGCGAGGCGCTGGCCGCATACACCACCGGCTGATCCCAGCCGCTGGACACACGACTCCCGGCCGCAGTGGCCGGGTGATGGAAGGAGTCGACCTTGCCCAAGGAAATCCTGTGCGCGTTCGGCGTCGATGTCGACGCCGTCGCCGGCTGGCTGGGGTCGTACGGGGGCGAGGACTCCCCGGACGACATCTCCCGCGGCATGTTCGCCGGCGAGGTCGGTGTACCGCGTCTGCTGAACCTGTTCGCCAAGTACGACCTGCAGACCACCTGGTTCGTGCCGGGGCACTCGATCGAGACCTTCCCGGACCAGTTCCGCCAGGTCGTCGACGGCGGACACGAAGTGGGCGTGCACGGCTACAGCCATGAGAACCCGATCGCGATGACCCGCACCCAGGAGGCCGCGGTCCTGGACCGCTGCATCGACCTGATCGAGAAGGTCACCGACCGGCGCCCCACCGGCTATGTCGCGCCGTGGTGGGAGTTCTCGCCGGTGACCAACGAGCTCCTGCTCGAACGGGGCATCAAGTACGACCACTCGCTGATGCACAACGACTTCACGCCCTACCGCGTGCGGGTCGGCGACAGCTGGACCAAGATCGACTACACCGCCCGGGCCGAGGACTGGATGAAGCCGCTGGTCCGCGGCGAGGAGACCGAGCTCATCGAGATCCCGGCGAACTGGTACCTGGACGACCTGCCGCCGATGATGTTCATCAAGGCCAGCCCGAACAGCCACGGCTTCGTCAATCCCCGGGACATCGAGCAGATGTGGCGGGACCAGTTCGACTGGGTCCACCGGGAGATGGACTACGCGGCCGTCACCTTCACCATCCATCCGGACGTCTCCGGGCGTCCGCAGGTGCTGCTCATGCTGGAGCGGCTCATCGAGCACATCAACAGCCACGAGGGCGTCCGCTGGGTCACGTTCGACCAGATCGCCGACGACTACGCCGCCCGTCACCCATGGAAGGCACAGGCCAGATGAACAGCGAAATGGTCTCACCGACGGGCGACGTGCCCGAGGCCGAACCGGCGCAGCGCCGCCGGCGGCAGTTCCCGGCGTTCACCCGCCGGCAGACCAACACGGCCGTGGTCCTGGCGCTCCTGGCCTGGACCGTCGCGGTCTTCGACTACGGCCTGTTCGGGACCCTGCTCCCGGTGATGCAGGACGACTTCGGCTGGAGCGCGTCGACGGCCTACCTGGTCAACACGCTCATCGCCATCGGCACCGCGATCATCGCCTTCGGCGTCGGACCGGTCATCGACCGGCTGGGACGCCGGCGCGGCATGATGGTCACCATCGGCGGCACCGCCGTCGCCTCCCTCCTGACCGCTCTCACCCCCGCGAAGATGGGTCTGGCGAGCATCGCCGGCATGGTCGGCGTACGGTCGCTCGGCGGCCTCGGCTTCTCCGAGCAGTCGGTGAACGCGACATACCTCAACGAGGTGTTCTCGATCACCGAGGACGAGGAGAAGCGTGAGCGCCGCGGGTTCTGGTACGGCATCGTCCAGGGCGGCTGGCCGCTCGGCTTCCTGCTCTCCAGCGCTCTGGCACTCGTCCTGCTGGACTCGATGGGATGGCGCGCGATGTACCTGGTCGCGAGCCTTCCCGCGGTCGCCCTGATCATCACGATCGGCAAGAAACTGCGCGAGACCCCCCAGTTCGAGCTGCACCAGAAGCTGACCCGGCTCAAGGCCGAGGGGAAGACCCGCGAGGCCGAGGAACTGGCTGCCGAATACGGCGTGGAGCACACCGACAGCGCCCCGATCGCCCGGATCTTCCAGCCCGAGCTGCGCAGGAACACGATCGTGCTCTCGCTGGCCTGGATCGTGAACTTCTTCGGCATCAACATCTTCAGCGTGTTGGGGAGTTCCATCCTGGCCAACGCCAAGGGCGTGCAGCTGAGCACCGCGTTCTGGATGCTCATCGTCATCAACCTGGGCGCCTACTTCGGCTACATCTTCCACGGCTGGCTGGGCGACCGCATCGGGCGCAAGCGGACCATCGTCATCGGGTGGATGATCTCCGGCGTGGCCTTCGCGGTGATGCTCTCCCCGCTGGTCACCAGCACCGCACTCATCGTGGCCACCTACGCCGTGGGACTGTTCTTCCTGGTGGGCCCGTACGCGGCGATCATGTTCTACATGGGGGAGTGCTACCCGACGGACTGCCGCGGCACCGGCACGGTGATCATCGGAGCCATGAGCCAGCCCGGCACCATCCTCGGCGGGTTCCTCTTCACCGGAGCGGCGGCCGCCTGGGGCACCGGCATGGCGGCGCTCTGGGTCGGCGCGGTCGGCACCTTCCTCTCCGGTGCGCTGATGCTGCTGGCCAAGCCCGTCGCCCGCCTCCAGCACTGACCGTCCTCAGCGGCGCGCGGCCGTTCACGGGGCCCGGTGGGCGGGGCCATCTCCGCCCTCCGGTGTCGTCCCCTCACCGGTCCGCAGACCTCACGGGTCCCGGGGCCTCGCTACTCCGCGGGCCCCGGGGACCTCGAGGTTCCGCACATCTCACAGGATTCAGAAAGGCTCACATCATGTCAGCACAGACGCAGGGCGGTGATTTTGCGTCGGGTGTCGCGGTCATCACCGGAGCGGCCAGCGGGATCGGCCGGGCCGTCGCGGTCGGGTATGCCCGCCAGGGCGTACGCGTGGTGATCGGTACTTTCCCGGGCGATCCGCACGACCCCTACGAGACGCTGCGTCAGGTGGAGACCGCCGGCGGCGAGGGGCTGGTCGTCGAGGTCGACGTCCGCGACAGCGGTCAGGTCGACGAACTGGCGCACAGCGCCCACGCGGCATTCGGGCGCATCGACTACGCGGTGGCCAACGCCGGCGTCCTGCGGCGTGCCCCGCTGGCCGACCTCACCGACGAGGTGTGGGACGACATGCTCTCCGTCGACCTGACAGGTGTGCTGCGCACCTTCCGGTCGTGCGCGCCCTACATGGGGGAGGGTTCCGCGATGGTCGCGGTCTCGTCCATCGCGGGGGGTGTCTACGGCTGGGAGGACCACGCGCACTACGCCGCGGCCAAGGCCGGGGTGCTCGGGCTGTGCCGCAGCCTGGCGGTGGAGCTGGCTGCCCGTGGCATCCGCGTCAACGCCGTCATACCCGGGCTCATCGAGACACCCCAGTCCTCGGACCCGGTCAACTCCCTCGGCCCGCAGGGGCTCGTCCGGGCGGGCGGTGACATCCCCTTCGGCAGGGTGGGGCAGCCCGACGAGGTCGCCGACGTCATCCGGTTCCTCACCTCACCGCAGGCCGGGTACGTCACCGGCCAGCAACTCGTCGTCGACGGCGGCCTGACCGTGAAGATGCGCGCATGAGCGCGGTCGCGGACCTGACCGGTCGCACGGCCCTGGTCACCGGTGGCGCCAGCGGCATCGGCCGGGCGATCGCCGAAGCATTCGTCGCCGCCGGGGCGCAGGTGGTCGTGCTCGACCATGACGCCGAAGCGGCCGAGCGGACCGCGCGGTCCATCGGCGCGGCCGGCGGCGTTGCCGCCGACGTCACCGACGAGCAGCTGGTCCGGTCTGCGGTCGCCGCAGCCGAGCTGCGGCTCGGCCGGATCGACGTCCTGGTCAACTCCGCCGGCATCCTGACCCAGAGCCCGCTGGTGGAGATGTCGCTGGAACAGTGGCAGCAGACCATCGACGTGGACCTGACCGGAGTGTTCCTCATGTGCCGGTACGTGGTTCCCGGGATGGTGTCCCGCGGTCACGGCCGGGTCATCAACATCGCCTCCCAGCTGGCCATCAAGGGCGGGACGTCGCTGACGCACTACAGCGCGGCCAAGGCAGGCGTCCTGGGCCTGACGAAGGCCCTGGCCCTGGAGGTGGCCCGCGACGGGGTGCTGGTCAACGCCATCGCCCCCGGCCCCATCGAGACGCCCCTGGTCGACGGGATATCCGAGGAGTGGAAGCGGGCCAAGCGCGCCGAGCTGCCGCTCGGGCGGTTCGGCAGGCCCGAGGAGATCGCGCCGACCGCGGTGCTGCTGGCCTCGTCCCCCGGCGGTGACCTGTTCGTCGGCCAGACGCTGGGGCCCAACTCCGGCGACGTCATGCCGTAGGAGCGAACCGTGTGTGGCGCTTGTGGCAGGGCCGTGGCGACCGACGCCTGGTCCGGCATCTTCTGTACCCGGCGTGCCCGTTGGGAGGCAGCCCGGATCGTCAACGACGTGCTGGGCGCGTGCGGACATCCCGCGCGGGTGACCTGCCCGACCGGGGCGTGGGTGGTCCGCTCGGGGACGGGCCGGAGCGTCGTGGTCACCACCGTCAGCCAGTTGTGGCAGGTGCTCCTGTCCCTGCCGGGCCCCCGCCTCGACGTGGCCGGGGCACTGGCCGGCCGGCCGCCCACCCCGGTCCTCGACGCCGTCGCGGCCTCGGCGAGAGCGGCGGCCCCCTCACCTCCCCCTACGAACCGATGAGTTGTGATCATGCCTGTAAGCCTTAACTCGGACATGGGTGAATCGTTCGGCATTCACTCGTTCGGCAACGACGACGCTCTGCTCCCGCTGGTGGACGCCGCCAATGTGGCCTGCGGGTTCCACGCCGGCGACCCGGTGGGCGTCCGCGAGACGGTGACGAAGGCTGCCGCCGCCGGGGTCGCCATCGGCGCCCACCCGGGTCTGCCCGACCCGGTGGGCTTCGGGCGCCGGGAGATGAAGCTGTTCCCCGACGAGGTGCGCGACCTGGTGCTTTACCAGGTCGCGGCGCTCAAGGGCTACCTGGACGCAGAGGGAGTGCCGCTGTGCCACATCAAGCCGCACGGATCCCTCTACGGCATGGTGGCCCGCGACGAGGAACTGATGGACGCCGTCTGTGATGTGGCCGTGCAGTACGGCGTCCCGGTCTACGGCATGGCCGGCACCGCGCACGAACGCGTCACGGCCGGGCGCGGCGTCCCCTTCGTGTCCGAGTTCTACGTCGACCTCGGATACCGGGCCGACGGCAGCCTCGCCATCGTCCGCCGCCCCCACGCCACGGAGCCGCGTCTCGCCGCCGACCGCGCCCGGCTCGCGCTGACCGACGGTCTGGTCGAGACGGACTCCGGCGGGCGCGTCCCCGTTCGCTTCGACAGCATCTGCGTGCACTCAGACACCCCGAACGCCGTCGAAGTGGCAACCGCCGTACGCCAGGTCATCCAGTCCGCCTGAGCATCCCCCGACAGACAACGAACCAGACCGTGAAAGGACATTCATGGCCGAGCACACTGTGCGCTCCCCCATGCCCGGCGTCTTCTACCGGTGTCCGGCACCGGGCCGGCCGCCGTTCGCCGAGGCCGGTACATCCGTGACCGCCGACCAGACCATCGGAATCATCGAGGTCATGAAGCAGTTCGCGGAGGTCAAGGCCGGAGCCTGCGGCACGGTGACCGCCTTCATCGCCGAGAACGACGCGCTGCTCGGCCCGGGAGACCCGGTCGCGACCATCGAGGCGGGCTGACGACATGCACAAGCTTCTGGTCGCCAACCGAGGTGAGATCGCCGTCCGCGTCATACGGGCAGGGCGCGAACTCGGCGTGCGGACCGTCGCGGTCTGCAGCGAGGCCGACACCGACGCCCCGCACGTGCGTCTGGCCGACGAGCATGTGGTCATCGGCCCCGCTCCCGCGGCCCGCAGCTATCTCGACACCGAAGCGGTCCTGTCCGCCGCCGCCCGGTCCGGGGCGGACGCCGTACACCCCGGCTACGGGTTCCTCTCCGAGCGTGCGGCGTTCGCCCAGCAGGTCGCCGACGCGGGAATGACGTTCGTCGGGCCCTCCCCGGAGGCGATCCGGCTGATGGGCGACAAGTCGCTGGCCCGCTCCACCGCCACCCGCGCGGGCGTGCCGACGGTACCCGGATCCGACGGCGCGGTGACCGGCCTGAGCGACGCCCTGGAGGTCGCCGAGCGTGTCGGCTACCCGATCGCGGTGAAGGCGGCGGCCGGCGGCGGGGGCCGCGGCATCCGGATCGTGGAGGGCCCGGACGAGTTGCGTACGGCACTCCCGCTGGCCCAGGCGGAGGCCGCGGCGGCGTTCGGCAACGGCGAGGTCTACCTCGAGCGGTTCGTGCCCCGCGCGCGCCACATCGAAGTACAGGTCTTCGGCGACGGCGAGCACTTCCTGCACCTGGG
Organism: Streptomyces sp. NPDC031340; assembly: GCF_055569945.1. Classification (NCBI taxonomy): domain Bacteria; kingdom Bacillati; phylum Actinomycetota; class Actinomycetes; order Kitasatosporales; family Streptomycetaceae; genus Streptomyces; species Streptomyces sp. NPDC031340. The sequence continues at coordinate 108,248 of NZ_JBVIIE010000002.1, forward strand.
GGAGCGGGAATGCTCCCTGCAGCGCCGTCGGCAGAAGGTCGTCGAGGAGGCCTGCGCGCCCGACGTTCCCGCACAGGTCCGCCAGGCCATGACCGAGGCGGCCGTGCGTCTGGCGGCCGAGGTGGGCTACTCCGGTGCCGGAACAGTGGAGTTCCTCTACGACTCCGCGAGAGAGGAGTTCTTCTTCATCGAGATGAACACCCGCATCCAGGTCGAGCACCCGGTCACCGAGATGGTCACGGGCAGGGATCTGGTGCGTGAGCAGCTCACCGTCGCCGCGGGCGACGCCCTGTCCTTCACCCAGGAGCAGGTGGAACTGCGCGGACACGCTTTGGAGTTCCGGCTCAACGCCGAAAACCCCGACCTGGGGTTCATGCCCAGCCCCGGCACGATCACCGCGATGCGGATGCCCGGGGGCCCGTTCGTGCGCATCGACTCCGGCTGCGAGCAAGGCGGCCAGGTCAGCCCGTTCTACGACTCCCTCATCGCCAAGCTGGTCGTCTGGGGCGACACCCGCGAGGCCGCGCTGACGCGCGCCCGCCGGGCGCTCGACGAGGTCGAGGTGCGGGGAGTGGCCACGACGGCACCGTTCCTGCGCGCTCTGCTCGACGTCCCGGAGTTCGTCGACGCGGACTACCACACCACATTCCTGGAGAGCTGGCTGGCCGGCCGGGCCTCCGACCGCGATGCCACCGGGAGGACGGCGTGAGTCCGCTCAGCAGCAGCCGCTACTCGTGGGGCGGCGACGAACACCTCGTCGTCCAGCTCGACGAGGCCATGAGCCTGCAGGTCAACTTCCAGGCGATGGCCATGGCCAAGCTGCTCCACAGCCGCAAGCTGCCGGGCGTGGTCGACATCTGCCCTGCCAACGCCTCCCTCCTGGTGCGGTTCGACCCGGACGTCATCGCCCCCGCGGCGCTGGAGACCGCCGTGCGGCAGGTGGAGCGGGAAGTCGGTGAGGCGCCGTCCCTGACGCTCGAGACACGCATCGTCGAGGTGCCCGTCTGGTACGACGACCCGTTCACCAACGAGACCGGGGCCCGCTTCCGCGACCGCCACCAGCGGCCGGAGGGGAACGACCTGGAGTTCGCGGCGCTCGAGAACGGACTGCCCTCGGCGCAGGCGTTCGTCGACCGCCACTCGGGATCACCATGGATCACCTCGATGGTCGGCTTCGTCGCCGGGCTTCCGTTCCTCTTCCAGATGGTCCCTCAGGAGCGGCAGCTCGAAGTCCCCAAGTACCTGCGCCCCCGCACGGACACACCGGCGCTGACCGTCGGGTACGGCGGTTGCTTCTCCTGCATCTACTCCGTGCGCGGCGCCGGTGGCTACCAGATGTTCGGCGTCACCCCGGTGCCGGTCTTCGACCCGGCCCGGAAGCTGCCCGACTTCGCGGACTTCATGGTCTTCTTCCGGCCCGGTGACATCGTGAAGTTCCGTCCGGTCGACGAGGACGAGTACGAACGCATCAGGGCAGAGGTCGCGGCGGGCACCTTCCGCTACCGCCAGAGCCCGGTCAGCTTCAGCCTGCGCGACTTCCTGGCAGGCCCTGACGCCTACAACGCCACACTGCTGGAGGCCCTGTATGGCCATTGAGATCGTCAGCCCCGGCCTTGCCTCGAGCGTCCAGGACCAAGGCCGTCCCGGCTACTACGAGGTGGGCATCCCGCCGTCGGGCGCGGTCGACCTGTACTCCGCCCTGGCCGCGAACCTGCTGGTCGGCAACGAGGACGGCGCCGCCCTGATCGAGGCCGCCTACCTGGGGCCTGAACTGCGGTTCACCGAGCCCGCGGTGGTGGCCGTCACCGGGGCCGGGATGCCGCTCCTGGTGGGCGGGCGGCCCGCACCGCAGTGGGAGTCCTTCGAAGTCGCGGCCGGCGAGGTGCTCTCCTTCGGCTACCTGGAACAGGGGGCCCGGGTCTACATCGCCGTGTCCGGGGGTGTCGATGTGCCCCGGGTGCTGGGCAGCCGGTCGACGTACACCCTCGGGGCGTTCGGCGGGTTCGAGGGCCGTGCGCTGAGGGCAGGGGACGTGCTGCCGGTCGGCACCGGCGGCGGGCGGCCGGGACTGGTCGTCCCCGAGCACCTGCGCTCCGCGCTGTCCCGCGAGCTCGACGTGCGGGTCATGCTCGGCCTGTACGACCACCGGCTCACCCCGGCCGGCCTCGCCTCGCTGCTGGACACCACGTGGACACTGACGCCGGTGGCGGACCGGGTCGGCTTCCGGTACAGCGGCGGGACGCTGGAGTGGCAGGAGCGGGTGCAGCCGTTCGGCGCCGGTTCCGACCCGTCGAACATCGTGGACGCCGGCTACCCGCTCGGCTCCATCCAGGTGCCCGGTGGGGTGGAGCCCATCATCCTGCACCGCGACGCCGTCTCCGGCGGCGGTTACGCCATGGTGGCAACGGTGATCAGCGCCGATCTCGACATCGTCGGCCAGTCCGCGCCCGGGACCCGCACTCGTTTCCGCCCGGTGTCCATGGAGCAGGCGCTGGATGCCAGAGCCGCCGCCGCAGCACGCGTCCGGCGGCTGCGCACGGCGCTGACCCGGCCCCAGCCCGCCTGACGCAGCACTTCCCCATGTCACTGTTCGAAAGGATTCCCACCACTATGAGTTCCCTTGCGCCGGTCGCCTCCGGAAGGGGCACGCTCGTCGACCTCTGGGCGCGCAGCCGCACCCGCGACGCCGCGCTCGTCGTCGGTGCCGCCGGACTCACCGCCCTGGCCGCCCAGGTCTCGGTTCCGGTGCCGGGCTCGCCCGTGCCGGTCACGCTGCAGACGTTCGCCGTACTCGTGACCGCGGTGGCCCTCGGCGCCACCCGCGGCGCACTGGGCCAGCTGGTCTATCTCGCCGCCGGTGCCGCGGGGCTGCCGGTCTTCTCCGGGGCCACCGGCGGCGTGTCCGCCGTCCTCGGTGCGACCGGCGGCTACCTCCTCGGGTTCGTGGTGGCCGGCTACCTCGTGGGAGTGCTTGCCCAGCGGGGTGCCGACCGGCGCCTGTCCGGCACCTTGCTGACGTACGCCGCCGGATCGCTGGCCGTCTACGCGCTGGGGGTTCCCGTACTCGCCCTGGTCACCCACCAGTCGCTCGGCTGGGCCGTGGCCCACGGCCTCGTGCCGTTCCTCGTGGGTGACGCCCTCAAGGCCCTGGCCGCGAGCGCGCTGCTGCCCGCGGCGTGGCGTGTGGCGGGCCGCACCCGCTGACCGGGCGGGCGCGCCGGCCGCCCGCGGACAGCCGGCCGGGTCGCAGGTGCCGGCGGGTGTGCCGTCGCATACGCCGGCGCCCCGGCAGCGAGCGCGAGATCGGGGCAGCTCGCCGGCTGGGCGCGGATCGCGACCCGGGCCTCCACGCGGGCGAGCGGCACGCCGAGGCAGTAGTGGATGCCGTGACCGAAGGCGGCATGGCCGCCGGCGACATGACCGCCCGCCGGCCGGCCGCGGTCCCAGGGTGCCCTCAGTCCGTGAGGTGCTCCAGGATCCGGTGCATCCCGCTGTTCCAGTTCTCCTTGAGCGCCGCCACCGCCGCGTCCATGTCACCGCGTTGCAGACACTCCGCGATCCGCTCGTGTTCCACGGCGGAGCGCTCCAGGACGTCCTGGTCCCCGAGGGCGACCCGCTCGTAGCGGTGCATCGTCACCTTCAGCGAGGTGATCAGCTTCATCAGCCGGTCGTTGGCGCAGCCTGACAGGAGCAGGTCGTGCCAGGCGTCGTCGTAGCGCTCTATGACGTCGTGCGGCGCCTGCGGCGCGGAGAAGGCACGCGCCTCCTCCAGGAGACGGGGAGCCGTCGCCCGCAGGTGCTCCGGGTCGCTCGACTCCAGGGCCAGTGCCTCCAGCGCCGCCACGATCGCGGTCAGGTCACGGAATTCCCGCGCGCTCAGCGGCGTGAACCGGAAGCCCTTGCCGCGCTCGCTGGTGATGACGCCCTCGCGCTCGAGCGTGATCAGGGCCTCCCGCAGCGGCGTGCGGCTGACCCCGAGTTCGGTGGCGAGCTGCCCCTCGTTGATCGGCTCGTTGGTCGCGATCGTGCCGCGCCCGAGGCGCTTGATCAGTTCCTCCTTGACCTGTTCGCGCAGCGGGCGGTTCTCGATTGGCATGTGGGGCGGCCCTCCTCTTCCGTCCGGTCGATTATCTGTTACCGGCGAGTCACGCGGTACCCGCACCGTCGACCGGGATGATCGCCCCGCTCACGAACGACGACGCGTCGGACGCGAGGAACGCCACGGTCTGGGCGATGTCCCTCGGCTGCCCGATCCTGCCGAGGGGCCGGTCGGCGGCCTCGGCGTAGAACGCGTCGGAGCTCTCGCCGAGTTGCCGGGCCTCCTCGGCGAGCATGCCGGTGGCCGTGTCGCCGGGGCAGACGCAGTTGACGCGGATGTTGTCGGGACCGTGGTCGATGGCCATGGCACGGGTCATATTGACGACAGCACCCTTGGAGGCGCAGTACGAGACCGCCCGACCACCGCCCGAAATGCCCCATCCCGAACCGGTGTTGATGATCGAGCCGCCGCCCTGCGCGGCCATGCCGGGAATCACCAGGCGGCTCATCAGCATGATGGAGCGGACGTTCACGGCCATCACCAGGTCCCAGTCGTCCTCGGTGATCTCGCAGACGGTGGAGCGGCGGATGACGCCGGCGTTGTTGAACAGCACGTCGACGCCGCCGAAGCGGTCCCGCGCGGCGGCGGCCACGGCCTCGCAGTCCTCACGCCGCGAGACGTCGCAGCGGACGAAGACACCGCCGGTGTCCCTGGCGGTCCGCTCGCCGCCGTCCGTGTCGATGTCGGCGACGACGACGCGGGCGCCGAGTTCGGCGAGGACCTGGGCGGTGGCGCGGCCGATGCCGGTGGCTCCGCCGGTGACGATGGCACGCTTGCCGTCGAGAGTGATCATGAGTCTTCCTTCACGGGGTACGGGGCGCGGTTGTCGAGCGCTCGAACGGCAGGTGGTCAGGTGGACAGGCGGTCAGGTGGTCAGGCGGTACAGCGACGTGCGGCGCCGGCCGGTGATGACGGGCAGGTGGCCTGTCAGTTCGGCGTCCAGCGCCTCGTCGCCCGTGTCGAGGAGGAGTGGGCGGCCGCCCAGAGACGCCAGTTTCTGTTCGGTGCACAGCACGAGCAGCCGCTCCCGGCCGCCTGCCGCGCGCAGCACACGCGGCGAGATCTGCTGGTTGCCGCGGCCGAGGAGAAAGCCCTGGCCGCCGATGGGGGAGAGGGCGATCCAGCGTGGCCCCGCCGCGAGGAGGGCGTCCTCCCCGGCGTCGCGCAGCACGACCCCGGCCGGGTGACCGGGCCGCAGCGCGAGCACGTCGACACCCGTGAGGGAGGCGTCGGCCCCCAGCGCGGCGGCCACGGCGCGGGTGGTGCTGCCCGGGCCGAGTGCCAGCAGCCCGTCGCCGACACGCTCGGCGACCTCGGCGGCGATGCCGCCGACCGTCTCCGGCGCACCGGCCGTGCCGCCGGTCTTGCGCTGCTGGACGCGCACCGGCACGTCGGGGACGCGGAGCCAGCCGTAGAGGCGGGAGGTGACGCGTCCCGCGCGCAGTTCGTCCTCGTCCCGGTCCATCACTTCGGCATCGCGCAGGCGTACGGAGCCCGAGCGGGCGAGCCACGCGGCGGCCACCTCGCCCGCCGCGCGCGGGCTGACGCCGAAGACGGCCGAGTGCATCTTGACCCCGGTCGGCACTCCGAGCACCGGGCAGCTCAGCCCGTCGAGCGCGGCGAGCATGTCCCGGGCGGTGCCGTCGCCGCCGGCGAAGAGCAGCAGGTCGACTCCCTCGGCGACGACGGCCCGCACGGCGGCGACGGTGTCCGCGGCCGAGGTCTCGTCCTCGGCCCCCGGGGCGTACACGACCCGCGCCGTCAGCCCGGCCGTGGCGACGGAGTCGGCCCCCATGGCGCCGGCGGCGGTGACGACCTCCGGTTCCGCGCCGGGGTGCCCGCCTCCCGGTCCCGCGACCACGCGCCCCGGGTCACCGGCACCGGTGCCCGACCTCGCCCGCAGTTCGCGCAGTGCCGCAGCCGCTCGTTCCCCCGCCAGGGGTCTCGCGCCCAGGCCGAGGGCGCGGTGGCGGCGCTCCCGGCCGTCGGTGCCGCCCAGGCCGACCCGGCCGCCGAGCCCGGCGACCGGGTTGACCACCAGGCCGATCCTGGTCAACGGGGAGCCTCACCAAGGATCTTGCGGCGGTAGGCGCGCCAGGAGACGGCCCAGGTGGCCGGGTCGTCCAGGGTCTCCGGGCGGACCCGGTGGATGGTCGAACGGTGCGGGGCCGTGCGGACCGTGTCCGGGGACTCGTACGCCTCGCGGGCGACCTCGGCGAGGATCGCCGCGTACTCGTCGAGGTCGGCGCGCGTGTACGACTCGGTCGGTTCGAGTGTCATCGGCTCGGGGACGAGGTGCGGGTGGTGGCTCGTCCAGTAGTGAGTGCCGAAGTCCGCGGCGCGCAGCCCGATGTCCTCGGAGTGCAGCCCGGTGTCCCAGTGCAGCTTCTGCCAGCTGTAGCGGACCTGTTCGACGCGTGGCCGCCCCTGGGCGTACGGCACCGAGACCCCCGGGATCTGCCGGACCTTGTGGAGCAGGTAGTTGTTGTTGAGGACGGCCGTCTCCGCGGCGCAGCGCAGCCCCTCCGCGCCGAGCGACATGATCCACGCGTACGCGCGCACGAGGTTGGGCACCACCCCGTAGAACGGCCGCATCTTTCCGACGGACTCGGGCCGGTCGTCGTCCAGACGGTAGCGCTCGCCGTCGAACTCGACCGTGGGCCGCGGCAGATACGGCGCCAGCTCCTCCGTCACCGCGCACGCGCCGGCCGCCGGCCCGCCGCAGGCGTGCGGCGTCGAGAACGTCTTGTGCAGGTTGAAGTGGCACAGGTCGAACCCGGCCTCACGGGCGCGCGTGATGCCGAGGATGCCGTTGGCGTTGGCCTGGTCGTACGAGCACAGGCCGCCCGCCTCGTGCACGATCCGCACGAACTCCTCGATGCGCGGGTTGTAGATGCCCGTGTCCTCGGGGTTGGTGATCAGCAGCGCGGCCGTGCGTGGTCCGACCGCGGCCTTGAGCGCCTCGATGTCCGGGTAGCCGTCCGCGTCGGGGTGGAGGGTGATGACCTTGAAGCCGGCCGTCTTGGCGCAGGCCGCGTTCGACGGGTGGGAGAAGATCGTCGTGATGACTTCGTCGCGCTGCTCCAGCTCGCCGCGCGCGGCGAAGTACGCCCGGATCATGGCCACGTTCGTGTAGATCGCGGCTGAACCGGCCCCCGGCTGGAGGGAGACCCGGTCCATCCCGGAGATCTCCTTGAGGAGCAGTTCCAGGCTGTGCATGATGCCGAGGACGCCCTGGACGGTGTCCTCGTCCTGGAGCGGGTGCAGTGCGGCGATGCGCGGGTCGCGGGCGAACTGGTCGTTGACCTTGGGGCTGTACTTCATGGTGCAGGTGCCCTGGCCGACGTCGACGTTGAGGTCGGCGCCCAGGTTCTCCTGCGACAGACGCAGGTAGTGGCGCAGGACCTGTTGCTGCGACATCTCGGGCAGGGCGGGCGGCTCGGCGCGGCGCAGTGCCGGGGGGATCTCCACCCGGGCGATGGAAGGGTCCGGTGCCGGGACGAGGACGCCGCGTTCGCCCGGCGAACCGAGTTCGAAGATCAGCTTTTCGTCCCAGGACGCCTGCTGGAAGCGGCGCAGGGACGGCTTGGGCGCGATCCGCGCGTCCTCGGGGGAGACCGGTACGGGTACGTGGTGGGCGGTCACTTGACGATCTCCTCGAGGGCGGCGGCGAGCCGGTCGATGTCGGCTTTGGAGTGGACTTCGGTGACGCAGAAGGCGGCCGTGTGCTCGCCGGTGGGCACGGAGCCGTAGATGCCGCGTTCCTTGAGGCCGGCGCGGACCTCGGCGGCGGTTCCGCCGTGGGTGTAGCGCACGGTGAAGTCGGCGAAGTGCAGGGCGTCCCCGTACGGCACCTCGATGCCGGGCACCTGGGCGAGGCGCTGCCTGGCATAAGCGGTGTGGGCGAGGATCGTCTCGCCGATCTCCCGCATGCCCTGCGGCCCCATCAGGGCGAGATGGACACCGGCGCCGATGCCGTGCAGCGCGGCCGCCGTGCCCACCCACTCCTTGCCCTCCTCGCGCAGGGCGAAGGAGGTCCGCCCGTACGCGACGTCGCCGAAGCCGTACTCGCCCTCGACCGAGGTGGGCACCAGCCCGAACAGGCGTGAGGGGTACTCGGCGACCAGCCACTCCTCGTCGCGGGTGGCGACGAAGCCGGCGTTGCCGCCGCCGAAGCTCTGGTGGATGCCGAGCGGCTGGATGTCGCCGCAGGCGATGTCCGCCCCGTAGGCGGAAGGAGGCGCGACCACGCCGAGGGTGAGCGGATTGCAGCCGACGACGTACAGGGCGCCCGCGTCGTGGGCGAGTTCCGCTAGCCGCGGCAGCGCCGAGTCGACGATGCCGAGGGCCGAGGGGGCGTCCGCGTAGAGGGCCGCGATGTCACCGGCGGCCAGCTCCTCGTGCAGCGCGTCGAGGTCGGCGCAGCCCGTCTCCGGGTCGACCGGGACCACGGTGACCTCATGGTCGGGACGGACGTAGTCCCGTATGCGTGACAGCTTGTCCGCGTCGATCGCGGTGGCGACGAGCACCCGGCGGCGCCCGGTGATGCGGCCCGCCATGCGCAGGGCGGTCCCGGCGGCCTGGAAGCCGTCGTACACCGGGACGTTGACGACCTCGACGTCGAGGAGTTCGGCCATCATCGACTGGTACTCCCACAGCGCCTGGAAGCGGCCGTGGTCCTCGTAGGGCTCGCCCGCGTACGCCGTGAGGAACTCGCTGCGATTGACCACCTCGTCCACGACCGCGGGCACATGGTGCTGGTAACAGCCCGAGCCGAGGAAGCTGAGGACCTCCCGCGTCGAGGTGTTGCGGCCGAGCAGTCCCTCCATGTGCCGAACCAGTTCCGCCTCCGAACGCAGCGGAGCCGGCAGGTCGAGGGGGCGGTGCAGCCGGATCCCGTCCGGGATGTCGGCGTAGAAGTCTTCGGTGCTCGCCGCGCCGATCTCGTCGAGCATCGCCTGCCGCACGGCGGGCACCGAGTTCGGGATGTAGGGGTGGACAAAGTTCTCGGACGACGTCATGCCGTGCCTTTCGGGTAGGCAGGGTCAGCTCGATCTCGGTCTGGCACGACCGGTCTCAGCAGTCTTCGCATGTACACGTCTTGGCGGAGAGACTCCATCACCTCCGTCATTCAGTGTTCTGAATACAGCATTCAGCATTCACTCCCAGAGGGCAAGTGTGTCCAAGAGCGCCGATGAGACCCCGCGCGGCGGACGTCCCGATCACAGGCCTCGCGGCCACGGCGCCGGCCCCGTTCGGCGGCTGCGCCATGGGGGAGCACCCATGGCGCAGCTTCGAGTGGCTTACGGCCGACATATAGTTCGGGTCATGAGCCGTTGGAATGCGTTGACCGGGGGGACGTCCGGAGAGGATTACGCCGCGAGGTTCGCGGCCCTCGCCCTCAGCGGGAAGGACGTGCACGGCGAAGCGCGGTTCTGCGCGGCTCTCGTACCCGTCGGAGCGCGAGTGCTGGACGCCGGGTGCGGTACCGGACGGGTCATGATCAGGCTTGCGGAACTCGGGTACGACTGTGTCGGGATAGACCTTGACGCGTCGATGCTGGCAGTGGCGCGGAAGCAGGCGCCGGGGCTGCCCTGGTTCCAGACCGATCTGACCGGGTTCGATCCGGCCCTGCTCGGCATCGCCGCGGACTTCGATCTCATCGTCGCCGCAGGCAACGTTTTCCCGCTGCTCGCTGCCGGCACCGAGGTCACGGTGGCCAAGCGGCTGGCCGCGGCCCTGCGTCCGGGCGGTCTGATGGTCGCCGGCTTCGGCCTGGACGAAGACCACCTGCCCGTGCCGCCCGGCATCACGCTGGCGGAGTACGACGACTACTGCGCCGAAGCGGGCCTCACCCTGGTGGACCGCTTCGCCACCTGGGACGCCGATCCTTACGACGGTGGCGGCTATGCCGTCAGTGTCCACCGCCGGTGAGGACGTGCCGGACGGGCCAGGTGCTCATGGCGGCAGGCTGCCCGATGCGGTCACGGGGAGGGTGTCGTCCGCGCACCGGGCGGCCAGGCACGCTACACCGGCCTTGAAGGAGGTCGCTCCGACCGGTTACAGACCGGCGATGTCACCGGCCCTCTTGAATGCCGAGCGGAACTTGTCCACCACCGCGTCGTGCCGCCTCTCGCGCGCCGCCCGGTCGGCCGGCACCAGTCGCTCGGCGGCCCGCACGGCGTAGGCGTCCGGATCGCCGAATGCAGCCTGCGGATGATCTCCCGTATCCGCGCAGTGCGTGGTGACCTCCTTGACCGCCTGAAGCACGACCGCTCGGTCCACGCCCGGCTGCATGGCCAGCCGTACCTGGAAGCGTGCCATCCATGTCTCGGGGTCCTTCCCCCAGGCCGCGTCCGTCGTCGGGTCCTTGTCCGTCACGTTTCTCCCGGCTGATCGCTGGCCGCTCTTCGTGGAGTTGGACGCGAGGATGACGAAGCCGGTTGCGCCGGCACTCTCGCTCCGCGCACGCTCCGGGCTGCCCGCCGGATCGAGACGGGTCTTCACCGGCGGACGGAATCCGCGGCGAGCACGATGCCACCATCGCCGGCGCCCGGCGCCGGCACCTGTAGGCCGGGGCGGTCGTGGAACGCGACCCGGAAGCGGGCCAGGACACGAACGCTTCCGGGCCGACCACGTCGAGCAGCGGATACCCGCGCCGGGGTACCGGGGTCCTCCTTTCTGCTTCCCCTGGGATCACGCCCGGTCAGTCGAGTGCGCAGACCGGATTGCCGGGCAGGCCGGAGGGGTCTCCGGTGGCGTTGAAGCCGAACGTCGTGCTGCCGGAGGGCGAGATCGCGCTGTTGTAGTCGACGTTCGAGGCCGTGACCGAGGAACCCGACTGCGTGAGCTTGGTGTTCCAGGCGGTCGTCACCTTCTGGTCGCCGGACCAGGTCCAGCCGGCCTGCCATCCGCTGCTGGTGGAGGTGCCGGTGTTGGTGATCGTCACCTCGGCGGTGAAGCCGCCGGACCAGGAGTTGACCAGCTTGGTGGTGGCGGTGCAGCCGGAGTCCGTACCGCTTCCGCCGCCGCCCGCCGGGCTCAGGGTGGTCGCGGAAACGCTGACCGAGGCCGCCGATGTGCCTCCCGAGCTGTCGTGGGCCTTGACCGTGTAGGTGTACGAGGTCGAGGCGGACAGCCCGCTGTCGGTGAAGGACGTGCCGGCGGTGCTGCCCGCCTGCTGCCCGTCGCGGTAGACGTCGTAACCGGTGGCACCGGACGAGGCGCTCCAGGACAGCGAGACGCTGCTGCTGGTGGTGCCGGTCACGGTGAGGTTCGCCGGCGCGGCCGGCGAGCCGCTGCCGCTGCCGCCGGTGGTGTAGCTGACGCCGGTGTACGGCTGGGGGCATCCGGAGGAGCAGGAACTCGGCATGGCGAAGCTGTACGTCCGGCCGTTCTGGACGAGGTTGCCGTCCACGTCACGGACCCGGATGGTGTAGTTCGATCCGCCCGAGGAGTTCGGGGCGATCGTGTACTGCTGTCCCAGGTCGCTGACCATGCCGGCCGGCACCCACGCGCTGCCGTTGTAGTACTCCACGCCGTGGATGCCGTTGGGCAGGTGCGTGACGTCGATGGTGGGCCACCAGGTGGCCGCGTTCTGGACGAAGCCGATCGAGATGTCGCCGGAGTAGTCGGGCGCCGGGATGAACGACCAGGAGATGTGCCGGTTGTTCCAGTGGTTGGGGTACATGTCCGCCACCGGCCGGCCGTCGAGTGCGAAGGCGTTCAGCGAGTTCGTGGCCAGGTCCAGGTGATACGGGTCGTCCCGGCACCAGGCGTTGGTGTCGCCGCAACTGTCGGCGACCAGCATGTCCAGGGTCGCGCCGTTGTACGTGTCCGGCGTCCAGTTTCCGTTCCGGCAGAACGCCTGGCCCGCCGCGCCGTCGTTGGTGCCGGTGCAGAAGTCGCCGATCGTCACCCGCACCCAGCGGCCGCAGTTGTGGCCGTTGTCGAACAGCCCCATGCTGGCCGAGTCAGCGGACGGGACGGGACGCGGGGTGGGCTGCCCGGTGTAGTCGCCCGGAGTGTTCCACACGTTGAGCGCCACGAAGTTCTGTGACTCCAGATTCGCCTGCGGTACCCCGCACCCGCCGTAGGGCGATCCGAGGCCGTCGAAGTGCGTGGCGTTGCCGGTGTGGTCCGACGAGTCCGCGGCTGCGGCGCCGCCGGCCGGTACGGCGGACGCCGGCGCGGCGGCGGCCGGGGACGGCAGGCCGCAGAGGAACGACGAGGCGAGCAGCAGTACGCCGAACACCGCGGTGATGAGTAATCGCCGGCCGGTGCGTTGTGCGAGAGGGGCGGTGATCACGGTGACCTCCCTGATGCCGGACCCGATGACCGGCATGTCGACTGGCCCGATGTGGCGGCCCCCGCGCACCACAGTCGGGTTCATGCCAATAATGCGGCCGCAGCCGCGCCTGGTCATCCCCCGCGCAGAATGTCGGCACAGGGCGTTTACGGCACCGCCGGTCAGCGCTATACCGATAGGTGGGAGCGCTCCCAGCGCACAGCTCCGGTCGGCCCCCCAGACCGCCGTGCGCCGACGACGGGAGCCTTCCACGCACGGTCGCACCACCCGCGGACGGTCCGCTTCCGGCCCTGCCGGAGGGCACCGGTCCGATGCTGACCGGTGTGCCTGACCGGCGCTAGCCGGGTGCCTGTCGTCCCCGCCGCGCTCGGATGACCCAGAGGAGACCCCCACATGACGAATCCACGCACCAGCCGCCGCAGGTCCCCGATGCCCGCCCCTCGCCTGCTCGGCCTGCTGGGAGCGGCGCTGCTCGCACTCGTCCTGGGCTTGCTGCCTTCCCCCGCGTCGGCCCACGGCGTCGCCATGGTGCCGGGCTCGCGCACCTACCTGTGCTACAAGGACCTGTTAGCCCACAGCAGTACCCAGATGCCCGCCAACCCGGCCTGCGCCGACGCGGTCAAGGCGACCGGCACCACGCCGCTGTACAACTGGTTCGCCGTCCTGGAGTCCAACGGCGGCGGGCGCACCAAGGGCTTCATTCCGGACGGGGAGCTCTGCAGCGGCGGCCACACCGGTCCGTTCGACTTCTCCTCGTACAACGCGGCCCGCACCGACTGGCCCAAGACGCACCTGACCGCGGGCTCGACCATCCAGGTGCAGTACAGCAACTGGGCAGCCCACCCCGGCACGTTCAACGTCTACATCACCAACGACGGCTGGTCCCCGACCAAGCTCCTGGCCTGGGACGACCTCACGCTCATCAAGTCCGTCACCAACCCGCCGCAGTCCGGCAGCCCCGGCTCGGACGGAGGCCACTACTACTGGGACCTCACGCTGCCGAGCGGCAAGACCGGCCAGCACGAACTGTTCATCCACTGGATCCGCTCGGACAGCCAGGAGAACTTCTACTCCTGCTCCGACATCGTCTTCGACGGCGGCAACGGCGAGGTGACCTACTGATCACCGAATGACGCGCCGTCCCGGACCCGCCGGGCACCACCCGGCGGGTTGTCGCCCCGCCGCGCCACCGGCCATCCGGCAGTGCGGGGACCTGCTGATCTCCGCGCCTTCCGGCGGCCTCGGCGACGGCCGCGGCGGGTGTCCTGTCCGGCGTACGCGCCGCTGCACGGCGGCGAACTTCCGGGCACGGTCGGCCAGAAGGCCGCCGACATCACCCCGCCGACATCATCTGGCCGGGCCGATGAATCTGCAGACGGCCGGGTCGCCGGTGCCGGCGGCGTGCCGGCGCGCAGCTCAAGGGCGCGGCTTCCACCGCACCGGCAGCTGACGGGGGCCCCGGATGAGCATGCCGTGGCGCCAGGTCAGGGCGGCCGGGTGGGCGTCGAGTGCGAGGTCGGGGCAGCGCTCCAGCAGGGCGCGGATCGCGACCCGGGCCTCCATGCGGGCGAGCGGCGCGCCGAGGCAGTAGTGGATGCCGTGACCGAAGGCGACATGACCGCCCGCGGCCCGCCGGATGTCGAAGCGGTCGGGGTCGGGGAAGCGTGCCGGGTCGTGGTTGGAGTCCGCCAGGGCGACGAGGACCAGCTCACCACCGCCGGGGATGACGGTACCGCCGATCTCGACCGGCTCCGTGGTGAACCTGAACGTCGGCGTCTCCACCGGCCCGTCGTAGCGCAGCATCTCCTCCACCGCGTTGTCGATGAGCGTCATGTCCTCGCGCAGTGCGGCGAGTTGGTCGGGATGGGTCAGCAGGGCCAGTACGCCGTTGGAAATCAGATTGACCGTGGTCTCGTGCCCCGCGACCAGCAGCAGCCAGGCGGTGCCGCGCAGTTCGTCCACGGACAGCCGGTCGCCGTCCTCGTCGGTGGTGCGGATCAGAGCGCTCATCAGATCCGGGCCCGGGGTCAGGCGCTTGCGATCCAGCAGCTCGGCGAGATAGGCGGACGTCTCGGCCGTCGCCGCCGACCGCACCGCCGGGTCGGGGTCGGTGAGGATCGTGCTGGTCCAGGCCCGGAAAGCGGCCCGGTCCAGCATCGGCACACCGAGCAGCTCGCAGATCACCGAGATCGGCAGCGGGAACGAGAGCGCCTCGACGAGATCGGCCCGTCCTTCCGGAAGCGCCACCATCGCGTCGAGCAACTCGTCGGTGATCTGCTGCACACGCGGCGTGAGCTGCTCGACCCGGCGCGGTGTGAACTCGCGGACGACCAGCCTGCGCAGCCGTTCGTGGTCCGGCGGATCGGAGTTGAGCATGTGCGGCCCCGCGGCGGGACTGGTCATCGGGAAGGAGGGCGAGGCGTTCTTCCACTGCTTGGACAACCGCGGATCCACGAGCGCGGCCCGTCCGGCCTCGTACCCGACGACGAGCCAGGCCTCCGCACCCTCCGGAATCCGCACCCTGTGCACGGGGCCGCGTTCCCGCAGCGCCGCGTAGACCGGATAGGGATCGCGGACGAAGTCCTCGCCCATCGCGACCAGATCGATCACCTCGGCTGTAGCCATCGCTCACCCCCGTCTCCCGCTTCGCCCGACGCTAGCAGCGGGGCGGTGCCCCGGCGAAGAACGCATTCAGCCGAACCGGGCCGGACGGGACCTCGCGAGCCGTCACCGGGACCCCGGTCACGGAAACGCCGTGACCGGGGCTCCGGGAGATCAACTGCCGCGGAGGGTGCCGACCGCCGCTAGTTCCGGTACCGGAACACGATCCGGCCGCGCGTCAGGTCGTAGGGCGGCAGTTCCACCAGCACCCGGTCCTCCAGCATGATCTTGATGTAGTTCTTGCGGATCTTCCCGCTGATGTGCGCGAGCACCTGGTGGCCGTTGTCGAGCTCCACGGTGAACATGGCGCTGCGCAAGCACTCGACGACCCTGCCCTCGACTGCGATGACGTTCTTGTTCTTCGTCATCGGACCAGCTCCAGGTTGCTGCCCATCGGCCGGGCGCCGATGCCCTCGAACAGCGCCGAGGCCGCTTGGTTGGACTCCTGGACTTCGGTCCAGGCCGTGGCGGTCCCGGAGCGGTGCAGCGTCCCCAGCGCGTGGGCCAGCAGCGCCCGCGCGATGCCGCGGCGCTGCTCGACGGCCCGGACCGCGACCAGCCCGATGCGTGGCCGCTTCACCGGCACCACCCGGATCAGACCCAGGTAGCGGTCCGGCGTCGCGGCCACCGCGTACTTCGCCGGGTCGACGATGGTGTCGCCCTCGGGGCGGGCAATCACCTCCGCGGGCATCGACTGCCACCCGACGGTCGCCTCGACTTCGTCACGGATCGCGCGGTCCACCGCCCGCAGCAGCTTCTCGTCCCCCTGACCGGCGGGCACGATCGTCACGCCCGAAGGCGGCAGGACCGCTCCGAGCCCGGTGACCCGCGGGTCGGTCGGCACGGCGTACTCCCACTCGCGGCGCCGGATCGTGAAACCGGCCCGCCGCCAGCCGGCCGTCAGCTCGATGTCGGCTTCGTCGACCACCGTGTACAGCGGCGCCGGCAGTTGGGCCTGCATCGCCTCGGCGAGCCGGTCGAAGGCGACGTCGTGCCAGGCGTCGATGCTGACGTACAAGCGTCCGTCGGGCCGGTGCTCCGCGTGCCCGCGGCCGACCACCAGGTCGTCATCCAGTGCATGCCATTGCCGGTCCGCGACACGCGTGATCACCACCGCGTTCTCGCTCAGGCCAGATGTGAAAGGCTTCGTGTTCATCGGAGTCTCCTCCCAGGAGTGCCTCGATCTCAGGCGCTCCTGGCGACACCGAACGTCAGCCGCCGGACCGTGACGGGTTGAGGGAGCACCCACGGGTAACTGTGTTCACGGGGCTCACCTCCATACGACGACTGCACGGTCCACCACGAACGTAGCAGCGGCGTGCCCCCGCGCTCAAAGCATTTACGACGAGGGAACACGGCCGTCGGCGCATTCCCCTCACACACCCTCAGACAGGTGCGCCCTGCCCCGCTGATCTTGCGGAGTCATGAGCGAGGGGATCGAAAGGGTCAGCCTCTAGCGTCGGATACCTCACCTGCCGGCCTGTCAGCGCACGGCCTGACCGCCGCCCGGCAGAAATCCAGGTGACCGTGACGACGGTCCTCCTTAGGATCGGGCGCTGCACATCTTGTCCTTCCGCCCCGATCGGCCGCTCGTGAGATCCCTGATTCCCCCTGTGCTGCGCGAAGAGCCGCAGTTCGCCCGCCTGTTCATCGGGCAGTCACTGTCCGTGCTGGGTGACCGCGTGTCCTTCGTGGCCGTGCCCTTCGCCGTGCTCTCGGTGGGCGGGTCGGCCTCCGACGTCGGAGCGGTGGCGGCCGCGGGCCTGGTGCCCATGCTCCTGTTCGCCCTGGCCGGTGGCGTGTGGGCGGACCGTTTCCGGCGGCACCGCATCATGCTCGTCTCCGACGTGGTGCGGTGCGCTGTACAAGGGCTGACCGCCCTCCTGCTGCTGACCGGCGTCGCCGCCGTACCGCATCTCGTGCTGCTGATGATCGTGTTCGGCACCGCGGACGCCTTCTTCATGCCGGCGTCCACCGGGCTGATGCCTCTGGTCGTCGGCCCCGAGCGACTGCGGGAGGCCAACGCTCTGCGAGGGTTCGTCCAGTCGGCCGGGCTGGTACTGGGCCCGGCCCTCGCCAGCGGCCTGGTGGTGCTGGCCGGACCCGGTGGCGCCCTGGCCCTGGACGCCGCGACCTTCGCGGTCAGCGCCGCGTTCCTGGCCCGGCTGCGACCCCGAAGCACGGCGACCGAGGCGGCGGGGCCCAGCGCCGGTACGGCATTCCTCGGGGAGCTGCGCGCCGGCTGGGTACAGGTCCGCAGCCGCACATGGGTGTGGTCCGGCATGGCCGCCATCGCCGTCTACCACGTTGTCGTACTGCCGTCGGTGTTCGTGCTGGGACCCGTCCTGGCCGACGAGGAATGGGGCGGTGCCGCGAGCTGGTCGGTCATCACCGCGGGCTTCGGCATCGGCTCCGTGATCGGGGACGTCTGCGCCTACCGGCTCACGGCGAGGCGTCCCATGGTGATCGCGGCCGCGGCGCTGGCCGTGGCCTCCTGCCAGGCGATCATCATCGGATCCGGCGCACCGGTCGCCCTCATCGCTGTCCTCGAAGCGGTCACCGGCGTTGCCGTCTCCCTCTTCTTCGTCACCTGGGAGACCGCGCTGCAGACACACGTGCCGGAAGCAGCCCTGTCCCGCGTGAGCTCCTACGACTTCCTGCTGTCGGCAGGCCTCATGCCGCTCGGCCTCGCACTGGCCGGCCCGGTGTCCGACACCATCGGCGTGCGGCCCACCCTGTACGCGATGACGGTCATCGCCGTCCCCGCCGCCTTGGCGCTGCTGTGCGTCCCGGCCGTACGACGTCTCCCCGCGCAGGCCTCACCTGTCACGGCCGCCGACGGCGCCGGCAGCGGCAGCGGCGGCAGTGTCCAGGTCGCCTCGGAGACCGGTCTGCCGTAGAGGGGCGTGGACCCTCAAGGATCCGCAACCGGAAGCGAGGGGAGAGGCACACTCCCAGTGGCCGACCTGTAGCACACGCCGGGCGGCAGAACGGTGTTTTTCGGGTATATCGGGAAAGGGGGTCGTGCAGAGCACGTCACGAGAGCCGAGGCCCGCATGCGCCACACCGTCCGCACCGCCCGCACCTCCACAGACAGGTCCGCTCGGGACACACCGCTCCAAGGCCGCGTGGCCGTCGTGACAGGAGCGGCCCGCGGTATCGGCGAAGCCCTGGCGCGACGCCTGTCCCATGCCGGGATGCGGGTCGCGCTCCTCGGCCGTGAAGAGGAAACCCTGTGCCGGGCGGCTGCCTCCCTGCCCACCCCGAGCATCTGCGTCGAGGCCGACGTCACCGATCAGACCGCGCTCGACCGTGCCGCTCACCGGGTGGAGGCGGAGCTCGGCCCGGCCGACGTCGTCGTGGCCAACGCCGGTATCGCCGTCGGTGGACCCTTCAACCGGACCGCGGCCGACCTGTGGAACCGCGTCATCGACGTCAACCTGATCGGAGCCGCCAACACCGCCAGGGCATTCCTGCCCCAACTGACGCAAACGTGCGGCTACTTCCTCCAGATCGCCTCCACGGCCGCCTTCGGCTCCGCGCCGATGATGAGCGCCTACTGCGCATCGAAGGCGGGCGCGGAGTCCTTCGCGCGAGCGCTGCGCGGTGAAGTCGAACCCGACGGTGTGGGCGTCGGCATCGCCTACCTGCACTGGACCGGCACCGATATGGTCAGCAGCATCGACGAGCACCCCGTGCTGCGCGCCCTGCGCCGGAACCAGCCTTGGTTCGCCCGCCGGGTGCACACCCCGGCGCAGGTGGCCGAGTGGCTCACCACTGGCATCGCCCACCGCGCACACCACCTCTACGCACCGCCGTGGCTTCGCTGGTGCCAGCCTCTGAGGCCCCTGTTCCCGGCCGCGGTGGCCCGGATCACCCGTCGTGAACTGCGCTCGCAGTCGCAAGGGGACCTGGCCGCCGACGTCGGTGTCATGGGCGCCGGCGGGCGCGCCGACTGGGACGCACATTCGTCTGCCGAACCCACGCGGCCCCGTCGACACGAGTAGGCCACCGCGAAGCCCTGGCTCCGCCGTGTGCAGGCGCGAGCCGATCCGGCCCGATCGGACAACGGTTCCTGGGCTGAGGAGCCCGATCGAAGAGGCGAGAAAGCTCAGGACTGCTCGGGCCGGAACGCGAGATACCGGCTGAAGGCTTCGTGGCTGTCGGGAGTGAAACGCCACTCCAACAGGGCCGAATGAAGCTCCGACTCGGTCAGCCAGCCATGCCAGGCGACCTCATCGGGATCGGGGGTCACAGCGTCCCGGACCACGGCTTCATGCATGCCGAGCCAGTGAGGGCTCAGGCCGCTGCGGTTGAGGAACGTGAACAGCAAGCGCGGCAGGCCACGGATGCCGAGTTCTTCGGCCAGCTCCCGTGCGGCAGCCTGTTCATAGGATTCGCCGACATCCACGGCGCCACCGACCATGACCTCATAGAGCCCGGGGAAGCGCGACAGCTGCTCCGACCGCCGATGGACGAGGACCCGGTCACGCTCATCACGACACACCGTCGAGGCAATTCGATGCAGCCAACCCTCCCGGACGGCCTGCCGACGGGTGACGATCCCCAGGACACGATCTTGACAGTCGACACGCTCCACCAGTTCATCCACGAAGCACACCCTGGCAGAACCCACTGACAACGCCGTTTCTCGGCAAGCCGTTCTCGTAACTCGACAACATTCTGGACCCGCTTGATCAACATCTGTTGTCTGCACTCGGCATCAGCCGTTCTCGCGTTACACCGACGAAGCCACATCCACCGTCCGGCGCGTACACGCGGCCAGTGCACCGCATGCGCGGAGGATGCCCCAACGGCCCGACGGGCCCGCCCCTTTGCGGTGGGGCGGGCGGAGCCGCTATTCGCAGGCGACGCCGTCGCCGTCTCGGTCGAGGTGGCTGCCGTATCCGGGGTCTCCGCGGTGGACGGGCGCGGCTCCCGCGGCGCGGGCGGCATCGCAGTTGGCGTAGTAGACGCTCCCACCGCCGCTGTCGCTCCCACCACCGCTGCCGGCGTCGGCTACGGGTTCGGCGGTCACGGTCTTCGTCACCTTGACCTTGACTTTGACCTTGGTGGTCTCGGTGGCAGTGACGGTGACGGCAGGTTCAGGCTCCGCTGTCGGCGTGGTTGTCGCGGTGACGGTCACGGTAGGGCGTGGCTTCGCGGCGGCAGGCTCGGCGTCGGTCGTGGTCTGGTCGCCGGCTCCGGCACCGATACCGAGGAAGAACGCGAGGCCGAGCGCGGGGAGCACGTACCGCTTGCGCGCCCATCTCGGTGCCGGCCTGGGCTGGGTGTACGGGTTGGTCATGTCGCCCCCCTGCAGGTTTGTGGAGGTGTTGACGATAGTGGCCGGTGTGGAACGGTTGTGGCGTCGTGGGTGAGGAGTCGCCGATTCGTGACGCACCGCAGGCCCGGTGGCGGTGGTCGTGCAAGTCGACTCTTAGCTTGGCAAGTTGACGCTGATTCGGACTCGCAGCCCAGTCTTGGAGATGTCTGCCACTGACGGAAACTCCGGTGGCCCAACGCGCCATCCGGGTACAGTCGGACGGTGCCCGAGTTGCAGCGGCTGCACGTTGCCCATGCCCCGGCGGTCCTCGCATTCGAGCTGGCGAACCGCGCCTACTTCGCTGCCTCGATCTCCGATCGTGGTGACGAGTTCTTCGACCAGTTCGCCGACCGGTACAGCGCGTTGTTGGCTGAGCAAGAGGCCGGCCTCGGCGCCTTCTACGTGCTCGTTGCCGAGGACGGCTCGGTCCTGGGCCGGTTCAACCTCTACCGCCTCGCGGGCGGCACCGCTGAGCTTGGTTACCGGGTCGCGCAGCACGTCGTAGGCCGCGGCGTGGCGACCGCGGCAGTCCGGGAGCTGTGCCGGCTGGCGTTGACGCGGCACGGGCTGCGCACACTGCGAGCGGCCACCTCCCGTGACAATGCCGCCTCCCAGAGGGTGCTGACCAAGGCTGGGTTCGTCCCGGTCGGCCCGGCAGACCCGGCCGACAGCGGCGGCAAGCCGGGCACCTGGTACCAGCTCGACCTGGTGCTCCAGCCGTAGACCGTGATCTTGTGGGTGGACCGGCTGCGGGAGAGCGGCGGCCACCGCTGGCCGCGAGCCTGCAGGTGAGCAGTCCGTCGGCCAGAGGTGTCGCCATGATGCGCAGAAGGCGCTTGTCGACGGCTGCGTACCGGGCGGGCGGCTACGTCCCGACCCGACCGGCGATGTCCTGACCGGCGCCGGGCGGTGTTGCGAAGGGGGTGAAGTGGGCTGGCGGATGGTCGATGGGCAGGTCGGGGCGCCATGCGGTGAGGATCTGTGCGCTGCACTCGAACAGGCCCGACGGCAGTGCGTCCAGCGGCCACCACGCCCAGTCACCGACCCGCTCGTCCGGCTGGTCGGCGGGCTCGCCGCGCCACCGCGTGACGAGCGCGCCGAAGGTGATCCGCACGACGCCGCCGACCCGGTCAAGGAGCATGCCCAGCAGGCGCACGTCGGCCGGGTCCGCGTGCAGGCCGGTCTCCTCAGCCAGTTCGCGCACGACCGTCTCCTCCAGCGACTCGCCCGGCTCCACCGTGCCGCCGGGCAGCTCGATGGTCCCTCGCCGGTGGCGGCCGAGCAGCAGACCGCGCGGCCCCACCAACACCGCGCCGACTCCGGCCGCCGCGTGTGCGACGGGCGGCTGGGCCGTACGGGGACGAGAGGTGATCCGGGCCGCCCTGCGGACCTGGAAGAGCCGGTAGGAGCACTGGTTGTCCTCCTCGGGCGCGTCCAGCACGGTGACCTCCTCGGTGCGCAGCCCGTGCTGCGCGAGGAGGTCCGTCCACAGCTCGGTGGTGAGCACCCACATCTGTCCGCTCAGTTCGCCGCCGCCGGCCAGGCGCAGGATCTCCGGGCGGGTCTTCACCTCCGAAGAGGGTCCGTTCCCGGACGAGTTGGTGTGCAGCACGGTGAAATACAGCCGTCCGCCGGGCCTGAGCGCCGCCGCCAGGGCGGGCAGCAGCCGGTGCGGGTCGATGAAGTGGACGGCGGACACGGAGTAGATCACGTCGAACGGCGCCGAAGTACGCAGATACCCGACGGCATCGGTCTGGATCAAGCGCAGGCCTGGCAGGTCTCCGTAACGTGCCCGTGCGCGCTCGATCTGCGTCGATGACAGATCGACGGCGTCCACGGTGGCGTGATGGGTACGGGCGAGGTGGGCGGCGTGTCGGCCCGTACCGCAGCCCAGGTCGAGTACGCGCAGGCCCCTCAGGTCGCCGAGGACAGCATCCCCCGGCCCTGTTCCCGCCGGACCCCAGGCGATTTCGTCCACCTCGGGCAGGGGAGTGGCCCGGTCGAGGTGGTGCGCTCCGTAGGCGTGCCACATCGCGGCATTGACCTGCTCGGCATCGGCCGTACCGGATGTGTCGCGTGCCGTCATCGTTTCCTCCTCAAGTCGCTGCCGAGCGACGACCCACCTCTTGCCCTTTACCCTGCCTGAGGACCTGGCGGTCACCGACCGGTGGGTTCCTCGACCCGGCGGGGCCGCTCATCAGGGGCCGGGCGGGCCCGGCTCAGAAGAGTGTGACCGAGGCCACTGGAACTGCCGCCCGCGCCCGGAGAGTCAGAGGTGTGAGGTCCAACGAAGAGAGTGCAGAGGCCGAAGGTGCCGACGGTGACCACGATCAGTTGCGCGGGCGGGTGCGGGGCGGGGAGCGGGAGGCGTTCGCCGAGCTCTACGAGCTGTACGCGACGGCCGTGTACAACCACGCTCTCCGGCTGACGGGAGACTGGTCCGCCGCCGAGGAGGTCATGTCGGAGACGTTTCTCGCCGCCTGGCGGGGACGGGGCGAGGTGGCCGTAGAGGGCGGGTCGTTGCGGCCGTGGCTGTTCGGGATCGCCACCAACAAGGCACGCAACGCCGACCGGAGTCTTCGGAGGCGGCTCGCCTTTCTCGTCCGGCGGACGGAAGCGGGGACCCGGGCGGGCACGGGAACGGGGGTCGACGAAGCTGTCGATGACTTCGCCGAGGAGCTCGTGGGGCGGATCGACGACTCCCGTCGGCTCACCGAAGTGCTGCGTGTGCTGGGTCGGTTGCGGCGGCACGAGCGGGAGGTCATCGCCCTTTGCGTATGGGGCGGGCTCGACTACGCGCAGGCCGCCGAAGCTCTCGGGGTGCCGGTGGGAACCGTCCGGTCCCGGTTGTCCCGGGCCAGGGTCCGGCTGCGGGAGAAGGTCGAGAAGGAGACGCGCCGGTCCGGGCGTGCGGAACGACCTGGGGACGGACCCGCGGAACGGCGTCCGGGGGCACGTACGGAACCCCGCTCCCGTCGCGGAGAGGTAAAGAGTGAGACCGCGTTCGCGGTCCTGCCCATTCAGGAGGAAGCCCGATGAACTCCCCCCCGGTCGGACCCGAGCAGGAGCAAATCGACGAACTCGGCGAACTCCAGAGGCTGTTGCCCGCGGTTCTCGCCGAGCAGGTACTGCCTCCCGGGCGGCGCTCCCATCACAAGGACGTTCTGATGCAGCTCATCGACAAGGACAGCGGAAGCCGTAGCGAAAGCACCGGTAGCAGCACTGACAGCAGCAGCGGCCGCTTCGGCGGCAGCGATCTGTACCGGTTCCAGGGGCGACGGTGGTTGCGGCCCGCTCTTGTCGCAGGTGTCACCGCCGCGTTGGCGGCCGGCCTCACGGTCTGGACCGGCCCGGGGCGGTACGGCGACGGTACGGCGGCGCGGCCCGGCGCGAGCAGTACGGGGGGCGGCGACCGAAGTGCTGTCGCGACCCTCGACCGTATCGCCGCCGTAGCCAAACGAACGGACGTCCAGCCCGTGGACGACGGTCAGTTCGTGTACGTGCGCAGCACGGGTGCCGAGAACGAAGGTGCCTTCGGCGGGCCCGTCAAGCTCGGCAAGCCGCGCGAGCGGCAGGTGTGGTTCTCACAGCGACAGGGACGAGTGACCGATGTCGGGCTGATCCGTGAGGACGGACAGGACTGGCCGATCAAGGTGGGCGTGCCGGACGGAACGGATCCGAAGGACGCTGCGGTAGGGGCGGGCTTCGAGCGGCCCACCTACGCCTGGCTCGCCTCGCTGCCCACCGATCCCGGCGCCCTGTTGAAGCTGCTCTACGCGCACACTCAGGTCGAGAAGGGGGACGACAAGGACCAGGAGGTCTTCGACCGGATCGGCGATCTCGTCGGAGAGCAGGTCATGCCGTCCGCCACGGCTGCCGCGTTCTACAAGGCCACCGCCCGGATCGCCGGTGTGACAGAGGTGGCCGACGCGGTGGACGCCGCCGGCCGGCACGGCATCGCCATCGCCCGTGAGGACACCCGGCACGGGACCCGCACCGAGTGGATCTTCGATCCCCGCACCCTCGCCTACCTCGGCGAACGCACCGTCTTCAGCCGGGACACCGAGCGTGCCAAGGCGGGGGCGGTGTACGCCACAAGCGCGGTGCTGGAACGGGCTGTCGTCAACAAGCGCGGGCAGGAGCCGGACGACCGCCGCCGGGCCCGGCGCAACTAGGAGCTGTCCGGGCGATCACATGACCGCCCGGACTTCACCGATCCCTGCGAAGAGCCGGGCGCCGGTGGGCACGGGAAGTCCGGGGAAACTCGTGATGATCTCCGCGCCGGTCCGATGGCAGGACGGGGCCGCCGACTGACAGGTCGGCGGCCCCAGGAGGTCGGTGACGGTCAGATGCCGAGGAGGGCGGCTCAGGGTTTCTGCGCGCGGCGTTGCGGGGCACGGCGCGGCGACCGACGCCCGGAAGCCGGACCGCCCGCCTGCGCCGTCTGCGCAATGGCTCACACGGCTGACGGCCTCCCGGCTTCGACGAGGAGCGGTACACGAAGCGCAAGGCTGTCTAGTGAGCGATCAACAGGATGAAGCAGTCCCGATTCGTCGCCACTCGCCATGACAAACGCGGGGCTCCGAACCGTGACCGTTCGGAAAGGCTACGGTGTACCGCCGCCTTTTCGGTTACCGCCGGTGAGCTGACCCGTCATCATGAAGATGAGACCGGCGAGGAGAATCGCGGCACCGATCAGCGTCCCCGACTGACGAGCGCCGGAATCGCTGATCACCAACCCGAAGACCATTTGCCAGCACAGTGCAAAGGCCACCACCAGCTGACCCCAGCCGTAGATCCGCGGGGCCCGAACATGGCGCCGGTTCATGGGAAGCACCCAGCCGCTGGTAACCGCCGCAACGCCGGAGGCGGCGATGAGCAGCGCGAACAGGACAAGAGGTACGGCGAGGTACAGATTCACGGTTGCTCCCCTGCGTACCGGACCCACGCCCGGCAACGGCGTGATCATGACACCGACTGCATTGCACGTCCACAAGTACGCAGGCCCGGCGATCGGTCGGACAGCTCCTGGCCGCGTCGCCGCCAGGCTCGGGTGGTGGGCGCGGTGCCGACACTTGAGGTCATCGACCCGCTCCTGCGCATGGTCACCGCCGCCTGACCACACCCCTGGTATGCCGGATGTCGGAAGGGTTGTGGGGGGTATCAGTGACTTCCCTCACACGCCAGGCCCGTGTCAACGTGTTGCGATAGTAGATGGTCTGCGGGCGACATAGGCGGATCTGGCGTATGGAAGCAGGCATACGCGGCACCTCGGCCGGGGATACCGGCTGCCTCACCGGCCTCGAGCCGTCACACCGCCGCTGCCGTCCTTCTGACAGAGCGTGAGGCGCCCGCCGGTGTCCGGCACGGCGGCTCGGCACAATCCCGGGCCGGATTCAAGGGCGTGCCTCGCCTACTAGGCGAGGTAGTGCAAGCCCTCGTTGCCATGCCCTCACGCGGCTCTTAACAATGACGGCCCTGCAAGGCGTCCCCGCAGGTCAAGCGCAGTGTCTGCGCGAAACCGTGTCGGTCGGAGGCGCAAGGAGAGTCGACCGAACGAGGTCCGCATGAGGAACAACCGGAAGCACCGCAGGAAGACGCGCCGCCGTTCCATAGCCATCGCCGTCCTGGCGATGGGCGCGGTGGCGGTGCCGTCGGCCGCCATGGCGTGCATGGGCGACCAGGGAACCGCAGCCGCCACCGCCAGGTCCAGCCATCCCTGGACGGAGGGGAGGAAGGCGTCCTGGAGCGGACACTGGGGGCGAGACGTCCGGTCCGCGAAGCCCACGACGACGGCTTCGCCCTCGGCCTCGCCGACGGCCTCTCCCGGGACTGCGGCACCCGCTCCGGAGAAGCCCGAGGCGCCCGTCTCGAAGACACCCCCGCCCGCTCCGGCGAGGACCAACGCCACGTCGAAGCCGACCACCGCGCCCCCTGCGACGACAACCGCCGCACCGAAGCCGCCCGCGACCACGGCCCCCGCTGCCGGCACGGAGACTCCTGCGTCCGCCGCCGTCGCCCGCGTGGTTGCCCTGGTCAACAGCGAGCGTGCCAAGGTCGGTTGCTCCCCGGTTACCCTGAACGCGAAGCTCTCGCAGGCCGCCCAGGTCCACAGCGCGGACATGGCGAGCCACAACACCATGTCGCACACCGGTTCCGACGGCTCCGACCCGGGACAGCGGATCACGCGCGCGGGCTACACCTGGAGCACATACGGCGAGAACGTCGCCTACGGGTACTCCACGCCCGAGCAGGTCATGGCGGGATGGATGGCCAGCGCCGGACACAAGCGCAACATCCTGGACTGTGCCTTCAAGGAGATCGGTGTGGGGGTGGCACAGCCCGGCAACTACTGGACGCAGGACTTCGGCACGGCCCGCTGACGCTGACGGGGCCTGCCGGCCGTCATGGCGGTCGCAGGATGTCGCCGGGTCGGTCCAGGAGGCCGTTGCCCGGGCCGGACGCCTGACACGCGGTCTGCCAGGGCAGGCGCACCAGCTCGCCCACGGCCCATCGTGCGAACGGCTCGAGTTCGAGCCGCTCCAGGCCTCTTCCTACCACGGGGGAGTGTGCTCGCCCCGAGGCCGTCGAGGGGTGTGGCCGTCACGGCTGAGTCCGTGACCGTGAAGGCCACACCCGTTTCGGGGCCCGCGGCCCGGGGCCAGGTAGACGACCGTGCCGCTGGGCGCGTGGGCGTCGGCCGTGCTGTCGGAGGCCGGGCCGCACAGGTGCAGACCTCGGTCACCAGCAGTGCACGGGTGCGCTCCAGGCGGCTGACCGCACCGGCCGTGTCACCGGCCCGTCAGGCCGCCACGGGCACCTCGGCGGGCAGACCGCGTGAGGTCCGCAGCCAGGCTCCTTGGCCGCGCGCTGCCCCTGCTCGGCCATCAGCCTGTCCACCGCCCGCCCGTTGGTCAGGACCGCTCGGCGCTCAGCCGGGTCCGCCTGCGGTCGCATGCCGCCGCCGGCGGGCGCGGCGGCGGCGACCGTCAGCCGCTCCACGGCCTCGTCCCGACGGCGGGGGCGCTGAGCTCGAGCTCGCTGCGGTCAAGGCCGGGCAGGCCGGCCGAGGGCTCCTCGGACTGGGCCCGTCTCTCTCGTCGGCCGCCGGACGAAGGCGGGGCGCGTCCCGCCGTGCCGTGCGAGGCTGCCCGCAGGGGCGGTGACGTACGAGCCGGACACACGGGAGGCGATGTGGGCCCCGACAGCCGACAGACACCGCGACACGGGACGGAACAACACGGGCCGGTGCTGCGTCGCAGAGCCCTCCTGGAAGCGTGCGCGGGCGTCGGACTCCTCTCGGCCACCGTCGGTGCCTGCGACTCTCTCCATGCCACCCGCGACCGCCGGGCGGCGCCTTCGCACCGGCCCGAGACGGAGCTGGACCGTCCGGGGACACCCGACTGGCGTATCCGGTCACGTGGTCCCGCAACGGCCGTCGCGGGGTACGCCGAGCGGGTCAGTGTGCTGCCGGGCGAGGAGTGCGGTCTGTACGTGTCGACGACCGCCTCGTCCTTCCGTGTCTCGGCTTTCCGTATCGGCTGGTACGGCGGGGTCGGGGCCCGGCTCGTCTGGGCGTCCGAGCGCATACCGGGCCGCGTCCAGGCTCAGCCGCGCTTGGTGAACGACACCCGCACGGTCCGTGCGGACTGGCGGCGCACCCTGACCTTCGGCACGGGAGGCTGGCCGGAGGGGGCGTATCTGCTGCGGCTCGACACGGAGGACGGCCACCAGCGCTACGTCCCCCTGATCGTGCGCTCCGCGCAGGGCGCGGGCCGGACGGTGCTGATGCATGCGCCCGCCACCTGGCAGGCCTACAACCGATGGGGCGGTTACAGCCTCTACGCGGGCTCCTCCGGGGCGTACGGCGAACGGTCCCTCGCCGTGAGCTTCGACCGGCCCTACGACTCCGACGGCGCGGAGAAGTTCATGGTGTACGAGCGGGCGGCCGTGGTCCTCGCCGAACGGCTCGGCATCCCTCTCGCGTACACCACCGGGATCGACGTGCACCGCGACCCGAAGGTGCTGCACGGGGCGGCCGCCGTCGTCTGCCTCGGCCACGACGAGTACTGGACACCGGAACAGCGTCAGCACGTCGCCCGGGCCCGCGACGCCGGCACCAACGTGGCCTTCCTGGGCGCCAACAGCTGCTTTCGCCGGATCCGCCTGGAGCACGACGGCACACGGCCCGAACGTACGGTCGTCTGCTACAAGACGTCCTTCCCCTCCGACCCCTGCTACACCACCCACCCGTCCTTGGTGACGACGGACTTCCGCCGGTCACCCGCGTCCGATCCGGAGTCCTCGCTGACGGGCGTGCTCTACGAGGGCTACCCGACGGATGCGCCCTACGTCGTCCACGCGGCGGACCACTGGCTGTACGAGGGAACAGGCGTACGCCCCGGCGACGGCTTCGACCATCTGGTCGGTGTCGAGTACGACCGGGTCACGCCGGGCGCGCCCGCACCCGACCCCCTGGAGATAACGGCTCATTCCCCTCTCGTCTGCAAAGGACGCCGTAGCCACAGCGACTCGGCGTACTACACCACGCGAAGCGGCGCGGGCGTCTTCGCGACCGGCACCATGCGGTGGGTGGAGGCACTGATGGCCGCGACCCCCGACGGGGGCCGCGACCACGGTATGGACGCCCGTACCCGCGCCTTCGTCACCCGCACGACGGAGAACCTCCTGCGCGCCTTCGCGCAGGGTCCCGCCGCCCGCCACCGGCCCGCGCCGCGTCCGAACGTGACGGAGGTGTACAAGGGCATGGCCTGAAGAAAGCTGCTGCAAGACCTTGTCGAGCGGAAAGAGGGGCCGCCGTCCTGGTGCTTGCAGAAACGCTCATGCAGCGGAGATCTCCGCAGCCGGGAAGCCGCCACTGGGCGCGACCGATGCCGCGGTGTGCATCAGTCGGCGTGGCGTCGAGGGCTACCGCGCGCCGGCACGCCGGACATTACCGAGCGCCGTGAGCCTTCCGGCGCACCACAGGGGGTACACCGTGAAACAGGTTGCTCGTGGCCGCCGCGACGGCACCCGTCATGGCCGCCGACGTGGCCGCCGACAACGTGACGGCTGCGGTGAACAAGTGCGCGCAGAAGAACACCTACCGCAGCGCGAAGAGTGCTTGCGGATCATGCTTCCCATCTCGTGGCTCGGTGATGTGATATGCGCATCCTGGACGAGATCTGTGCCCAACTCGCCATGAGGTTAGCGGTGTTGTTCCAGCATCTGGATGAGCGGCAGCCTCGCGCAGCGACGGCTGCTGATGGCCGCAGAGGCCGTGTCCTGGGACACGGCGGTGTTCGGGCCGTCGCGCGGGCGGCCTCGGTGAGTGAGACCACGGTCCGCGAGGGCGTGTCCGAGTTGGAAGCCGGCGAGGAGCCCCTGGGGCGGGTACGGCGGCCGGGCGGAGGCCGCAAGAGGGTCGCAGATCTCGATCCGGGGCTGCGGCCGGCCCTCCTGGCGCTGGTCGAGCCGGACGACCGGGGCGATCCGATGTCGCCGCTGCGGTGGAGGGTGAAGTCGACCCGCACCCTGGCGCGGGAGCTTGCCCGGGCGGGGCACAAAGTCAGCGCGGACACCGTCGCGGACCTGCTGCGAGAGGAAGGCTTCAGTCTGCAGGCCAACGCGAAGACCATCGAGGGAAGCCGGCATCCCGACCGGGACGCCCAGTTCCGCTGTCTCAACGAACAGGCTCGTGATCACCGGAATGCCGGCCAGCCGGTGATCAGCGTGGACACCAAGAAGAAGGAACTCGCGGCGAGTTCAAGAACCACGGCCGCCAGTGGCGTCCTGCAGCTGATGCGGTGCCGGTGAACGTCCATGACCATCCGGTGGATGCGGTCCGGGCCCGCATGCCCGGCTTCCTCCGCCGGCGTCCGGCTGTTCTTCCGCCTTCTTGGAAGACGGTCCGTGAGCCTTTGAGTGCTTCTGCCATTGCCTGTGAGCGTGGGTGGAATCCGCCGGTCCACGAGCGGGGACTGGGTGGGTGAACCCACGCAGTCAAGGAGCAAGCCAAGGCGCTGGCCAATCTGACCGAGCCGGCGCCACCGGCCCCGCGCCTGCCGCCGCTCGAGCTCACCCTGCCCGGCGGTGACCGGCTCGTCCTCCCGTTCACGTCCCACTTCAGAGCGAGCCGGTCGACTGCTCCACGAGCAGCACGCTCGAGCTCGACATGTCCATCATGTTCGACGTCGATGACGCACTGCGCGCGTACGCGGAGACGGGCGGCCCCGAACCCGAGGCGGACGGGCGCATCCAGGTTGGGTACGTCTACGCGACGATCCGGTTCGAGTCCTTCCTGCACCCTGGTTACGCGTCGGTGGAGTGCTGGGCGGCGACGTCGGGGATGAGCCGCTTGTTCGCGCGGTCGACCAACATCAGGAAGGTGTTCA
The DNA here is from genome assembly GCF_055569945.1 of Streptomyces sp. NPDC031340. Taxonomy (NCBI): domain Bacteria; kingdom Bacillati; phylum Actinomycetota; class Actinomycetes; order Kitasatosporales; family Streptomycetaceae; genus Streptomyces; species Streptomyces sp. NPDC031340. Next base: position 139,036 of record NZ_JBVIIE010000002.1, read on the forward strand.
CCGACCTCGCCGCCGCCAGCGGCGGAGTGTGCTGCCTGTTCGACACCGGCGACGGCGGTCCCGAGCAAGTGTGCTGGCTCAACGGCGAGACCACCCGGGAGATGGTCCCCGGTCCCCGCTTTCCGGATCGGCGAGCACTTGTGGCGAGTTGGTCCGACCCCGAGAGGTGAGTACCGGTGCCCCTTGGCCAGGCGCAACCCCGGACGGATCATCCGGGTGCGGTCTTCAGGGGGAGCCCGTGAAGCTGCCGGTGTCGGCTTCGGTGAGGATGCCGATTTTGACCAGGCGTTTCAGCTTGGCTCGGGTGCCTTCGTCCGCGGAGTCGTCACCGGCGGCCCAGCCTGCGCGGGCGCCGTCGGCAGGGCAGCGGGCCAACGGGTGCGGCCTCTTCGGTACCCGGTCTCGGCCGGGTACCGAAGAAGCCGTCGTAGGCCGTCGTGCGGGGCCGGAACCGGCGCTCAGTCGATGTCGGTGGTGGCGAGACGGGCGTAGACGTCCGGTCGGGAGCGGCGCATCCGGGCGGCGAGGACGACGCCGGTGAGGAAGACGACCGGGGTGAGTGCGGCCAGTGTCCAGTTGACGGCCGGGCCGGCGCCCGTGAACAGGTTGAGGCGAGTGCAGACCAGTGCGGTGGCCGCGGCGAGCAGGACGGCGGCGGCGCCGGGGGCGGCGAGGGTGCGTAGCCGTCCCTCGCCGCGCAGCGCGGGGTTGCGGCGGAAGTAGGCGACGACGGAGCAGGCGGCGAGCAGTTGCAGGGCGAGGATGCCGATCACGCCAGGGGTGTTGACCCACAGCATGAACTGGTTGTACGGCTGGGCGCCGATCACGGCGAACACCGTCACGGTCCCGGCGGCCAGGATGCTTTGGGCCATGCCGGCGATCCACGGGGAACCGTGCCGGGGGTGGATGCGGGCCAGGGAGGCGGGCAGGGCGTGTTCCGTGGCGAGGGCGTATCCGTAGCGGGTGATGGCGTTGTGGAACGCGAGCAGGGAGGCCAGCAGGCTGGTGATGATGAGGATGCGCTGGAGGTCGGTGGCCCAGGCGCCCACGTAGTGCGTCATGGCCGTGAAGAACATCTCGGCGGGGTTCTTGGCTGCTGCGCCGACCGCGCCGTCGTTGCCGAACGCCTGCACGATGACCCAGACGACGAACGTGTAGAAGAGGCCGAGGAAGCCGACGGCGAGGTAGGTGGCGCCCGGAGGTGCGTGCTTCCCCGGCCCGTAAAGGGGGCTCCAAGACGGGACGAAGCCCCATTGACCGGGGCGGGACGGGCAGCAAGCACCATCTGATCACCGACGCCACCGGCATCCCGCTCGCCGCCACCCTGACCGGTGGCGACCGCAACGGCGTCACCCAGATGATCCCCTCCTCCAGGCCGTACCGCCGGTACGGGGCAAGCGTGGCCGGCCCGGCGCCGCCCGGACGTGGTGCTGGCCGACCGAGGCTACGACCACGACAAGTACCGCCGACTGGTCCGGGACCTCGGCGTGAAACCGCTGATCGCCCGCCGCGGCACCGAGCACGGCTCCGGCCTCGGCACCCGACGCTGGGTCGTGGAGCGCGCGTTCGCCCACCTGCACTGGTTCCGCCGCCTGCGGATCCGCTGGGAGATCCGCGACGACATCCACGAAGCCTTCCTCACCCTCGCCTGTGCGCTCATCTGCTGGCGGCGCCTGCGGGTATTGAAATGAGGGCTGAAAAGAGAGTTGAGTCCTACGTCATGAGCCGATACGTCAAGGCGTTCCACGCCATCGAGATCGGTGACGGCGGCGACGGGCGATGGGCCGAGCACGTCCGGCCGGCAATGGCAAGCGCGGAGAACTGGCTGACCGAGGAGGGCCAGAGACCCGAGGGCGCAGCCCGCGCCCGGCGACTCTTCGAGGACCACATGCCCGAACTGGTCCCGGCACTCGACCAGCTCGCCGGCCAATTGGCCTCACCTCGGGCCAGAACGCTTCTCACCATGGCGCGGTGCGGCCGTTCTACTCCGGCTGCACCCAGATCGGCCGCAGGGGCACTCTGCTCAGAAACTACGACTTCGCTCCCGAACGCTGTGAAGGCATCATCGTCTCCTCCCACTTCCTCCGCCCTGTGATCGGTATGCAGGAAGGCGGGTGGGGTCTGCTGGACAGCATGAACAACGCCGGCCTCGCGGTGTCGCTCATCTTCGGCGGGCGGTTCGTCCAGGGGCGAGGATTCGCCCTTCCCATTGTCCTGCGCCATCTGCTGGAGACCTGCCGGACCGTCGATGAGACGATGGGCAGGTCGGCGCTCCGGCCGGTCGGCCGCGTTCCCGAACCTGTGGGCGAGACAGTCACACCCAGGAGTGGACGGACTGCACCCGGCACCCACGACCACGCGACACTTCGACAACAGGGCCTCTTGCTCCTCGCTGGACTCGACAACCGCGAGCTACCAAGAGGCCCTTCTTTCATGCCTGCACGTCGACCAACTCACCCGATCCAGGACCCCGTTCGAATCAGGCCGAGCACGCGAACAGATAGCGAACGGCCAGTTGGACCGAGGCTGTTCGCTGACGCCCTGGTGCACGGGGGCGCTGCCCGCGGCGCCGCCGCTCGAGAAGGTGTCCCTCCCGTTCGACTGACGGAAGCTGGCCCGCGGCCGCGGGCCGTGCCGTCAGGCGGTCTGCCGCCGCCAGGCCAGGCGGGCCGTGCGGGCCTGGCCGGTGCCCTCCTCGAAGCGGGCGGTCAAGTGGAGTTCCCCGTCGACGAGTCGCGCCGTGCGCACCTGCACGGCGCCGACCCAGTTCGGGAACAGGCTGACCTCGATGTGGTGCCGCACTTGGCCTTCGGCCAGCTCGTACCTCCCCCCGTACGCCAGGCAGGTGTCGTAGGCGCGGGCGCGCTCCTCGACGTCGGCGTCCCACTGTCCGCCGGTGACGAACGACGGGCGGTCGGCCGCGGTGATGAGAACGGTGACCCGTCCGTCCGGGGTGTAGGTGAGGCAGCCGGTCGGGTCCTCGCCCATGGGGTGGACCCGTCGGCCGTCGTCGTACTCCTGCGACCAGGTGACGAGGCGCCAGGTGCCTTCGACGTCGGTCTGCTTCATCGGGACGCTCCGTTCGTGGGGAGGAAATCGGTGACGAGGTCGCAGAACTCGTCGAGGTGCTCGATCTGGACCCAGTGCCCGCACTCGGGGACGACCTCGAGACGCGCGGACGGGAGCAGCTCGACCAGTCGCCGCGAGGCGGCCAGGGGGATCACCCGGTCGTCGCGGCCGTGGACGATCAGCACGTCGCAGGAGATCTCACCGAGCGACCGGTCGTCGAGGGCCAGGGCGTCGACCCAGCGCTGCCGGGGCGCCGGGAACAGGGCCGCGTAGCGCTCCTGGACGGTGGGGCGGCGGCTGGCCTCGAAGCGGGAGCGGATGAGGTCCTGCGTCACGAACGACGTGTCGTAGGCGAACACGTCCATCAGCGCCTCCATCGCCTCCGGCGACGGCTCGTAGCCCCACACCTTCTCCAGGCCCTCGGTGATGGGGAAGGCGGTGCCGACCGGGCCCATCAGCACCAGCCGGTCGACCCGCTCGGGGAAGCGGTGCGCGAAGTGCAGCGCCATCGCGCCGCCGAAGGAGTTGCCGATGATCGAGCAGCGGCCGACGCCCAGCGCGTCGAGGACGCCGGTGAGCTGTCGCAGCCAGAGGTCGATGTCGAACCTGGTCTGCGGCGCCTCGGTGTACCCGAAGCCGACCATGTCGGGGGCGATGAGACGCAGCCGCGGGCTCAGCCGGGGGATGACGCCGCGCCAGTTGGCCCACGCGCTGACGCCGGGGCCGGAGCCGTGGATGAGCAGGACCGGCTGCCCGGTGCCGGTGTCGTGCAGGTTCACTCGCAGCTCGCCCAGGTTCAGCGTGGTTCCGAGCTCGGGGATGTCGTTCGTCATGGGATGTTTCCTGAGGAAGTCGGGGATCGGACGGGGTGGCGCGACGTCGCTCAACTCGCGTCCGACACGTCGTAGTTGTCGCCGTGCACGTGCACGGGGGCCCGGCAGCCCAGGGCGGCGGCCTGTTCGCGCATGCGCCGCGCCTGCTCCCTCTTGTCCTCGGGGAGCCAGTGGCGCTCATGGCCCCACAGGCTGGGGCCGATGGTCAACTCCTCCGGCACCCAGCCGGTCGGCTCGATCAGCCGCCCGCCCCAGCCGCACTCGATGAGCACGCCGGCGGGGGTGTTCGCGTAGAAGGAGAACATGTGGTCGTTGGAGTGGCGGCCCAGCGTGACGTTCACCCCGTCGGCGAGCTGCGAGGCGAGGTCGTAGGACTGGCCGACGTCGTCGATGCCCTGCATCTCGACCATGAGGTGGTGGATGCCGGGAGCGCCCGTCTCGATGATCGCCAGGCTGTGGTGCCGGGGGTTGAGGTGGAAGAAGTACGCCTTGAAGGGCTCGTGGCAGTAGTCGCTCAGCCGGAAGCCGAGCAGGTCCCGGTAGAACCGCACCATCGGCTCGGCGTCCGCCGTGGTCAGCACGGCGTGCCCGAGCCCGAGCGGGCCGGTCCGGAAGCCCGAGATCGCCCGCCCGGGGACGAACGGCTCGGTGGCGGTCGCGGCGCCGTGGAACACCTCGACGCGGTTGCCGACCGGGTCGAGGAACACGATGCCGTCGGTCACGAACCGCTGCGACCGCTCGGACGCCGACATGGGGGCGTATCGCACGCCCGCCGCGTCGAGCCGGTCCGCCAGCTCGTCGAGGGCGGCCGCGGAGCCGGTCTCCCAGCCGAAGTACCCCGGCCCGCCCGAGCCGTCGATCACCAGCCGCTGGCGGTGATCGTCCATCCGGAACGAGGTGGTCTTCCGGGAGCTGTCCGCGACCTGCATGCCCAGCACGCGGGAGGCCAGATGGGTCCACTCGTCGAGGCCGGTGGAGGTGAGCCCGACGTAGCCCAGCGACTGCAGCACCATGGTGACTCCTTTCCTGCGCCGCGCGCCCCGCACCTGGTGGAGGCAGGGCGCGGCGGTCGTTGTCGGGGCGGCCGCCACGGTGGCGGCCGCCGGTGGCGCCGCCCTGCCCACGAGTGGCCGGTGGGCAGGGCGGCGGAGCGGCGCGGGGGTCAGGCGGGCCGTTCGAGGCCGGACGGGCTCGCGGCCGCGACGAAGTGGTCGGGTCGCACGGCCACCGCCGTCGCCTCGTACTCGCGCATCCAGGCGAGCAGCGTCCCGTCGAGATCGATGATGTCGTCGGGACCCTCGCTGCGCTGGTCGACCTGGCGCACCGCCACATAGCGGGCGCCGATGGCGTCCCAGGCGGCCTTCGCCTCCCGGCTCAGCAGGGTCGCCGGGTCGACGCCGTCGCCGAGCAGGACGAAGCCGTTGCCCAGCAGTTCGTCCAGCGGTCGCAGCAGGCCGTGGATGTCGGACGCGACCGGCTGGGGGATCATCTTGCCGACGGCGCTGTCCGGGGCCGGCGGGCCGGTGAGCCAGCCGCCCTCGATGAACGGCGGCCACAGCAGCGGAGGCAGCTCCTGCTCCTCGTCGGGCTTCGGCGCCAGGGCGGCTTGCTCCTCCTCGCTCAGCTGCTGGGTGATGATCCGGCCGAGGTGCACCGAGACGTCCGTGTAGAAGCCGACGTTCGGCTGCCGCTCGGCCTGGTAGGTGTCGAGCAGGCTGTCGGGCAGGCGCCCGGCGAGCACCTCGCGCAGCTTCCAGGCGATGTTGAACGCGTCCCGGATGCCCGACTGCATGCCCGAGCCGGCCCACGGGGGCATCAGGTGCGCGGCGTCACCGACCAGGAAGACGCGTCCCACCCGCCAGCGGTCGGCCATGCGCACATGGTGGCTGTAGAAGGCGCACTGGTGGATGTCGACGTCGTCGCGGGTGATGCCCATCCGCTCCAGCAGCGGCCAGACCTGCTCGTCGGTCGCGTAGTCGGCGTCCGTCTCGCCGGGCTCCAGGGGGATCTCCCAGCGGTGGTTGCCGCGGCCGAGGGCGATGTCGACGACGGGGTGCTTCCGGTCCGACCAGAAGGTGAGCAGGTTCCGGTCGGGCCACCAGCGCTTGACCCGGGCGTCGATGACGATCCACCGGATGTCGACGGTGTCGCCCCGCATCTCGACGCCGAGCCGGGTCCGGGTCCGGCTGGAGCCGCCGTCGCAGGCGAGCACGTACTTGAAGCGCGCCGTGCTCTGCTCACCGGTCGCCAGGTCGCGCGAGGTGAGGGTGACGCCGTCCTCGTCCTGGACGATGTCGCCGACCTCGACTCCGTAGTGGACCGTGATCAGTTCCGGGAACCGGTCGAGACCGGCGCGCAGCTCCTTTTCGAACAGCGGCTGGTAGATCTGATACGCGTTCAGATAACCGAACGGTGTCGGCGGCAGCTCCATCCGCATGATCTCGACGCCGTCATACGTTTTCCAGCGCAGCGCGCGGGTGGGGTCGAGGTGCTTGCCGACGGCCTCCGCCAGGCCGACGGACTGGAAGTGACGCATCGTCCAGGCGTTGACCGTGACGGCGCGTGCCCGCGGGTAGATGTCCTTGTCGATCTCGTAGGCGACGGCCGAGATGCCGTACGCGCCGAGCGCGTTCGCGGCGGAGACGCCGCTGGGTCCGAAGCCGATGATCGCGACATCGGCGTCGTAGGTGTTCGCACTGCTCATTTCTCGCGCACCTCCTTGTCTCTGGGGTTGTCTCTGGGCCGGAGCGTCAGCAGGCGAAATGCTGCTGGAACAATCCATCCAAAATTTGCGGCTCTGTGCACCAGAGAGGTTGACAGCGCCGAAACGCTACTGGAACGATCCATCCAATTCAACGGTTCGCTTCGAAGAGCCGCGACGAGATCCCGAGCGGATCTTCCACTCCCACAAACCTCTCCGATCCGGGCAGCGAACCGCCTGAGCAAAGGATGTCCATGTCCAACGAGTCGATCGGCCGCTACCTGGACGTCGACGGCGTGCGGGTGCACCTCCACGACGTCGGCCGAGGGCCCGCGGTCCTGCTGCTGCACGGGGCGGGGGCCGGCGCCACCGGTATGAGCAACTTCGCCCGGAACATCGGGCCCCTGGCCGAGCACTTCCGGGTGATCGCGCCCGACATGCCGGGGTGGGGGCGAAGCGACTCCATCACCAAGGCGCCGGACCCCGTCGCCACCGTCACCGGGATGCTCGACGCCCTCGGCATCGAGAAGGCCGCCCTCGTCGGCAACTCGATGGGCGGGATGAACTCCATCCGCACCGCGCTCGCGCACCCCGAGCGGGTGAGCCACCTGATCACCATGGGGGCGCCGGTCCCGGGGACCAACCTGTACTCGGCGGGCAACGGCCCCTCCGAGGGGCTGAAGATCCTCAACGCCGGCTACCACGACCCCAGCCCGGCGACCCTCAAGCGGCTGGTCGAGATCATGTGCTTCGACCCGTCCTTCGCGACCGACGAGCTCGCCGAGATCCGGTCGGCCGCCGCCCTGGAGCGTCCCGAGCACCTGACGGAGTTCATCGCCAACCAGGGGCCGCCGTTCATCCGTCCCTACCTGACCACGGCCCCCGGCGAACTCGCCCGGATCACCGCCCCGCTGCTGGCCATACACGGCCGCGACGACCGGGTCGTCGGCTTCGAGAACAGCCTCCGACTGGTCTCGCACGTGGCCAGGGCCCAGCTGCTGCTGTGGAACCAGTGCGGTCACTGGGCCCAGATCGAGTACGCCGACCGGTTCAACAAGGTCGTCACCGACTTCGTCCTCGACAACTGACGACCCGACCCGACCCCACGAGAAGGAAACAACTGTGAGCAACACCGTGAGCGCTCTGTCCTACGCGGTCTTCCGCGGACCGATCGGCGCCTGGATCATCTACGCCACCGAGGTGCTCGGCCTGGAGCACGTGGCGACCGAAGGGGACACCGCCTACTTCCGTATGGACGAGGCGAGTTACCGCATCGCCGTGCAGGAGGGCGAGCCCGGCCCCGGCTGCATGCTCGCCATGGGCCTGACCACGCACACGGAGGGCGACCTGCTCGCCCTGGCCGAGCGGGTCGCGGCCGCCGGCGTCGCCGTCGCCGAGGACCCCGCCCTCGCCCACCGGCGCCACGCCAAGCGGCTCTTCGTCACCCAGGACCCCGACGGCAACACCATCGAGCTGGTCTACGGCCGGGTCGGCGACCACTCCCGGTTCGTCTCCCCGACCGGCGTGCGGTTCGTGGCCGGCGACATGGGCCTGGGCCACCTGTTCCTGTCCTCCCCGAACCCCGCCGCCACCGCCGCCTTCTACCAGGACGTCCTCGGCTTCGAACTCACGGACACCATCGCCTCCCCGGGCCCCGACACCCACTTCCTGCACTGCAACGAGCGCCACCACACCATCGCCGCGGGGTGGATCCCGGAGGCGGGCGTCGGCATCGGCCACCTCATGCTGGAGGTGAGCGAGCTGGAGGACGTCGGCCGGGCGCTGGACGCCGTACGGGCCGGGACCGCACCGCTCGCCATGGAGATCGGGGAGCACTCCAACGACCACATGGTGTCGTTCTACTCGGTCACCCCATCCGGGTTCCTGGTCGAGTACGGCTGCAACGGCCGGGTCGTCGGCGACGACTGGACCGTGGGCCACTACACCGCGATCAGCAACTGGGGCCACTGGATGGCCGACGGTTCCCCCGCTCCGGGCGTGCCGGTCTGGAAGGCGATGTCGTGACGCGTATCTGTGTGGTGGGAGGCGGCATCGGTGGTGCCGCCACGGCCCTCGCCCTGACCCGGGAGGGCTTCGACGTCACCGTCGTGGAGCAGGCCCCGGCGATCAGCGAGGTCGGAGCCGGCCTCCAGGTCTCGGCCAACGGCACCCGGGCGCTGCGGTACCTCGGAGTGCTCGACGACTTCCACTCCCGTGCGGTGCGTGCGAAGTCCTACCGGATCATGCAGTTCGAGTCCGGCGAGTTGGTGCACGAGCACCCGCTGATGGAGCACTTCGGCGACCAGGCCTACGAGGCCCACCGGGCCGACCTGCTCGACGTCCTGCTGCGGGCCCTGCCCGACGGGATCATGCGGACCGGCAGCAAGGTGGCCTCGGTCGAGCAGACCGAGGCCGGCGCGACGGTGGTCCTGGAGTCGGGCGAGCGCCTCGACGCCGACCTCGTCATCGGCGCGGACGGCGTCCACTCGGCGGTCCGGCGGACGCTGTTCGGCGTGGACGACCCGATCTTCGCCAACATGGTCGTCTGGCGTTCGCTGATCCCCGCCGACCGCCTGCACCACCTGGACCTCCAGCAGCGCTTCCACGGCTGGCGGGGCCTGAACCGCATCGCCGTCGGCTACTGGGCGCGTCCCGACGAACTGTTCAACTTCGCGGCGTTCGTGCCCGCCGACGAGCTGCGCCGCGAGTCCTGGTCGCAGCGCGGCGAGCACGAGGACCTCGAGAAGGCGATGGCCGGCTGCGAGCCCATGCTCGCGAGCCTGGTCGAGGCCAGCACCGAGAACTTCATCACCGCGATGTACTACCGGCGGCCGCTGCCCACCTGGACCGACCGCCGGATCACGCTGCTGGGCGACTCGGCGCACCCGATGCTCCCTTACATGGCGCAGGGCGCCGTGCAGGCCGTCGAGGACGCCGTCGTCCTCGGGCGCAGCCTCGGCGCGGCCCGCTCGGCCGGCACCGACCTGCGGGAGGCACTGCTGCACTATGAGGCGGTGCGCCGCCCCAGGACCGCGAAGGTCCAGGCGAGCGTCCTCGCGCTGCGTGAGTTCTGGTTCGCCCACGAGCCGCTCAAGCGGCTGGGCGGCATGCGCCGCATGCAGGCCCAGGACGTGATCGACCCCTTCGCGGAGAGCCAGTGGGGCTGGGTCTACCGGTACGACCCCGTCCTCGAGGCGGCGCTGCCGCCGGCCGCCAACCCGGCCATGCCCGGCACGCGCGCGCCGTCGGAACCGGTGTGGCCCAAGACCCTGGGCGAGCAGCGCTGGGCCGACGTGTTCACCTTCGACGACCTCGCCGAGGGGCACGAGGGCCTGCGCAAGGGGATCGAGCGCCACTTCGCCTCCGACGTGCGGGCGCGCGCCCGCGAGCTGGGCGGTGTGCCCTGCCTGGAGGTCGGCGGGCCGGACTCGTCCGGCACCGTGGTGCTCGTCCACGGCGGCGGGTACGTGGCCGGGTCGGCGGCGGCGTCGCTCGGGCCGGCCGACGCCATCGCCACGGCCTCCGGGGCGTCGGTGGTCTCGGTGGACTTCCGGCTGCCGCCGGAGCACCCGGCGCCGGCCGCGGCCGAGGACGTCGCCGCGGTCCTGCGGGCGCTGGCCGCGGAAGGAGTCCCCGCCGGCCGCGTCCACGTGGTCGGCGAGTCCTCCGGAGCGGCCATCGCCCTGGCCGCGGTGATGGCCCTGCGCGACGCCGGGGAGGACCTGCCGGCGTCGGTCACCGCGGTCTCCCCGTTCGCGGACATGACCCTGTCCGGGGAGTCCATGGCCGTCAACGGCTTCGCGGACGTCTTCCTCAACCGCGACCGGCTGCTGGACATGGCGACGAGCAACTACCAGCTGCTCGACCCCACCGACCCGCGGGTGTCCCCGGTGTTCGGCGACTTCGCGGGACTGCCGCCGCTGCTGGTGCTGGCCGCCCGGCACGAGGCCCTCGCCAGTGACGCGGTCCGGATCGTCCGCAACGCGACCGAGGCCGGAACGCCCGCCCGGCTGGTGCTGGCGGACACCGCGACGCACTCGTTCCCGCTCTTCGCGGGCGAGGCGGCGGCCCGGCCGGCCATCGACCTGATCGGCTGGTTCGTCCGGACCGCCGGCCGGGCCGACGGCCGGCAGGTGGGAACCGAGGCCCAGGAGCTGATCCGCAAGATCATCTGACCGAGCCCCCGTCGGTCACGAGGCCGGGCCGCCCGTAGGATGCTTGCCGTGACAAAGGCACCCCGGGCACAACGGCCTCGTGGCCGACGGACCCAAGAAGCAGTGCTCGACGCCGCGGAGCGCCTGTTCGCCGCGCAGGGCTACGCGGCCACCAGCATGGCCGAGATCATCGAGACCTCGGGTGTCGCCTCGAGTTCCATCTACTACCACTTCGACTCCAAGTCCGGGGTGTTCGTGGCGGTGCTGCGGCGAGGGGCGACGGAGTTCCTCGAAGCGGCCCGCGCCGCCCGCGCCAAGGACCCCTCGCTGAGCCCCAAGTCGCGCCTCCAGGTGGTCGTCGCCGAGAGCGCGAAGGCGATGGTCGAGTACCCGCGGTTCCTGCGGCTGTACTACGGCTCGATCAACGGGATCGAAGGCGACGACGCGGCACGGGGCGCCATGTTCGACCTGCGCCGGGCCGGGGTCGAGGCCCTCACCGCCAACCTCGAGGAGGCCTTCGAGGCGTGGGGGAGCGACAGGGCCCGGGCCGCGGCGGTCCGGGTGGCGGCCGTCGCGCTCCCGCTCTTCGACGGGGTGTTCCTCGCCCACCACGCCGGAGAGGTCCCGGACCTGGACCACTTCGCGGCCGAGGCGGCCCAGGCCCTCTACGCGCTCGCGGAGTCCACGCCCGAGGCGTGACCGGGTCAGCGACCCGCGCACCGTCACCGTGTCACTTCGAACCGCCCCCGGATCGGGTTCTTCCCGGGGGCGGTTCGAGGCGTTCGGCGGGGTGCGACCCGTGCGGGTCGTGCCCGGAGCCCTCGATGCTCAAGAGCCGGAAGTCGCTTCCTCGGCCGGGCCGGGATCTTGACGCGCACCTCTCGCTTCGACGAGTGATGGAGCATACCTTGTCAGGTGTGAGCCTCCGGGATGCGGGATCAACAACGCCGCGGGCTCACCGGCTCCCGGCCCGCTGCAGAACACCGACCCGGCGACCGTGCGCAGGCAGTTCGAGATCAACATAGCTGCTCGGCGGCTGCGACCAGCGGCACCGGGACGTGTGCGTCCTTCGCGATGCCGGTGACGATGCCCATGTCCTTGACGAAGATGTCGAGCCGCGACTTGACCTCGGGATCGGGCCCCTCGCCGTACGTCTGGACCATGCGCGGCCCGCGGTCGGCGAACATGAAGGATCCGGCTGCGCCGTGCTGGAGGCTCTCGACGACGGCTGCCGGGTCGAGCCCGAGGCCGCGGGCGAGCGCGATCGCCTCGGCAGCGGCCGCGATGTGCACACCGGCCAGCATTTGGTTGACGGCCTTCATGGCCTGGCCGTCACCGGGACGCGGACCGACGACCGTGAGCATCGAGGCCAGCAGGTCCAACACCGGCCGGGCCGTCTTCAAGGCCACGTCTTCGGCGCCGACGACGATCAGCAGATCACCGTTGCCGGCCCGCTGGGGGCCACCGCTGACCGGGGCGTCCACGGTCAGCACACCGCGCTCGGCGAGCCGCAGGGCGGTGCTGCGTGCCGCCCGGGGCCCACGGTGCTGGTGAGGACCACGACCGCGCCGGGACGCAGGGCTTCGGCGGCGCCGTTCTCACCGAACAGCGCGCCCTCGATCTGCGCCTGGTCGCGCACGGCGAGCACGACGACGTCGGCGTCGCGGGCGGCCTCGGCCGGGGACACGGCGTCGCGGCAGCCCTCGGCCGCCAGGGCGGCCCGCGGTCGGCGGCGATGTCGTAGACGGAGAGGGGCACTTCGGCGGCCAGGTGGCGCGCCATGGGAAGTCCCATGGCGCCCAGACCGATGACGGCCGTGCGGGGACGGGGACGGGCGGACATTCTTCCTCCTGGGGAGAAGAGGAGAGGAGCGGGTTGAACACCGGGGTGGGAACGGCCCGGTGGGGGAGAGGGCAGGGCGCGCGGACGCGGTTCGTGCGAGGGGATGGCGCACGGCCGGCGGCTCTCGGGGCGGATCGCGCGGGTGAGGCGATGCCGTGGGGAGCCGTACGACGGTCTGCTGCCGTACGGCCGGGGACTGCGGCTTGTTGTCAGCAGAACGGGGACGAGGTCATGCGCCGCTTTCCTCGGCGGCGGGGCTCAGACGGCCGATGACCTCCAGGACGGCGTCCCGGACCGCGTCTCGGCCCGCCGCCCACAGGGAGACGGTGTCGGAGCCGGGCAGTGCGGACGGGAGCGCGGCACGGACGGCCTGCAGGTAGGCGCGGCGCGGTTCGGCGTTGACGTTGACCTTGGCGACGCCGCGTGCGAGGGCGCCGTGCAGTTCCTCGACAGGCAGACCGCTGGCACCGTGCAGGACGAGCGGAACCGGTACGGCCTCGTGGACCGCGGCCAGCCGCCCCAGATCGAGGCGGACCGGGTCCTTGGTGAAGCCGTGGACATTGCCGACGGCCACGGCGAGCGCGTCCACGCCCGTCGCGGCCACGAACTCGGCCGCCTGCTGCGGATCGGTCATGGCCACGGCCTGCGCGACGGCGTAGGTGGAGACGTCCTCGTCGCCCGGCAGGGCACCGAGTCCGGCCTCCACCCAGGCACCGTGGTCACGAGCCCGCCGGACCGCCTCCTTCGTCAGCGCGACCTTCTCGGCGAACGGCAGGTGGGAGCCGTCGACCATGACGGAGGTGTAGCCCGCCTCCAGGCAGACGGTGATCTCGTCCAGGTCCCGGCTGTGGTCGAGGTGCACACCGAGGCGGGCGGCGGAGTCCCCGGCGGCGTGCACTGCCAGCCGCATCAGGGCCTCGCGCCCGGCGTGTTTGAAGGGACTGGAGCCGGCCTGGATCAGGACGTGCCGTCCGGCGGCCTCGGCGGCGGCCGTGATGCCCTGGACGGTCTCCAGGTTGTAGGCGACGAACCCGGGCAGGGCGTGACCGGCGGCCGCGGCCTGCTTCAGGGTGTCGGTTCCGTGCAGCAGCATCACGCTGCCACCAACGAGCCGGCGCGACACCTCTCATCCGGGCCGATCCTGCTGCTTCAGGGCACCAAGGACCTCTCCGTCATGCCGCCGGCGACCAACCGGCTCGACTACGAGTTGTGCGAACTCGGCGACAGGGTGCACTACCGCACGTACCCAGGCGCCGCTCACGACGCCCTCCTCGCTCGGGCCTACTCCGACGTCAGACGGTGGATGCGGGCACGGCTGGCCGGACGACAGGCCCCGGACGACTGCCAACCAGCCCCCACGACCGCGAACCAGGCACTGGCCGCCACCGGCACTTTTCCCGCCCTGCCATGGATCAGCCAAAGCCTCGGCGCCCTGGTCCTCGGCGCCACGACCATGACGCTGCTGCGTCGCCGAACCGCCCGCCGCTGACCCGACCGGAGTCAATGGGCGCTCTGCGAAGTAGATTGGTATTACGGCTTCTTGGCCATGATCCTCCGTTTTGAGGGAATCTCGGCCACAAAAAAGGCCGTCAAGTGTCGCGGAGAAGGGGGCGTGTTGTGAGCGCCTATCTGTGTCCTCCTGCTGTGGTGCACGGTGAACACGTCGTAGAGACCCGCCAGATCCTGACGGAGGTACGGAGTCGACACCCGCAGGCGCCATGGCTGCCGCGGATCGACGGCATGGCTGCGAGCACCGGGATCGCATCCCGCGGGTGGATGCAGCCGCTGGCGGCAGCCGTCGCGCCCAGCAGCGGGAGCGGCTTGCGAACTCCCGCCGCTGGCCCGGCCCGTGAAGCTCTGGCCCACGAGGGGTTCAACGACCGGGAGGTGGACCGGGTGATCGCCGCACTGGAGGCGATACCGGCACCGCAGACCATCGAGGAGCGCACCGCGTCGGCTTGGGCGGCGGTGCAGCGGTACGGGGAGCGTGCGGCCCGCGGCGCCCTTGAGACGGCCGGGCTGGAGGCCGCCGACGTCGACTGCCTGATCACCAGTCACTCGACCACCCCGGCGCTGCCGGGGCTGGACCTGTCTTTGTTCGAACAACTCCCGCTGCGCACGGACGTGCTGCTGCTGCCGGCCGCCCAGTGGGCGTGCATCGCCGGGACCCGGTCGCTCGCACTGGCGGCCGATCTGATCGCCGCGGACCCCGACCGGGTGGTGCTGGTCGTGATATCGGAGGCGCTGAGCACCACCTACCAGCCCACCGACGACACGCTGGAATCCCTCATCGTCCGGCTGCTGTTCGCGGACACCGCGGTCGCCGCGGTGGTCACCGGCCGCCCGAGGAGCGAGTCGATCCTGCGGCTGGACGCGACCTGGCACCACACCCTGCCCGGGACCGCAGACCTGCACCGGCTCGACACCCGGGCCGACGGCGTGCACTTCGTGATGGACCGCCGCGGGCCGCGCGCCGTGCAGCAGACGGTCACCGCGATGTGGCAGTGGCTGCGCGCGCGCCACCAGGACGACGAGCCCCCTTGGCATCCCGACCTGCTGATCGCCCATCCCGGCGGAACCCGGGTGCTGGAGTACATGGAGCAGACGATGCCCGAGGGCTGGCCGGCGCGGCTCCTGACATACAGTCGGGCCGGCTACGCCACCGGCAACCGCGGCGGCGCAGCTGTGTTCGACATCCTGCGGCGTGCGTACGACGACGGCCAGAAGAGCGGCAGCCGTACGGTGCTGTACGCGGCCGCACCCGGGCTGACGGCCACGGCCGTGGAGGGGGAGTGGCTCTGACTTCCGCGGCGCGAGACGGGGCTCGGAACCGGGTTGGGGCGAACCGCTGAAGTATGGATCATGGCTGCGTGATGAAGCGGACGAAGAACGAACCTACGGTCGAGCAGCCAGACCCTGAGGCGGAGTTGTCCCCGTACCAGCAGGCGATGCGGCAAAGGCTCCTCGCGGCCCCGGTGGTACCGGCACCTGAGCCCTGGCAGCGCATCGCCTCTGCGCCCGGCGGCGGACTTTCTCGGGATCGGCTACGCTTCGCGGCTCGTGTTGACGCCGCGGCCGCGAACGGCGCAGCCGACACTCATTGCGTGCGCATGTGCCCGTACTGGACAGCCAGGACCACCAGCCCGCCCGGCCTGCGTGAACCTCTGGACGAGCACAGCCCCTGCCGACGCGCTCAGATCAGTGCCCGGTGCACGTCCGGGTAACAGCGCAGCCGCACCCCGGGCCCGCCGACACCCGTGCCGTGCGTCCCACCAACGCCTTCGCCTCGGCCCAGCCCACTGCCCCGCACACGGACCCTCTTGACGAACGCGGACCACTGCGCCGATGACCAACACCGGCACGAGTCACCTGTCCGGGCACTCCGAGGCCGCTGACATCGTCCTGACCACCGATCGCGTGGACCGCCTCGCCGATGCCGTGGCCATCGCCAACGCGCCCGGCGCACGCCGTGCAGAGCGCGCTGGGTGGCATGGCTGCGGCCGCCGTCGGCCTGCTCCCGCCCGCCGCGGCACCCTGCTTCAGGAGTGCATCGGCATCCTGGTCATCCAGCCGTGATCATTCCCGGTCGGCAGGACCCACGGCTCATCCGGAGTCCGGAGACTCGGCAGGTGCGATGGCCATGCTGCACCAGGCCCTCGTACCGGATGTACTTGGGTCTGTGCCCGGCGCGGCGAGAGT
The DNA here is from genome assembly GCF_055569945.1 of Streptomyces sp. NPDC031340. Taxonomy (NCBI): domain Bacteria; kingdom Bacillati; phylum Actinomycetota; class Actinomycetes; order Kitasatosporales; family Streptomycetaceae; genus Streptomyces; species Streptomyces sp. NPDC031340. The sequence continues at coordinate 155,334 of NZ_JBVIIE010000002.1, forward strand.
GCGTGCCGGGCGTCGCGGGGCAGGCAGGACTTTCGCAACAGGACCTACGGCGTGCACAGCGTCGGCCTGCTCGCCGCGCTTGCGCCGGCGACCGTCCAGCGCCTGTTCAGCGGCCTGTTCGGACGCACGGCCGCTGACCGCGCCCGCGGCATCGACCCCTGCCCGGTCGTCGTCAAGGCCTGTTGATCCGGTCCGCTGCGAACTGTCCGCCCTGCGGCACGCTGCCGTTGCGGGGGTAGGCGAGATGGGCGGCGAAGTTGAAACCGTTGGCGCACACCGGGTCGCCTGTGTTGCAGAACTCCTTGGCCTTCGGTCCGTAGAGGCTGCTCGCGCTGTTGATGGTCTGGCGCTGCAGACGCAACGGGTTGCCGTAGACGACGACGGCCTTGATCCGGGGTGCCAGGGCGGTGGGGATGGTCCGGCCCCTGCCCAGGCTCGTGGGGATGCCCAGGGCGATGTCGGTGACGCTGGCGCCCTGCGAGTACCCGCCGAGCACGAAGACGGTGTCGGCGCAGTTGGCGGCGACGGACGTGACGTGGTCCGTCATGGCCGTCGCGCCCGGTCCGGCGCTGCTCTGCGAGGCGTTGGCGGCGTAGTCGACCGCGTGGGAGCCGACCGTCTTCCCGGGAAGCCTGCGCTTGATGTCGTCGACCAACGGCGCCCCTACGATGCCCAGGCCGGGGCGTTCGCCGGTCCCCCGGGCGAAGACCACGTCGACATCCGGGCAGGGGGCCGCGGAGGCGTCGGACGGCAGTACCAGAGCGGCGGCGCCGGCGGTCACGGCGGCGCCGGCGATCGACGTACGGCGCCAGAATGCGGAGATGGGCATGCGGTACCTCTTCCACGTGCGTCGGTTCGGGTGCCCCGCGTCCGCCGGCCGGGAGCCGACAGGAAGGACACAGCACGAACGTAGGAAGCCCCTGCTCTCTGAGCATCCGTGAAATCACCAGTCCCACGAGGCTCTTGGCGGCGAGAACGGCAGCGAGAACCGCCGGGTGCATTCCGAACACCTTCGTAGTCACTTCCGTAGTAACGGGTGACTCCTTCACGGAGGAATCACAGAGAGCGAGGGTGCGCATGGATCTGAGCGACAAGACAGAATCACCGCCCAGGGACGGCCGGGCGGTGCAGCGGGCCCGGGAGGAGTTCGAGCGGGGCCGGCGGCTCCTTCGTGACGGGCCGGTCATGGACGCCTACCATTCCCTTCTGCTCTCGGCGGCCGGCTTGGAGCGGCAGGATCCCGAACTCGCCATCGCGGCCCGGTTGAGCGCCGCCTCCGCCGCGTGGTCGGCGGGTGACCATGAGCTGTACCTGCGCGCCCTGGACGGTGTCGACGGCTCCGGCGCGGATGCCGGGGAGTCCGCTCCCGGGCCGCGGGAGTCCGTAACGTCCCCCTGGGGCGCCTACTGCGCGGGTCTGCGCTGTGTCATGACAGGTGACTTCAGACGCGCGAACGTCCTGCTCCGCCCGGCACTGGACCGGCTCTCGGCCCGCCACGCCACCGAGGACCTGCTCAACGCCGGGAGCGCCGCGCTGCTCCTCGGCGACATTTCCAGGGCCCGCCATGTCCTCGGCCTCGCCCTGGCTGCGGCGCGATCGGCCGGAGAGGGGCCTCTCGCGGTGAGCGCACTGGAGCACCTTGCCTACGCGGAGCTGCGGGCGGGGCGCCACCACCAGGCTCGCGCCCATGCCGAGACCGGACTCGCGGCGGGGGCCGCGCCCGGCATGCGCAACCTCACGGCGAACCTCTCGGCCATCCTCGCCATGGTCTCCTCCATCTCCGGCGACCTCGACACGGTGGCCGCGCACGCGCGAACCGCGCTCGACATCGCGCACCCGCACGGGCTGGCCCAGGTCCGTACGCTCGCCGAGTGGGCGCAGGCCCGGGCCGACCTCGTCCATGGTCACCCCGAGCACGCGGCCGCCCGGCTCTCGCTCCTCGTCCGGCCCGGCCCCCGCCGGGGCCACTTCGGCCTGTGGGTGCTGGCGGTGCCCTGCCACATCGAGGCGACCGTGCTCGCCGAACGCAACGGCTGCGTGGACGATCTGATCGACTTGTACGCTGCGTGGGCCGCCATGGGCGCGGATCCTCAGGCGCCTGCGGTGCTCCGCCGCTGCCGAGCACTCGTGGCGCGCGCGGACCGGACCGAGGTGCTCTTCCTGGAGGCGCTCGACCTGCACCAGATGGTGGACGGTCCTTTCGAGCATGCCCGCACCCTGCTTGCCTTCGGCATGTGGCTGCGCCGCCGGCGGCGGCACGTGGAAGCCAGACCGCCATTGCGGGACGCGGCCGTGGGATTCGAGCAATGCGGTGCCGCCGCCTGGGCGAAACGCGCCCGCGACGAACTCCGCGCGGCAGGAGAGGCGATGGGCGACACCCCGCACCCCGGCCTGATCGGCCTCCTCACGCCACAGCAGTTGCGCATCGCCCGCAAGGTCGCGCAGGGAGCGACCAACCGCGAAGTCGCTCGCGAACTGGCGATCAGCACCCGTACGGTCGAATACCACCTGCGGAACGTGTTCACGCAGCTGAGAGCCCGCTCCCGCGTCGACCTCGCCCGCCTGCTGAACGACTGACGTCCGTGGCCGACGCGGTGTACGGCCCTCCCGAGGGCTTTCCGCGCCCTCGGGAGCGGACTTTGCCTGCTGCGCCGCGGGGAGTCGCTTCCCAGTGACCGGATCGCCGGGTACGGGAGAGTCAGGAAGAACTCGCCCACTTCGTCCGAACTGGCCGCGGAGGGCAGGCATCCTTCTGGGACCGCGGGGCCGTCCCGGAGGCGGTCGATCTGCACGTCTCGGGGCTTGCGCTGCTCGCCGCGTCGGGATCGGCCTGCTCACGGCGCTCGGCGCCGGCTGGACGGCCGGACGCAGGCCCGCGAAGACCAAGCCTGGCCAGGCGCCGGCCGAAGCCTCGGTGGAACGGCTGCGGCCGGGCGTCATCCGCACCGTCTCGGCGCGGTCGGCGGCGGCTCGGTCCTCGTCGGCGTCGCCGCCTCCGCCGCCGGTTCCGACGCGGCGAATGCCTCCCTCGGCGTCGTGATGCTCTTCATGCCGGCTGTCGCCCTGCTCGGTCCGGTCCTGGCCCCGCTGTGCGCGGCGCTCTTCGGTCTGCTGCTGCGCGGCGGCGGCGCCTCGGCGGCGCTGGCCGCGGCCGACTCCCGCGCCAACGCCCGTTGGACGGCCTCCGCGATGACGCCGGTCGTGCTGGCGATGGCCTTCGCCTCGACGCTCGTCTTCATGCACACGAGCGAGAGCCACGTCGCCTCGGAGCAGCTCCGCGACGGCATCACCGCGGATCACGTCGTCACGAACGCCGCGGGCCTGCCCGCCGACGCCGCCGACGGGCCGCCCGCGCCCCCGGAGTCGACGCGGCCGTGAGCCTGCTCGACACGCAGGTGCTGGTGCCCGGGGCCCGTCGGCGGGATGGCTCGCCGCACGCGTCGGACCGGCCTCGCCCCTGGCCGGGGCCGTCACGCTCAGGACCGTGGTGACGCTCGGGATGTTCCTCGGGGTTTCCCGCACCGTGACCGTCGCGGTGGAGGCTTCCCGCATGCCCGGGTCGGCCTCGAGCAGGGAGCGCGGCCCGGCCCCGGCATCTTGGATGCGGCGTCACCCGCAGTCGTCACGGTTGATCCTCAGGCTGCGGGTCTGGTCGTCGAGGTTGTAGCCGCGCAGGCCGTGGATGGAGCCGCCGCTCTTTGCCGACGCCGGTGCCGGGCCCGCTCACCCAAGAACGGCGTCGCCCAGCCAGTGGGCGGCGAGGAGTGCGGTGCGGACGTTGAAGTCGTCCTCGAGGCTTTGGGCGCCCTGCGGGAGCAGGGCCGTTGCCTGTTGCACCCGGTACTGGATCGAATTGCGGTGCAGGCTCATCTGCTGTGCCGTGGCGGCGTGGCTGCGGTGATGGGTGAGGAAGGCCTGCAGTGTCTCGCGCAGGAGGGCGTTGCGCGTACCGGTCGCCGCCAGGCCGCCCAGGGTGGCCGACACGAAGTCGCGGACCGCGGACATGTCCGCGGTCATGAGTGCCACGGGGGCCACCTGCGCGTAGCGCACCCACTGCGGCCGGCGGGGAGCGGTGTCGGACTGCCTGGCGCCGCCGAGTCGGGCGGCGAGGATCTCCCTGACCTGGGCGGCCTGCCGCGCCGACGTGCGGAAGCCGGTCAGGCCGGCTGCCGGCTGCCCGATGGCGGCGTTCAGCGGGCTTCCCTCCGGGGGAGCGAACCGCTCCAGCCGGTCACCGGCGGACGCCGGCAGCGCCAGCCACAGGCGCGCCTCGCGTTCGTCGGTCGGTACCACCAGCGCGGCGGAGGCCCTGAGCACGGACACGGCATGAGCGCGCATGTCGTCCACGGCGGAGACGAGGTCGAAGGATGTCATCGGGTCGACCGGCCACAGGGTGCACGCTACGTGCACCGCGTCCAGCGGATAGCGCAGCGCCCGCTCGGCGGCGGCGCGGTCGAGCGGGCCACCGCCGAGGAGTTCATTGACCCACTGCTGACGCAGCCCGCTCCGGCTGGCCACCCAACGGTCGCGTTCCCGTTCATAGGTGCGTCCGACCTGCTCGCAGATCTGGTCGAGGAACTGCGCCGACCGGCGGACCAGCTCGACGACGAGTGGCAGCCGGTCGTCGTCGGGCAGGTCGTCGAGGAAGGCGAAGGCGTGGTCGAGGAACCGCAGGTGGCCGATGCGGTAGGCGCGGATCAGCGCGGACAGCGGCACGTCACGCTGGGCGAGTACGCGGGCGTAGGCCAGAGCGGCCGTCGGGGCCTCCACGTCGTCGGCGTCGAACTCCTGCCGCAGGAAGTTCATCGCGACCACGATGTTCTCCGTGATGCTCGCCTCGAGCAGGGAGCACGACGCCGCGTCCTGGCCGAGAGCGGGGATCTGCGCGCGGATGTCCTGCCAGAGGCCCGCGATGATCTGCTCCCGGGTCTGCCAGAGGCGGTCGCCGACGCCGCGGATCAACGCCTGCTGTGAGTGCATGACCGCACCATACGTCGCCGCTCGGCCGGGGTGTTTGTGGCGGGAACACGAAAGCCGCCGAGGACCTTGTGTCGCGCGTCCGTGGCCGCTCGGGGGCGGTGGGCCCTAAGTTCGCCTGGATCCCACCACCACCCGACTTTGAGGTGCGAGCCCGCATGAATCTGAGCCGCCTGCCCGCTGTGCGCCGCGAACAAGCCCCGGACGCGCCGGCCGTCACCGACGACGTGTTCGGCACGTTGTCGAACACCGCCTTCTGCGACCTGATCGACCGCTACGCCCGCCACTTCGCTCACCGCGGTGTGCGCGCCGGTGACATCGTCGCGGTCAAGCTCACCAACCGCGTCGAACTCGTCGCGGCCCTGTTCGCCGCCTGGCGTCTGGGAGCCGCCCTGACCCCGGTCAACCCCGCACTGACCCCGGCGGAGGCCCGTTACCAGCTCACGGACTGCCGCGCCACGGCCGTCGTCGTGGAGACCCGGCCGGACGACCTGCCCGCCTCCGTCATCGTCCTGACCCTGGACGAGCTGGCGGGCCCCCCACCGGAGGCCACCCCTCTGCCCGAGCCGCCCGCGGATCCGGACGCCGGCGGCGACGACCTGGCGCTGGTCATCTACACCAGCGGCACCACCGGGCGCCCCAAGGGCGTCGAGCTCGTGCACCGCAACCTCGACGCGATGACCGCGGCGATGATCGAGTCGATGAAGCTGACGCAGGCCGATCACAGCCTGCTGATCCTGCCGCTGTTCCACGTCAACGGCATCGTCGTCGGCATCCTGTCGCCGCTGCGGGCCGGAGGACAGGCCACCGTCGTCGGACGCTTCAGCGCCAAGGGCTTCTTCGCCGCGCTCGAGCGGGCCCGCCCCACCTACTTCTCCGGGGTCCCGGCGATCTACGCCATGCTGGCAGGCCTGCCGCCCGAGGTGCAGCCGGACACCTCCTGCCTGCGCTTCGCCATCTGCGGCGCCGCTCCCATGCCTCCGCAGCTCATCGAGGCGGTGGAGCGGCGGTTCGCCGTGCGGCTGATCGAAGGCTACGGCCTGTCGGAGGCGACCTGCGCCTCGACGGCCAACCCGCTCGACGGCGTCCGCAAACCCGGCACGGTCGGGCTGCCGCTGCCCGGCCAGAGGGTCGGGATCATGGGCGAGGACGGCCGGCTCGTCACCGACGGCGGCATCGGGGAGGTCGTCATCAGCGGGCCGACCGTCATGCGCGGCTACCTGGGCCGGCCGGAGGAGACCGCCGCCGCCGTCCGGGACGGCCGGCTGCACACCGGCGACGTCGGCCGCCTCGACGAGGACGGCTACCTCGTCCTCGTCGACCGCGTCAAGGACATGATCATCCGCGGTGGGGAGAACATCTACCCCAAGGAGATCGAGACCGTCCTGCACGGCCACCCCGCGGTCTTCGAGGCCGCCGTCGTCGGCCGCCCCGACGACGTGCTCGGCGAGGTCCCGGTCGCCTACGTCGCCCTGCGCCAGGGCGCGGACGCCGGGCCGCGGGAGATCACCGCGTTCCTCGACGACCGCCTCGCTCCGTACAAGCGGCCCGCCGACGTCCTCGTCGTGCCCGAGATCCCGAAGAACCCGGTCGGCAAGATCGACAAGCCCGCGCTGCGCCGACAGGCGCTCACGCCCTCCCGCTGAGCCCCGCCACCGCCCCTACGAGCCACCAGGACGTGACCCTCATGGGCTTCCTCAAACCCCAGTTGCCGCCCGTCGACGCCGAAACCTTCCGTACGCTGCCCCGCGACGAGCGCCTGAAGATCCTTACGCGGCACTGGGTCGAGTACGGCTTCGGCACACCGTACGCGGTGTACCTGTTCTACGTCGTCAAGTGCCTCCTCTACGTCGGCGGGGCAGCGTTCGTGATCTCGCTGACGCCTGGCCTCGGCACGATCGCGCAGGTCCCGTCGTGGTGGTCGGAGCCGATCGTGTACCAGAAGCTGATCGTCTTCACCCTCCTGTGGGAGGTGCTGGGGCTGGGCTGCGGGTCCGGCCCGCTGGCGTCCCGTTTCCAGCCCGTCATCGGGTCGGTGCTGTACTGGCTGCGGCCGGGCACCATCCGCCTCCCGCCGTGGCCGGCGCGGGTACCGCTGACCCGGGGCAGCCGCCGCACCGGCATCGACGCCGCCCTGTACGCCGTCGTCCTCGCCTCGGCCGTATGGCTGCTCACCCGCCCGGGCGACGGCGGCCACGCGGCCGGTTCCGGCACGGTGGGCCTGCTCGACGCGCGCGCGGCCCTCCCCCTCGTCGTCAGCCTCGCGCTGCTGGGCCTGCGGGACAAGACGGTCTTCCTGGCCGCCCGCGGGGAGCAGTACTGGCTGTCGCTGCTGCTGTTCTTCTTCCCCTACCCGGACATGTTCATCGGCTTCAAGCTGGTCATGCTGGCCCTGTGGTGGGGCGCGGCGACCTCGAAGCTCAACCGCCACTTCCCCTTCGTGGTGGCGACGATGATGAGCAACGCCCCGCTGGTCCCGAGCCGCCGGCTCAAGCGGATGCTCTACCGCGACCACCCGCGCGACCTGCGCCCCTCACGGCTGCCGTTCCTCCTCGCCCACATCGGCACCGTGACGGAATACGGCGTGCCCCTCTATCTGGTGTTCATCGGCGACGGAGGCTTCTGGACCTGGGCGGCCCTGCTCTACATGGCCGTGTTCCATCTCCACATCCTCTCGACCATCCCGATGGGCGTGCCGCTGGAGTGGAACATCTTCTTCGTCTTCTCGCTGTTCTACCTCTTCGGCGCCCACGGCGACATCAGCGTCCGGGACCTGCACTCTCCCTGGCTGCTCGCGCTGATCCTGCCGAGCCTGGTCCTGCTGCCCGTGCTGGGCAACATGCGCCCGGACCTGGTGTCGTTCCTGCCCGCCATGCGCTACTACGCGGGAAACTGGGCCACCAGCGTCTGGCTGTTCACCGGTGACGCCCTGTCACGCCTGGAGAGCGGCCTGAACACCGCATGCCGGCTTCCCACCCGGCAGTTGGAGAGCCTCTACGGCGAAGGGACGGCCCTGCTGATGTCGCACAAGGTGCAGGGCTGGAGGTCGTTGCACTCCCACGGCCGCGCCCACAACGGCCTCATCGACCGCGTCACGCACGGCCAGGACGACGTCGTCGTGATGGACGGCGAGCTGATCGCCGGCTTCGCCATCGGATGGAACTTCGGCGAGGGCCACCTCCACGACGACCAACTGCTGCACGCCGTCCAGGAGCGCTGCGGCTTCGCCCCCGGCGACGTACGCGTGATCTGCCTGGAAGGCCAGCCCATCCACCGCCGGACACAGGCCTACGAGGTCCACGACGCAGCGCTCGGCCTCCTCGAGCGCGGCCACGTCACCGTGCGGGACATGGTGACCCGTCAGCCCTGGCCCACCGACGGCCCCGACTACCCCGTGTACGACGTGGAGAGCGTGCATCCGCTGCAACCGGCACTCCAGCCGGGCATTCCCGCCCCTGCCGGGGGCGGGAACGTCACGCCGCCGGCCCAGGGCGCCTCGTCATGACCACCGCGACCGTCATCGGCGGTGGGCCCAACGGGCTCACCGCCGCCGCCCTCCTCGCCAAAGCCGGCCTGGACGTCACGCTGCTGGAGGCCGCCGACGAGGTCGGCGGCGGCACCCGCAGCCAGGAGGCGATCCTGCCCGGCCTGCTGCACGACCACTGCTCGGCCATCCACCCCATGGCCGTCACCTCGTCGGCCCACAAGGAGCTGAACCTCCAGGACCACGGACTGCGCTGGCGGCTGCCGGACATCGACTGCGTCCACCCCCTCGACGACGGCACGGCGGGAGTGCTCCTGCGCTCCGTGCGGGACACCGCCCGCCTGCTGGGTCCCGACGGCGCCCGCTACCGGCGCCTGCTCGAGTCCCCCGTGCGCCGGTGGGACGCACTGAGCCAGGACGTGATGGGCCCCCTGCTGCGCATCCCTTCCCACCCGCTGCTCCTGGCGCGCTTCGGCCTGCCCACCGCACTGCCTGCGGCCCTCCTCGCCCGCGGCTTCTCCACCCCCCAGGCGCGCGCCCTGTGGGCCGGCATCGCGGCCCACTCCTTCCGGCCGCTGTCCCACCCGCTCAGCTCCGCCATCGGCCTGGGCATCCTCACCGCCGGTCACGCTGCCGGGTGGGCCGTCGCCGAAGGCGGCTCACAGGCCATCGCCCGCAGCCTGGAACGCGCCCTGCACGCCTACGGAGGCCGGGTGCACACCGGCGTCCGTATCACCCACCACGCACAGATCCCACCCTCCGACGTCGTCCTCCTCGACCTCGACCCCGCCCAGATCGCCCGCATCTACCACGACCGGCTGCCCAGCCGCGTGCGCAACGCCTACCGGCGCTTCCGCCGCGGCCCCGCCGCCTTCAAAGTGGATCTGGCCGTCGAAGACGGCGTGCCTTGGACGAACGAGCATGCCCGCCGGGCCGGCACCGTGCACCTCGGCGGCACGCTCACCGAGATCGCACGGACGGAACGGGCCGTGAACGACGGGCGCATGCCCGAACGCCCCTTCGTCCTCGTCGGCCAGCAGTACCTCGCCGACCCCAACCGCTCGGCCGGCAACGTCCACCCCGTGTGGGCCTACGCCCACGTGCCCCACGGATACGACGGCGACGCCACCGAAGCCGTCCTCGGCCAGCTCGAACGCTTCGCCCCGGGCACCCGCGACCGCATCGTCGGCCTGCGCACCACCTCACCCGCCGATTTCGCCGCCGCCAACCCCAACTTCGCCGGCGGTGACATCCTCACCGGAGCCAAGACCGTCCCCCAACTCGTCCTCGGAGCCCGCCTGGCCCTCAACCCCTATTCCACCGCCCTGCCGGGCGTCTTCTGCTGCTCCGCCGCCACCCCGCCGGGCCCCGGCGCCCACGGAATGTGCGGGGCCGCGGCAGCAGCGTCCGCACTGCGCCACCTCGGCGTCTCCTGACGGGCGCGGCCGGCGGAGCCGGGGCCCCGGTCAGGGGATCCGCACTGTCGCCGCCCTTGTAGGTGCGCAGTACCGGGGCCGTTTCGATGCGGGTCACCGCCTCCCATGCGATGCGCCGCGTGAGGTAGGCGTGGAGCGCCCGCCCGTCGGGGCACAGCGCGTGGGCGATCAGGTTCGTCGGCCCGGTCGTCGCCGCGACCAGCGCCATTTCCTCGACGGCGTCGTGTCGGCCGCCGCCGCTGGTTCCGCGTAGCTGACCCGCGCGTCCTCGCGCAACGCCTCCAGCAGCGCCCGGTCGGTGTCGGTCAGCAGGTACGGCTCGTCCGCGGGTTGCGCGGCGCGCCCGCCGACGCCGATCGTGTCCCGTTCGGCGCGTAGCCGGGCCCGCTGGTCCTCGTCCAGGACGTTCACCCGTCCGCGCCACGCGGTCGGCCAGCCGAGGTAGGCGCGCAGCAGGTAGTGCGCGGAGACGGAGGTGATCCCGGCGGTGCGGTTGCGCGGGATGTCGCGCAGCACCGCGTGCGCGTCCGGACCGGACGGTGCCGTGTGGCTGATCGCCACGATCTTCGTGCCGCCGGACGTCAGCCGCACCGACGAGGTGTCCGGCCGGCGTGCGAGCGCCACCGCGGATGACGACTGATGAGCGCCGGATGGACCCCCGGCCTCGACTCCGATGTCGCAGCCATCCCCGGGCCCCGCCTGGCCACGCCAGCCGAACAGCTGCAGACGTGCGTCTACCCGCTGTGGGAGTCCGACGGCACTTGGACCTTCCGCTTCCTCCTCTCCTGACCCACCGCGATCTGCCTCGCCTTGGACGGGTGCCACGGCTGCCTCTACACCGGCATCGTCCAGCGCGGCGCTACCGGGCATCCCGACATGAACGCCATCCGTGACCGCACCCGCGAGCATTTCCGCGACAACCAGCCCCCCGAGGCCCGCGGCACCTGGCACCACCTGTGGGTCATCCCCCTCGGACATGGCACCCCAAGCGCCGACCTCAAGGCATGGGAACCCGTGTGCGCAGGCAGACGGCCTCCCCGCAGATCCGCAAGATCACACTGCTGCGCCCGGCCTGGCACCACCAGGCCGTGAACAGTCAGCCGGGCATTACGGTGGGACACGAAGGCCTCCGCGCGGTGAAGATTCGACACCTCCACCACACACGGGGGCCTTCGCCACGATCAAGACCGCCCCGCGTCAACAACGCTCGTGACCAATACACCTGGCCCGCCTCTTGCACGACGTGGAACGCACCGGCGGCCCCGGCCACCCGGTCGCGGGGGGAGGTACGGCGGACGCTGCGGTGGCTGGGGCGGGTGCGGGGTGAGGCGCTCCTGACCGGCTGCGGTGTCAGCGGGTGCGCAACCGGTCGAAAGCTTCCCGGCTCGTGTCGTTCGCCGGGCGGCAGATCATCAGCCGCTGGTCCGTGTTCTGGAGCGGCATGAGCACTTCGAAGTGGACCTCGATCGCGCCGACCACGGGGTGCTGCATGGCCTTGCTGCCACGGCCGTTGACCTTGACATCCCTCTCGGCCCACCAGTGCGCGAATCCGTCCACGCGCGAGGTGAACTCGGCGATGAGACCGGCCAGTGTCCGGTCTCGCGGATGTGCGGCCCACGCGGCGCGCAGGTGGGCGACCGTTTCCCGGACGACGCGTTCACGGTCGACGTACATGTCGCTGGTCGCCGGGTGCGTCAGGCAAAGCCGCATCGCGTTGCGCTGCTGCGGTGGCAGCGTCGCGAAGTCCAGGAGGAGCCGTGCCATCCCGTCGTTCCAGGCCAGGATGTCGCAGCGGTGGTTCATCAGCAGCGCCGGCAGGGGCGACAGGTCGGCGACCAGCCGGGCCAGCGGCGGTGCCGCGGCGGTCGCGGGCCGGCCGGCGGCACGGTCACGCTGCTGAGTCAGGTCGAAGAGGTAGGCGCGTTCGTCGGGGTTCAGCCGAAGCGCCCGTGCCAGCGCCTCCAGCACCTCGGCTGAGGGCCGCAGCCCGCGCGCCTGCTCCAGCCGTACGACGTAGTCGACGCTGACCCCGGCCAGTTCGGCGACCTCCTCGCGGCGCAGCCCAGGGGTCCGCCGGGTCCGCCGGCGTGCCGGCAGGCCGAGGTCCCGTGGATCCAGCCGTTCACGCCGGCTCCGCAGAAACGCGGCCAGTTCCTGTGTCGTGTCCACGGTGTAGGTCGTCACGTCCACCGCAACAACGAGGGTGGGACCGGCCTTCCCAGGAAGCGGCTTCCCTTACTCCGCGCCCGCGCCGGTCGCAGCCTTGTTCCCGGCAGCATTCACGAGCGCGATCACAGGAGGACGCGATGCCGCTCACCCTCGACACCTATCGGCTGCTGGGCCGGTCAGGGCTTCGGGTCTCACCGCTGGCGCTGGGTACGGCGACCTTCGGGACCGAGTCGGGTTGGGGCGCCGAGAAGGGCGAGGCACGCAAGCTGTTCGACCTCTACGTCGAGCGGGGCGGGAACTTCTTCGACACCGCGAACACCTACAGCGGCGGCACGTCGGAGCGGCTGCTGGGCGAGTTCGCCCGCGGCAGCCGCGAGAGCCTGGTCCTGGCCACGAAGTACACCACGCTGAGCCGCCCTGGTGACCCGAACTCCTCAGGCAGTCACCGCAAGAGCCTGACCACCTCCGTGGAAGCGAGTCTGCGGCGGCTGGGTACGGATTACATCGACCTGCTGTACCTGCACGTGTGGGACTTCACGACGCCGGTCGAGGAGATCCTGCGAGGCATGGACGACCTGGTCCGGCAGGGCAAGATCCTGTACGTCGCGATCTGCAACGTCCCCGCCTGGCAGGTATCGCGCATGCAGGCCATCGCCGAAGTGCGCGGCTGGTCACCGCTGGTCGCGCTGCAGATCGAGTACAACCTGATCGAGCGCACCGGGGAGCGTGATCTGATCCCGATGGCCCGCGAAATGGGTCTGGGCGTGGTCCCGTACTCCCCGCTGGCCGGCGGAGTGCTCACCGGCAAGTACAGCCGAGCCGGCCTGACGCCGGGGAACGCCGGCGTCGGCGACGGCACCCGCAGGTCCTTCAACGTCGCCCTCGGCACGGTCACCGAACGCAACCTCGTCACAGCCGAAGCGGTGAAGGAGGTCGCCGCGGGGACGGGCCGTACCCCCGCCCAGGTCGCACTGGCCTGGACCCTGCACAACCCCGACGTCACGGCACCGGTCATCGGCGCCCGCACGCCGGCCCAGATGGAGGACAACCTGGGCGCCCTGGACGTCGAGTTCACCGCCGCCCATCTGGCCCGTCTCGAAGAGGTCAGCGCGATAGAGCTCGGTCATCCGCATGACCTGCTCGCCGGCGACCACATCCGCGTGGTGACAAGGGGCGACCTGAAAATCCCGACCCACCGCTGAGGCTCGCCCGAACGCATGCCGGGAACGGCTCGACTGCCGCCCCTCGGCAGCGTCATGTCGGGACTGGGCGCCGTTCTTCGCCGAGGGCCGAAGCCGTTGCTTCATGGGGGTGGCGCGGATATGAGGCACCTTTGACAGTGCTCTCCGGGCACAGCCGGCACGGCGTGGTGTGGCGCGGGCGGGGCTGGTCCGGCTGCTGACCCACGGCGCCGGCAGGCGGGTGCCCACCGTGTAGCCGATCAGAGCCCGGTGACGCGGAAGACCCTGTGGCGGCCTGCTTGCACCAGGCGGGCGGCGCCGTGACCGACGAACAGCGTTCCCTGCCACCGCCGCTGAAGCTCTGCAACCAGCTCAACCAGCTCAACCAGCTCACCCAGCTCAACTCAACCGGCTCAACCGGCCGGTAGGGCTTGAATAGGCTTCCGCGCATGGTCAGCCGATCTTTTCCCTACGACCGGTTCCTCGGTGAGTTCCAGGAGCTGGCACATGGCCGCCCCGATGGGCCTGCACTGCGCGACTCGGTCCGTGACCACGCCGCCCCGGACGAGGAGAAGCTGGTGCGTTACCTCCGATCCGGATCAGCGCTTGCCGTCACCGGGTCGCCGGTCCACGACGTACTGAACAGCGAATTCATCGGCGCGTTGGAGCTGCACACCGACGGCGAGTGGTTCTGGTACTCAGACCTCGCTCACTACGTCGCGCGGTACCACGTCCCGCTGGACGAGACCTTTGTCGACCATGCACGCGCACGCCACTGGACTGCACCCGCGCTTTCCGCTGAAGACCTCGTGGAGATCGGAGACAGGTTGGACGCGCTCGATGCCGAAGCCCCTGAAGATGCTATGGACTTGCCCGGTTGAGCGCTTGGGGGTGTGCATGACGGTCGGGGCTTTCGCTGAAGCGGGGTGTGCCTGCCGTTCGGGGGTGGTGTGGGCGGCCAGGCAGGGCGTCAGGTCTCGGCGCCGGTTCGGCCTGCGGCCTGCGGGGCACCCGGCGCGATCGGGTAGATCTGCCGGCTGCCGTCGTGGAAGGTGAACGCACCGGATTCGCGTCGCGCTGTGCCAGGGCTGATCTGATGGACGCGGTGAGGGTTTCCATATGGATGTTGCGGACGGCTGTCTGTCGGCGGATTCCTCAAGTTGGGCTCTATGAGGTCGAGTAGGTCGGCGGAGCTCGGGAGGATTTCACGGTTGGTGTGCCGCCAGGAGTTGACGACCTTGTTGCGCAGGATGCCGCAGGCATATCGGAAGGGCGGGGTCGGGTCGGCGAGCACCTCGCGCCACTTGGTGTACATGACCTCGAATGTCTCGGCGACGAGGTCCTCTGCCGTCCAGGCCGGCACCCGCACTTTCGCTATCCGGGTCAGCTTCGGGTGTGCGTTGGCACGAACTCCTCTGACACCGTGGCAGGTTCCTCCATGGCAGCCCATCTGGCGGAAGCCTGCTTGTCCTGACGGGCGGAGCAGAGCTGCAGGGATCAGTTGGCGGAGATGTCGGCGGCGCGGACGCGAACGGCCTCCCGGGTGCTGTCCGCGGCGAACCGGATCTCCCGTACTTCCTGCAGCGGCTTTCCGGGGTTGGGCGCGGCAGGATTGGGCTCGCGCAGAGTGACGCCAAGCGTGGTGGAGTCGCCGATGGGCATCGCGAGGACACCGTCGTCGATCTGGACGGCCCTTCGGTAACCGCTGTGCCGGCTCGTGCGGACGGATTCGATGAGGTCGAGAGGAATCACGATCTGCACGAAGTGGGCGAAGCGCGGCGCTGTCTTGCCGTCGCCGACGATGTGCGGGTGAATGGACAGCACCGCGATGAAGCCGAGTACCCACAGAGTCCTGTAGACGGAGGCCACCAGCAGGACGATGCGCGCCACGGACCAGGGAACCAAGAACTCGACGGCGAGAATCTCCAGCGGCACGAGAAAGACCATCACCCACATGATTGGCTCAATCTCCGGGCCATAGGTCAGCACCTCGTGCCCTTCCGGCGCGTTCGGCTTACGGCGGATCCAACGCCAAAGAGCGCGAAAAAGACCGAATTCCATCCCCAGCTTGGCTCCTGGTTGCCTTGTAGGCCCGCATGGACAGGGCGAATTCGGTGAGGACGATCCCGGCCAGGAGCAGCTCAAGCAGTAGTCCGGCCACTATGGCCTCGCTTGGGCCGAACACGTCGGTCCACACGAGGCAGACCTCGACGAGGACAACGGTGGGTGCCGCCCATCGGGCGCCGGTCGCCATGATCCTCCGCAACGTCAACGGCCTTTCTCTCGTAAGTATCGTCGCACCGGAAATTCTCCCCGCTCGCCTCCCAAGGCTAGGCGTCGTGACCGGCGTTGGAGGCTCTGTCGGCACCTCTGCCCGGCGTCCCCGGGGCCGGCTCGCACCAGCAGCCCGGACCCAGTTCCGCAGCATCCTCAGGGTCCAGTGTCTCGTGTGTCCAAGACCAGGGGTCAAGGCCCATGGGCCCCGCCATGACAATAGTCCCAGTCATAACAGAACCATCAGGCCCGGCATAAGACTTTACGCAAGGAGCGCGATCGAGTCCCACAGGAATCGGCGCACACGCATAATTCGCTTGCCGTTTCCGCCACATAGCGAGGTGTACTGATGGATCTGGAGCTGCGCCATCTGCGCATGCTGTGCGCAATCGCGGACTCCGGGAGCGTAGGGCGCGCAGCGGCCGCGCTCGGACTCACACAGCCCGCGGTGAGTTCACAACTGCACCGCATCGAGCGACTGCTCGATGAAGGACCCTTCATACGCAGCGGCACCGGCGTAGAGCTGACTGCCTTCGGTGCGGAAGTCGTCAGTCAGGCCCGCGACGTCTTGATCCGCGCCGATGCTCTTGGGCGACGCTGCACGAGTGCTTCGTCCCTGATGACCGGGACCGCGCGGCTCGGTGTCACCGACACACCAGTGGTTCCGGCACTGCTGGACACCCTCCGCGACGTCTGCCCGGACTCGAGGGTGTCCGTCTGCAGCGTGTGTGCCACCGGTGACCTCGACGCCGCATCAGGTGTGGCCTGCCCCGGGGTACCGCTGCCGCACTCCTCGGTGCTGACAGCACCGTGCCGTCAGCACAGTGCCCGTCTTCGTTGCCACGCCGGCCGGCCACCCGCTGGCGCATCGTGTCGAGGGACCGCTGGAAGGGCTGTCCGAGGACAGCTGGTTCGTCGCCTCGGACGACGGCGTCGGTTGGGCACTTGACCAGCTGCAGTCAATGATCGCCAAGGTCGTTGGGGTGACAGCCGTTCAGCCCGCCGTGTGTCCCGTCGCCGGAGTCCTGGTCGAACCATTGGCCGGAGATCAGCGGCATCTGCTGATCCGGCGCACAGAAGCCGTGGAAGGCCCCGTGGCCGAAGTTGTGCATCACCACGCCGCTCGTGTCTACCGAAGCCTGTTGGCACGAGTTCCACACCTGCAGAAATGGGCCGGATCCAGGCTGGGCGAAACCGTACCGCGGATCCGGTGAGCTCCCGTTTCGATCGTGAACTTGAGACCCGGAGAGGACAAAATACCGATGAGAACGGCCCGTATACGCATCCTTGCCGGCTTGCTCGCACTCACAGGAGTCGCAGCAGCAGGCTGGCTACTGCTGCCGTCGGACGAGCAACCGGGAAAGGTGATCAAGGTCGGCACGACGGACGCCGCTACGTCCCTCGACCCAGCCGGCGGCTACGACGCCGGCTCCCTGGCCCTGTACAGCAACGTTTTTCAGACGCTGCTGACCCTCGAGACCGGCGGTGCCGAGCCCGTGCCGGACGCAGCCAAGAGCTGCGCCTTCGTTGCCGCAGACCTGCGCACCTACCGCTGCGAACTGCGCGACCGGATCACCTTCCCCAGCGGACGCGCCATGACGGCCAAGGACGTGAAGTTCTCCTTCGAACGCGTCAAGAAGATCAACTCCGACGTCGGCCCCTCGGCCCTGCTCGACACCCTCACCTCGGTAGAGGCCAAAGGACGCATCGTCACCTTCAACCTGTCCGCCCCGGACACCACGTTCCCCTTCAAAGTGGCCACCGGGGCGGGCTCGATCGTCGACTCGACCAAATACCCGGACGACACCCTACGCACCGGTAACGAGGTCGACGGCACTGGCCCGTACACTCTGAGCTCATACGTCAAGGGCGAAAAGGTGGTGCTTTCGCCCAACGCCCACTACAAGGGCGCCGCGAAGGAGTCCGGCCGGCCAGTCGAGCTGCGCTACTACAGCGCTCCCGGTGCCCTCAATAGCGCCTGGAAGAGTCGCGAAATCGATGTCGCCACTCGGCAACTGCCTCCCAAAGCCCTCGCCGACCTGGACCCCAGCGACCCCGGACAACACGTATCGGAAACCACCAGCTCCGAAACCCGCAACCTCTTTCTCAACGTCCGAGAAGGGAAACCACTGCACGACCTCAGGGTCCGGCAAGCCTTGGCCTGGCTGATCGACCGTCCCCGACTCGCGGCCACCCTCTACGGGGGCACCGTCGACCCGCTCTACTCACTCATCCCTACGGGCCTCATCGGCCACACCACCTCCTTCTTCGACCACTACCCCAGTCCGGACATCGCCAAGGCGCGTCAACTGCTCACCGAGGCCGGTGTGACCCTGCCGGTGCACTTCACCTACAGCTATGCCGAGGGCCGCGGTGCCGCCGCCGAAGAGGCCGCGGAAATCAAACGGCAGCTCGAGACCGGCAGCCTGTTCAGAGTCAAACTCAAGGGTTACGACTGGACTGAGTTCCAGAAGCGTTGGGCGGGCGGCATGCTCGATGCTTACGCGGTCGGCTGGGTAGCCGATTACCCCGACCCGGACACCTTCGGCAGCCAACTCGTCGGCACCGGCGGCACGATGAACACCGGTTACAGCAGCAAGACCGTGGACCGGACGATCGCCGTGAGCCAACGCTACGCCGACCGAGCAAAGGCCGACGGCACCCTGACAGAGCTGCAAGAGGCCGTCGCTCGCGATGTCCCTGTCATCCCCCTGTGGCAGGCAAAGGAGTACGTCGTCACCAGTGAAGACGTTGGCGGCGGCCAGTACTTGTTGGACGGCACGGGCGCATTCCGCCTGTGGCGCCTGACCTGGCTTTGACCTCACAAGGTACCGATCTGCACGCGGTAGCAGACTGGCGGCGTCGGGGGAAGACGCCCGAAAACGCCTCGCGCCGCGTCTGGAGGCGGCGTGCGTGGGGAGTGTCTCACCAACGGCCGTCCGGCGATCAGGGAAACTCCGGCCTCTTCGGTCGCGATGTGTCCGGTGGCTGCTGCCCGCGTGCCGGGTAAGGGCTTCCGCGTTTCCGTGCGGATCGCTGGGGCGAGGCCACGGCCCGTTCGGCAGCGTCGTCCCTCTTCGGTGTGCCGGTCCCAAGCTGCCACGGCGGCCGGCCCCGGCGGCAGATCAAGGCCTGTCCGCGGTGGTGATCCGGGCGGTGGCTGCCGGGTCCGCCCTGGGTGCGGAGCTGTTCAGGGGGCTTGCCGGATCTGTGCCCGGAGGATGATGGGAATGGTGTGCGGCGTGTGCGCGGCTGTCGTACCGGGTGACGCGGTCGGATGTTCAGAGGTCGTGTGGTAGGCGCTGAAGGGGTGCGTCCGGCGTCCGGGGAGGTGGCGGACGCGGTCCGGGCGGGTGCCCGGGGGCAGGCCGCGCTGCCGACCGGGCGGACCCGCTCCGGGTCAGTGACTGCGGTCCGCGGCGCGGAAAGACCCCGGCGCGGGTCTCGCGCCGGGGCCCTTCCGGGCGGGCGTCCGCCGCTCGGCCGACGGGTACGCCCCAATGCCCGGGACGGCCGGGCGCAAGAGTGTCTTTAGCCAACTCGCGGACACTTTCCGCGCCAGCGGGTTCGCCGGTGGGGTTGGTGAGGAGGCGGTCGGGTGTCTGTGCGGGTGTGTGTCATCGGAGCCGGGGTGTGCGGGCTCGCGGCCGCGCAGGTCCTCAGCGAGCGGGGTATCCCGTTCGACGTGTACGAAAAGGGCTCCGACATCGGGGGCCAGTGGCGTTTCGGCAACGACAGCGGCACCTCCGCCGTCTACGACTCCATCGAGCTGAACAGCTCACGGGACATGAGCGGGTTCCCCAAGTTCCCGATGCCCGGCCACTATCCGCTGTTCCCCGGGCATCCGCAGATGCTCGACTACCTCCAGCGCTACACCGAGCACTTCGCCCTGCGCCCCTACATCCGCTTCAGGACCTCGGTGACCGGTGTGGTCAAGGACGCCGCCGGATACGCGGTCACCCTGGACGACGGACAGACGCACCGCTACACCCACGTCCTGGTCGCCAACGGCTTCCACTGGAACCCGAAGTGGCCGAAGCCCGCGTACCAGGGCCAGGGCGAGTTCACCGGCACCCAACTGCACAGCAAGGACTACAAGAGCGCCGATACGCTGCGCGGCCGGCGGGTGCTCGTCGTCGGATCCGGCAACACCGCCTGCGACCTCGCCACCGAACTGTCCGCCGTGGCCGGCCGGGTGGTCTCCAGTGCCCGGCGCGGTTTCTGGATCACCCCCAAACGCCTCTTCGGCAAGCCCGCCGACAAGGTCAACCGTCCGCTCGCCACCATCGTGCCGCCCTTGGTGCAGAGCCTGCTGCTGACCGCGATGCTCTGGGTGACGCAGGGCAGGATCAGCCGGTACGGCCTGCCGGCCCCGGGCCACCTCGCCCTGCGCACCCACCCCGCCACCTGCGAGGGATACCTGCCTGCGGTCAGGGCCGGGCGGATCGCGGTACGGCCGGGCATCGAGCGCTTCGACGGCGGCCACCGGGTGCGGTTCACCGACGGCTCGGTCGAGGAGTTCGACGCGATCGTGTGGTGCACCGGCTTCACGTTCAGCTTCCCCTTCCTGCCCGAGGAGCTGACCCCGGTGATGGTCGGCCCGATGCGGCTCTTCCGCCGGATCGTGATGCCGGATCACGAGGGGCTGTTCTTCCTCGGCTTCGCCAAGACGCTCAGCGCCATCACCCCCGTCGCCGAGGCACAGGCCGAATGGACCGCCGATCTGATCGAGGGACGTACCCGGCTGCCCGGCCGGGAGGCGATGCTGGCCGAGATCGCCGCCGACGAGCGCCGGGTACGCCGGCGCTACTCCGCGACGCCCCGGCTCACCGTCGAAGTGGACGTCTACCGCTACCTGCGCCAACTGCTGCGCGACCGCCGACGCCACCTCACCGCCGCCGGCCCGCTCCCTCCGCTCCCTGTCCACCGCACCCGCGACACCACCCGCCCCGTCCCCGGCCCCGTCCCCGCCCGCAGGCCCGGCCCGGTCGGATCCCGCCTGAACACCCAGGAGTCTTCATGACGACCGACCCCACCCCGGCCGAGGCGCACCGCATCTGGGAGAAGTGGATCGCCCTGTGGAACGGCGACCTCTCCCTCGGCAAGGAACTGCTCGCCGAACGGCTCACCGTCCACTCGCCGAAGCTGTCGGACAGCATCGACCCGAGCCTGATCGGCGACCACGACGGCGCCCTCGCCCTGATCGGCGGCATCCAGAACATCGCAGACCTGACCTACACCACCGAGGTGGGCCCGGTCGCCGAAGGGGCCTACGTCACCGGCGGCTGGCAGTTCGCCGGCACCTACTGCGGGGGACTGCCCGAGACCGCCGCCGCCCCCGGCACGCCAGTCACCAACCGGGGCATCGACATCCTGCGCATCCACCAGGGCCAGGTCGCCGAATGGTGGAGCGCCGCCGAGAACCTCCAACTGCTCGCCGCTCTGGGACTGCTCCGTGCGGGCTGAACGGCCGGGCGGCGCGCTCGCCGCGCGCCTGGCCGGCCGGCTGATGCGGCTGCCGGCGGCCCTCACCCGGGACGTCCGGGTCACCAGAGACATACGGGTGCCGATGCGGGACGGCGCCGACCTGCTCGCCGACCACTACGCGCCGGCCGGCGCCACCCGCCCGCCGACCCTGCTGGTACGCAACCTCTACGGCTGGGACCTGCCCATCGGCCTGCTCTACGGCCGCCTCTACGCCGAACGCGGATACCAGGTGCTGGTGCAGCGCTGCCGGGGAACCTTCGGCTCGGGCGGAACACTCGACCCGTGGGTCCAGGAGGCCGCCGACGGCCGGGACACCGCCGCCTGGATGAGCAGGCAGGACTGGTTCTCGGGCGAGTTCGCCACCATCGGGGCCAGTTACCTGGGCTACGTGCAGTGGGCCCTGCTGGACGACCCGCCGCCCGGGCTGCGCGGCATGGTGGTCCAGATGGGGCCGCACGAGTACGCGCGGGTCGCCTGGCCGGACGGCGCGTTCGCCCTGGACACGATGGCCGGCTGGGCGTCGATGCTCAGCCACCCCAAGCGCGGACCGGTGAGGGACACCGCGCGCCAGCTGCGGGAGAAGCGGAGACTGCAGCGGATCGCCTACCGGCAGCTGCCGCTCGGCCCGGCCCTCGAGCGGGCGCTGGGCCGCACCTGCCCGCACCTCGATGCCTGGCTGGCGCACGAGGCCGAGGACGATCCGTACTGGTCCGCCTCCGACCACACCGCCGGGCTCCTACGGGCCCCTGGCGTTCCCGTGCTGCTGCAGGGCAACTGGTACGACGCCTTCCTGCCGCAGACGCTCCGGCAGTACGCGCTGCTGCGGGCCGGCGGCGCGGCAGCGCGGCTGACCATCGGACCGTGGACGCACACGGCGGTCGGCCGCTGGTGGCCGGCCTTCATGGCGGACTCCCTGGACTGGCTCGCCGGAGTCTTCCCCGAGCACCAGGCCGTCACCGCCCGCGAGGCCGTCACCGGCCGCAGGGCCCGCCCCGCCAACAAGGTCCGCCCCGCCCGCGGGGTCTTCCCCGGCCGGCAGCTCGCGCCCCACCGAGGCCCCGTACCCGGATCCGGCCACGCGGCCGCCGGCGCCACCGCCGAGCGGCCCGAGCCCCCCGATCCGGTACGCCTGTTCCTGCTCGGCGCCGAGGAGTGGCGCGGCTTCGGCGCCTGGCCGCCGCCGCAGGCACTCTCCCGAAGCTGGTACCTGCATCCGGACGGCCGCCTCGACCCCGCCCCGCCACCGCCGAGCGGCCCCGACCGCTACCGTTACGACCCGGCCGACCCCACCCCGGCCGTCGGCGGCGCGTGGACGGGCGCGGGCGCCGGGCCGCGCGACAACCGCGCGCTGGAGGCCCGCCCGGACGTACTGACCTTCACCACCGACCCGCTGGAGGCAGACCTGGATGTCGTCGGCGAGGTCTCGGCCGAGCTGTACGTACGCTCCAGCCTCGCGCACACCGACTTCTTCGCCCGGCTCTGCGACGTGCACCCGGACGGCCGGTCGGTGGACATCACCGACCGTCTGATCCGTGTGCGGCCCGGGTCCTCGGCCGCCGGCCGGATCGATGCGGACGGAGTGCTCGCGCTCGCCCTCGACCTCGCACCGACCGCCTGCCGGTTCCGGGCCGGCCACCGCATCCGGCTCCAGGTCTCCAGCGGGGCCCACCCCCGCTTCGCCCGCAACCCCGGCACCGGCGAGCCGACGGCGAGCGCCGTCCGTCTGCTGGCGGCGGACCAGGAGATCCACCACGACCCGCAACGGCCCTCCGCGATCCGGCTCAGCGTGCTCCCGCCCGGCACCTGATCCCTCGGCCCGACCCCGGCCAGCCCGCGGCCCCCATCGCTCGGCTCGACTGCCGACCGGGGCGGTGGTGGGTTTCGGGTGAGGTGGTCGAGGCGGATGGCTTCGAGTGTGATTTGGTGATGCGTTCGGTGCCGTCGCTGATGGCGGTGGAGCGGCGGCGGTACGACCGGGGCGGGAGTGCCACAGCCATGGGTTTCAGCCAAGTGCGGGAGCCGGCAGCTCGCCGGATAGGACCTTGCGCTCCTGCATCCGGGTCAGGTGGACGACCACCACGGTGGCGAGGACCGCGGCCGCGATGTCGAGGCAGTCGGAGAACAGCATCGTCCCGGCGGCCTCGCGCAGTTCGTCCGCCGTCTCGGCCTGCCGGGAGCTGCGGTCGGCGAACCGGCCCACGAAGAGGCTGACGAGCCACAGCGTCCACCAGGCGTCGACCGGCGTGTGCCCGGACCGCGAGCCCCAGGGAGCGCTGGCGTCCCAGCTGTCCGCGACGATCCGGCGCGGGAACCACAGGTTCACCACCGGGCAGAACCAGGCGCCGATGGTCCAGCCGCGCTTCATGCGATGCCGGGAGGCGTCGAACACCTCGGCGTTCACCCGGATCCGCCACAGCCAGCACAGGTAGACGACGGCCGTGACCACCAGCGCGACACCCTGCGCAATGCCGGCGATGCCGTAGAGGGCGTCCGCGTGGTCCGCCCGGTCGATCACGTCGGCGCCGGTGACGCCGTCGGCCAGGTCGCCGGTGACGTCCATCTCCAGCAGGTCCGCGTAGCAGGCGAACAGGTCGGTGGCGATGACGAGGCCGAGCAGCACGGCGGTGGCGCGGCCGAGCGCGGCCGGCGAGCGCAGCCAGGCGCCGGGCGGGGCAGCGTACGGCGAAGCCGGCATGGGCGTGGTCATGAGAAAGTCCCCCCGAGAAGACGAGATCCGAGCCGGCGCGCGGTTCTCCCCGAACCGGCGCGGGTGCACTGGTGCCGGCGCGCGTGCGAGGACGCGCGCGGACACCGGAACATACGGTCGGATACCGTCGTACGTCTACTTGGTTCTCAGCCCGGCCAAGTCCGCAGGCTTCCTGAAGCCGGCCCGGGCGAGCGCTGGCGCGCCCGGGTCCCGCAGTTTCTGCACGGCGGCCCCGCTGCTGCAGCCGGATGCCCCCGCCCGTGTCCGTGCCGTCTTCTCCGTCTTCGGCAGCCCGGTCGGCCTCAGCGCCGAAGCGACCGTGCCGCCAGCAAACCTGGGGGACTCTGGCCACCGATGTCAGTGGCATCAGCGAGGATCTCGGGGATGACTTCGACTGCTGCCGACTACATGTGGTCGAGGAAAGATTCCCCGACCTCGCAGAGGCATACTGCTTCACCCTGGTTCACGGCCTGCCGCCTTCAGAGGTCCTCCGCCGTCTCCAAGGATGTGAGGAGTCTCCGCAGACCGGGGCGGAACAGATAACAGAGGCGGCCTTCGACCTCCTGGACCCCGACAACACCCGGCAGCTGATCGCCATGACGAGCGTCGGGGACTGGACACTGCTGATCGAGCCCAACGGCTATCTCGGTGTCACCGAGGAGACGGCCCTGCCGGCGTCCGCCGGCACCAGATGGGTCTCGCACTTCGTCAACATCAACGGCGTCGACTCGTTTCTCTGGGCCGAGGACGGGACGAACCGCCTGACCTTCGAACCCGGATTCCCCGACAGCCGATGGGGCACCACCCCCGACGAACTCCTGAAGGCCATGCACAACATCGGCTTCCAGTTCTGGGAGGAGACCTCCGACACCGCAGAGGACCGATCCGCACCAGCAGCATTCGCGCTGGCCGAGTATCTGACCGGCGTTCGCATCACGCCAGAACTCCTTCAAGAAACGACCTTCACCTGCGGCAGCGCAAAGATCAGGTGACCCGGCCATGGCCTCCCTTCCTCGCGACGTGCACACGAGCGCGGCCTGGATCCGTCGCCGCCCCCTTCCGCCACAAGCACACCAAGGCCGAACTGCTGCGCATGGCCCATACGGGCGGCCTGGTGAACCACAACTCCCCCGAGAAGTGGTGCAAGGACGAGCCGTGGTGTGGATCGAGCCCCACTTCCCGTCCAGCCGCTGCCCTTCACGGGTGCCGGCGCGGGCCCGGGCGGTGACGACCTTCTCCCGGTGGCTGCCCTGCCCCGCGGCGGCGCGCTCGAGCACTCGCGCAATGCGAGGGCCAGGTCGTGTTCGTGTTGGACGCGGCTGCCGCGTCGGGCGACGGTGCGCCGGATGTGCTGCCAGGTGAAGTCGGTGAACGGGGCGGTGACCAGGGTGTGGTGGATCCACGGCACCGCCTCCCACCCGTATCCGCGTGGCTGGTCAGGCTTCGGCAGGCGTACCCAGATCTGGCCGGGCGCGTGCGGGTTGTAGTGGATCTCCCACAGGCCGTCTCCTGCTGGCGAGCGTTCGCCGCGGTGGGGGTTGAGGACCTTGTGGTCGTAGGTGCGGTAGTCGATGCGGATGCCGTAGTCGTTGATCTTCTGCCGCTTGATAGGCATGAGCTCGATGTAGTCCTCGCGCCCCAGCGGCACCGGGACGTACGGGTCTGCTGCACGATCGGGTGGCATCTGAACCGGCTTGCCCCGAGGGGCGGGTGGGAAGGATGCCACTGTACGCAAGCCCTGTCCGGAGGAGTTCCGCCAGGACGTCGTGTGAGTCGAGATGAACCGCGGCCCGGGTTGTCACGGTCGAGCAGGTGGCCGCCGATTTCGGGGCCCACCCGATGACGTCGTGGAAGTGGATGCGCCGGGCGGACCTCGATGACGGGTCCGGGCCCCGGGGTGACCAGCCAGGAGAGCATGGAGCTGCGGGAAGCCCGTCGGCGGATCAGTGGCTGGAGCGGGAGAACGAGGTGGTGAGCGAGCCGCAGCGGGTGCCGCTTCCGTCTCGCACAGCGCCGCGGTGGTCGCGTGGTGCCGGAGGACCGCGATCGCCGCGACTACGCGAGTGCCGCGCCTGGGCACCGGCCCTCGGGCAGAGGGCTGCGGCCCTGTGATCGCTCACGTCTCGCGATAGGAGAAGTGGTCGAAGTCGGCGTGCAGTCCCGACCCGGTGAGGTCCTGGACAGCCATTCCGAGGAAGGCTCCAGTGAACCCCCAGTTGGTTATCTGACCCGAGACGGCACGGGTGGCGTACTCGTCGGACAGCAGGGATGCGTCGAGGTCGCCACCGATGCCTCGCCAGCCGACATCGTCCGTGCGCCACGCGAAGCGGAGTACCGCGCCGTCGACGTCGGCCCGCAGGTGGACCGGGCCGCTCCCGGGTACAGGGACCACCTCGCTTTCCTGGTAGGTCTGGTAGTCCAGGCTTCCCGTCCTCAGTACGCGACCGAGGTCTTCGTCCCAGGTGAGGTGCAGGTAGTGCCACAGACGGGTGTTGTAGATGTGGACGAGTCCCGCCATCTGCTGCGGCGATCGGGGCCGGAAGCCGACGACTGTCTCAGCCCGGCAACGATGTGCCGTCTGGCGGTGGGCGACGACGCTCTGGCGGTGGGGAGAGGCGAGGGACTGTTGCCCGCGCAGCCTCAGATGCCCCGCTCGCTCACGCAGGTCCAGCCAGGCGGGGTCGGCGTGCAGACGCAGGGTCAGGAGATGCGGGTCGAGCCGCCCGGTGGAATGAGGGTCGTCGAAGGCGTCGTGGAAATGGTAGGGCCGGACACTCACCGGGAGGGTGGTCGCGGTGTTCGGCGTCGCCACTCGGGTTGCCGCCGGTGGGGACACGACCATGGCCGGACGACTGCCCTCGATCCTGGGCCAGCCGTCGGCGCTCCACGTGACCGACTGCAACGCGGTCTCGCGGCCGAGTACACAGCGATCGGTGCCCGGCAGCGGACGCGCACACAGGTGAGCGAGATACCAGTCCCCGCCGGGTGTGTCCACCAGGCTGGCGTGGCCGGCTTTCTGCAGTGGGTGGTCGGGGGCGTCGCGGGTGGTCAGCAGAGGGCCGGCCGGGTCGAGTTCGTAGGGGCCGGTGATCGTACGACTACGCGCGACGGCGGCGCCGTGGTTGAACCCCGTGCCGCCGTCGGCCACAAGCAGCAGGTACCAGCCGTCGCGCCGATACAGGTGAGGGCCCTCGGTGCAGCCCCGGCCGGTGCCCTCGAGGATGCGGTGGACGGGTCCTATGAGTCGGCGTTCACCGCGAGACCACTCCTGCAGCAGGATTCCCCCGAAGGAGTCACGGCCCGGGCGGTGTTCGTACGCCATGGACAGCATCCAGCTCCGTCCGTCCTCGTCGTGGAAGAAGGACGGGTCGAAGCCCCGGTTGTGCAGGGGGACCGGTGCGGACCACGGTCCAGTGGGGGAAGGGGCGGTGACGACGTAGTTGCGCAGGTCGCGGTAGGGGCCGACGTTGTGAAGCATGTGGGTGTAGACGAGGTGGAACAGGCCGTCGGCGTAGGACAGGCAGGGTGCCCACGCGCCGCCGGAGTCGGTAGTGCCCACCAGGTCGAGCAGCCGGTTCTCGGTGAGGGCGCCGCCGAGCAGTTGCCAGTTCACCAGGTCACGGGAGTGATGCAGGGTGACACCGGGCAGCCACTCGAAGGTGGAGGTGGCCAGGTAGTAGTCGCGGCCCACACGGAGAATGGACGGATCAGGATGGCTGCCCGTCAGTACGGGGTTGCGGATGACGGTTGGGCCTACGGCGTCGTCACCGGTGGAGATCGGCGCGTGCGGGGTTGCGCCCGAGTCGACGGAAAACGTGCCGGCTTCGGACTGAGGGGCTGTCACGGGGGTTGACTCCTGGTGGTCTGACCCTGGTCCAGAAGATCACCACGACATGGCCCATGAGGCAGGCCACGCCCCGGCCTTCAGGTGCCTGAGGGTCGGCGGTCGGGCGGCGCCCACCGCTCAGCGGCGAACCCCACCTTGTTCGCCCGTAGCGCACCTATCGGACGGCCTGCCATACACCCTGTCGTCGACGGACGGGTGCCGTGCGGTCGGGAGCGTCGGGAGCTCCCCCGCGGACAAGCGCTTTCTCAGTTCATCGAAGATCATAGAAGCAACTCCGGTGGTCGGCAACCCCACTACGGAACGGTTACGAGGGCGCGGACGGCGGGGGAGCGGTGGTGGCCCGTTCGATCAGGGTGGTGGACAACTCCGTTCGCCGGCTTCCCGGCGGCTCCCCCTGAGACATGCGCATGACGAGTCGCACGGCATGCGCGGCCATCTCGGCCAGGGGCTGCTGCACGGTGGTGAGCTCCGGAACGGTCCAGCGCGCTTCCGGCAGGTCGTCGAAGCTGACGATGCTGATGTCTTCGGGGATCCTGAGCCCCCTTTCGCGGATCGCGCGGATCGCGCCGAGTGACATGAAGTCGGAGCATACGAAGACTGCTGTGGGCGGCGTCTCCAGGTCCAGCAGCTCGTGCATGCTTCGCTCGCCGCCCGGAGGGTGGAAATGCCCGCGGCGCACGTACCCCGGCAGTATCCGGGCGCGAGCCGAACGCATGGCGGAACGGTAGCCCTCGATGCGCACGTCGCTGCAGTGGCGGCCGTGCTTGCCGGCGATGATGGCGATCCGCCGGTGTCCCAGAGCCAGCAGGTGTTCGACGGCGCCGCGAGATCCCTCCCAGTTGGTCGCCGCGACGGAGTAGGTGTCCGCAGGCGGTGGCGTGATGGGGTCGATCATCACGTACGGAACCTTGTTCTGGCGGAACCAGGCATCCTGTGACGCCGAGAAGTGCGCGAGCGCGGTCACCACACCGAGGGTTCCCCGGGCTGAGATCCGTTCCAACCAGCCGCGTTCGGTGCGTTGATGACGGGTGCGCCCCAGCATGGCGTTGACCACGAGGTGCAGACCCGCCTCATGGGCCGCCTCCTCGGCGCCTTCGACGATCGCGGCAGTCCAGGTCGAACCGAGCTGGTGAACCACCAGATCGATGGTGCGCGCCGCCGTCTGCCCCTCCGTGGAGCGCAGCCGCTCCCGACGCCGGTAGCCCAGGGTGCGAAGAGCGGCCTCGACATGGCGACGTGTTTCCGCGGCCACGTCTTCGCGCCCGTTGAGCACTTTGGACACGGTGGGTACGGAGACACCGGCATGCCGCGCGACCTCCGCCATGGTCGGTCCGCTCCTGCCCTGGTTCTTCACGGGGCCTCCCTCCGGCGCGTCGCCTCAACGGCACGCCGTCGTCCTAGAAAGTTTCGATCTTTCGGTGAAACAGGAAGAGAACGTTGACGCCCGACAGGGGCAACTCTACGTTTGCAAGCGCTTCCAGCAGGTGGAGCACTTACTTCACCCGCTGTCCGCAGCAAACTATCGAAACTCTCGGTTCATACCCGCATCCGTGAACTTCGGCGGTCACCTTGACGGCGCGTCGGGAGCGCAGTCAAGCACCCCGGGCCCACGGGCTGCCCACACCACTGGGCGAAGCCCACCGGCCCACCGCGACCACCGAGCACCCTCCCCGATCCATCCGGCTGGGCGCGGCCTGTGCTGCGCCCTGCCGGCCCTTCACAGGAGCTTCTCCATGTTCTTCAGACAACCCCGACGCCTCCTCTGGGCGTCGTCCCCGCTCGTACTCGCCCTGACGCTGACCGCGTGCGGTTCCGGCGCGGGCAGCGGGAGTGGTGACGGCAAGGTCACCCTGCAGGTGGTGACCCAGTCCGACTACGGCTACAAGAGCCTGATCAAGGCCTACGAGAAGTCGCACCCGAATGTCGAGGTGAAGCTCGTCCAGCTCGAAGGCGGCACGCTGACGACGCGGTTGAACACGCAGATGGCGGCGGGACGCGGCGCACCCGACATCGTGGGACTGGCAGTCGACTCGATGCCGTCCTACCTCAAGGTCTCCGACAAGTTCGTGAACTTCGCGGACTACGGAACGAAGGCCGGACAGTGGGTGGACTGGAAGGCCAAGGGCGGGAGCCCCGACGGAAGGACGATCACGGGGCTCGGCACCGACATCGGCGGCATGGCCCTGTGCTACCGCAAGGACCTGTTCGCCAAGGCCGGACTGCCCACCGAACCGACCGCCGTCGCCAAGCTGTGGCCCACCTGGAAGGACCTCATCGACGTGGGTGAGCGGTTTCAGAGCAAGGTACCCGAAGTGAAGTTCGTCGACTCTCCCGGCAACGTCTGGACGGCCATGCTCGGCCAGATGAACCAGACGTTCTTCGCCAAGGACGACTCCTTCACCGCTGACGGCAACGCGCAGATGAAGGCCAACTTCATGACCGTGGCGAGCCTGGCGACGAACGGTCTCACCAACGGAGTCGCTCCCTTCACCCCCGAATGGCACGCCGTGCTCAAGCAGGGCAAGGCGGCGGTCTCCGTCTGCCCGGCCTGGATGCTCAGCCGCGTGCAGACCGACGGCGGCGATGCCTACAGGGACAAGTGG
This sequence comes from Streptomyces sp. NPDC031340, assembly GCF_055569945.1. NCBI lineage: Bacteria > Bacillati > Actinomycetota > Actinomycetes > Kitasatosporales > Streptomycetaceae > Streptomyces > Streptomyces sp. NPDC031340. The sequence continues at coordinate 185,499 of NZ_JBVIIE010000002.1, forward strand.
GCGATCGCGGGGGCACCCGGCGGAGGCAACTGGGGTGGGTCCTACCTCATGGTCCCCAAGCAGGGAAAGAACCTGAAGGCATCGGTCGAACTCGCACAGTGGCTCACAGCCCCGGCGCAGCAGGTGACCAACTTCACCACCGGCAGCTACCTGCCCAGCACGGTCGAGGCGCTGAAGTCGCCCGCCGTTCAGAAGGCCACCAACCCCTACTTCTCGAACGCGCCGATCGGGAAGATCTACGCGGCCTCGGCGCTCGATCTGAAGGTCGACTACTTCCGGGGCTCCCAGGACGGAACGGCGCAGGGACCGTTCCTCAACGCCATCCTGCGGATCGTGCAGGGCAAGCAGAAGCCGGCGGCTGCCTGGAAGCAGGCGGTTTCCGACACCAAGGCGGCGCTGCAGCAGTGACCGAGCGCCGAACCGCCCGCAGCAGCGTGCGGGCGGTTCAGTCGGCCCTCTTAGCAGCCGCAAGGGCGGACGCGAGGACTACGAGACCCACGGCGACACGGATCCCACAGTCACCCACGGACCGGGCCCGGATGACTGAGCCAACGTTCCGCCTGCACCCGCACATTCCGATGGAGCAGCCGCCCGGACAGGTGTCTCCACGACCGATCAGGAACCAACCATGCCCTGTGACACAGCCACTCGATCGGCGGGAGGTCCGGCGATCGGTGCCTCCCCGCCCGCACCGCCGGGTGAGCATCGCCCGGACTCGGGACGTGACGCCCTCCGCCGCCGCCTGTCCCGCTGGGACTTCCGGTTCACGCCCTACGGTCTCATCGCCCCCTTCTTCCTCGTCTTCGCGGCGTTCGGAGCGCTGCCCCTGCTCTACACGGGCTGGCTCTCGCTGCACCGGTGGAACCTCCTCGAGGGCGACCAGGGTTTCGTCGGCGTCGACAACTACACCCGGTTGCTGAGCGATCCGTACTTCTGGAACGCGCTGGGGAACACCCTCATCCTGTTCGTGTTCTCCACCGTCCCGCAGCTCCTGGCGTCACTGTGGCTCGCCTCGCTGCTGAACCGGCGGCTGCGGTTGCGGTCGTTGTGGCGGCCCCTGGTGCTGCTGCCGAACGTGATGTCAGTGACCGCGGTCGCGCTGATTTTCGCGCAGATCTTCGCCAGCCAGACGGGACTCGCCAACGCCTTTCTGCGGCTGGTCGGGCTGGACGGTGTCGATTGGCAGGCCAACCACTGGTCGGCGATGGTCGCGATCAGCGTGATGGTCATGTGGCGGTGGACCGGATACACGACCCTGATCTATCTCGCCGCGCTGCAGAACGTTCCACGCGAACTCGTCGAGGCCGCCGCTCTTGACGGGGCCTCACGCACCCGCACGTTCTGGACCGTGATCGTCCCCTCCATCCGCCCCACCATCCTGTTCACGGTCGTCACCTCGACGATCGGCGGCCTCCATCTCTTCGCCGAGCCGGCCCTCTTCGACACCCAGGGTGTCAGTGGTGCGGGCGGCAGCGACCGCCAGTTCCAGACACTGATGATGTACCTGTACGAACGCGGATTCCGCGACATGAACGCCGGTTACGCGGCGACCGTCGCCTGGGTGATCTTCATCGTCATCGCTCTGGCCTCGCTCATCAACTTGACGCTGGCGCGGCGCATCGCGTCGAAGGGGTGAACTCCGCCATGCCCGTGTCCACGTCGCCCGCAGTCCTGCCCGCAGAGATCGGCCCTGCCGAGCGCCCCAGGGGGATCAGGCCGCGCCGCACGAAGCGGTACGTGCCCTCCGAGGCGGACCGGCCCAGCCGGTTCGGATACCTGATCCTCGCCGCGGTGGTGACGGCATCGGTCTTTCCGCTCTACTACTCCTTCGTCCTGTCCACGCACGACAACTCCGTGATCGGTTCGAGTTTCCCGCCGCTGGTGCCCGGAGGGCATCTCCTGGCGAACATCCGCCGCGTCTTCGACACCATCGACTTCTGGCTGGCAATGCGGAACTCGCTGATCGTCGCGAGCGTCACTGCCTTCGCCAACGTGTTGCTCGGTTCCCTGGCCGGCTTCGCCTTCGCCCGACTCCGCTTCCGGGGTCGCAACGCCCTCTTCATGGTCGTGATCATCACGTCCATGGTTCCCGCCCAGCTCGGTGTCATTCCGATGTACATCTTCGTCAGCGACCTGGGCTGGGTCGACACCCTCAAGGCCGTCACAGTGCCCGCGCTGATCGGTGCCTTCGCCGTGTTCTGGATGCGCCAGGCGGCCGAGGAGTCCATCCCGTACGAGCTGGTCGAGGCGGCGCGCATGGACGGCTGCTCGGTACTGCGCACCTATTGGCATGTCGCCCTGCCCGCGCTGCGCTCCCAGGCGGCGGTGCTCGCCATGTTCTCCTTCATGGGGGCATGGAACGACTTCTTCTGGCCGCTCATCGTGCTGGATCCCACCAACACCCCCACGGTCCAGGTCGCCCTTTCCTCGCTCGCCGCCGGCTACGGCATCGACTACACCCTGGTCGTCACGGGAGCGACGCTCGGCCTGCTGCCCCTGCTCGTCGTCTTCGTCCTGCTCTCCCGCCACATCGTCTCCGGAATCATGGCTGGCGCGGTAAAGGCCTGAGCGGGCGCTCCGAGAGCCGCAGGATGCCAGGCCCGCCGGGAGGCGAGGCCCCGGCACACCGCAGAAACGAGGTTCCAATGATCCAAGACCCTGCCAGAACCACGCGCCGGACCGGTCCTGACCGGCCATCCCACGCGATGCCGTCGATCGACCAACTGCCGCGGGCAGAACGGGCGTCCCGTACTCCAGGGCGCGCGCTGCTGCTCGTGGTGACGGTGCTGGCCACGGTGCTCGCCCTGATCGGTGCGGTGCCGGTACACGCCCACGCCGCCACCTCCCCGGCGCCGTCCGCGGTGATCGGCGCCGAGGACGGAACGGTCGTGAGCGAGGCCGGCTTCGCCCACCCCGGAATCACCATGGACCGCACGCAACTGAACACCATGAGGGACATGGCCGCGGCCGGCAAGAAGCCCTGGGCCTCGGCGTACAGGGCGATGAGCGTCGATCCGACCGCGGCGAAGGACTACGTGCTCAAGGGGCCCATCGCCGCCGTCTCATGGCGCTCCAACGGGGCCAACCAGTACCGCCTCTACCAGGACGGCCACGCCGCCGGCATCCAGACCGACATGTGGTACATCACCGGTGACGAGGTCTACCGGGACAACGCGCTGAAGATCATCCGCGCCTGGACCTCCACCTTGACGGAGATGACCGAGGGCATCCACGCCCCCGTCGGCCTGGCGGAGATGACCCAGGCGGCGGAGATACTGCGCTACACCAGCGGTTCGGGCTGGACGGACGCCGACACCACCGCGTACTCCGCCATGGCCAGGCTCGTGATGCGCTCCCGGGACGCCGGAGGGATCGACCTGCCCAGCGCGTTCATGAACCAGGCCGGCGCTCAGCTCATGCCGCTCGTCGCGTTCGCCGTCTTCCTCGACGACCGCGCCGCCTACAACCAGTACATGGACCGGATCACGGTGGGCAACAACCCCAACCCCCTCCTGGATGTCGCGGTCTCGAAACAGATCGCCGCCGATGGACAGGTCGCCGAAATGGGGCGCGACCAGGGGCACGCCAGCGCGGACGTCACCCAGCCCGCCTGGATCGCCTCGACGGCGTACATCCAGCACACACGGGGCGACCTCGGTGCCGACGGCATCGACCTTTACGCCTACCTCGGCAACCGCATCCTCAAGGGAGCGGACTACTTCGCCCGCTACAACCTCGGGCACGACGTGAGCTGGGACCCGTCCGGGTACTACTCCAAGGTGTCGAGCGCGGGGCGCGGGCTGATCCTCGGCTCCGTGCCGCTCTACAACCACTACCGGTACGTGGCCGGCGCCGACATGCGGGACTACCCGTACCTCGAACGCAATGAACAGCTGAACCTGCAGCGCAACGCGACACCGCAGGACATTCTGCAGAGCACCCCCGCGAAAGCGGTCAGTCGCGGTCCGCTCACGTCGGTCGACACCGACGTGACTCCCGAAGCCGCCGTCGACAGACACAACTCGGCCGACGGGATCACCGCGATCAGCGGTACGGACGACGTGGGCGTGGAACCCTACGTGGACCCCGACGGTGCCCGGCACATCATCACCAACGTCCAGAAGAACGGCTGGGTGAAATACGGGGACTTCGACTTCGGGAACACGCCGAGGGACACGCTGGTGGTGCGTGCGGGCGTCAAGAGCACGGTCGGATCGCAGATCACCGTCAAGCTCGACTCGTCCTCAGGGGAGACGATCGGCGTCGTCAAGGTCCCCTCGACCGGGGGAGCGGTCAACTGGGCGACCGTCGTCACAAAACTCGTACGCCCGCTGTCCGGTCGGCACACGCTGGTGTTCCAGTGGTCGGGAAGCGACAACGTCTTCGGCTGGCAGGGCGGCCTGAACTGGTTCAAGCTCGCTGCGGGCAGCGCCCAGGTCACCAACAGCGTGGCAGACGCCCCCGAACACTCCGGCGTCTCGGCCGGCCCGGACGGCAAGGGACTGACCTTCGCTGACGGAGCCTCCGTCGGGTACACGGACCTCGACTTCGACAACGGTGCGGCGAGCGTGAACCTGAGGATCAACACCACGGCGGCCGGCACGCTCGAGATCCACCAGGGAGCGGCCGCCGGCAAGCTCCTCCGCAGCGTGAAACTGTCGTCGACCAGCGGTAAGTGGGCTGACTTCTCCGCGCTGGGCACCTCCACCGGACTGCTCGGCCGCCAGGACGTCACCTTCGTCTACCGAGGCGATGAGCCAGCGGCGATCGACACCTTCCGGTTCACCTACGCCAACCCGCTGCACCCCGTGACGACGGCCGACTCCTACCTGTCGGTGATCAAGGGCCGGGCGCAGCGCGCGTCCGACCACCAGGCGGAGCCGGGTGCACTCCGGCTGACCGCGGGGACCACGCTCGGCTACGCGGCCGCCGACCTGAGCGGAAAGTACCTGGCGGTGCGCTACACCTCCTCCACCGGTTCCACGGTCGCCGTGCACACCAATGACCTCTCGACGGACTCGGTGGTCACCGCCCAGCTGCTGGCGACAGAACGCGGGGAGTGGCGTACGCACTTCATCCGCCTGCCTGACGGGATCGCGGGTGGATTCACCTACTTCACCACCGAACAGCCGATGACCCTGGCGTGGCTGCAGACGGATCCGGATGTGTCTGCACCGGCGACCGTCACGCACTCGGAGGTGAGCGCCCGGTACTTCGTGGGCCAGCCGGTCACGCTCACTTACGAGGCGAACGACCCCTTCGGAGGCAAGCCCCGCCTCCAACCCGTCACCCTGCCGGAAGGCGCCGAGTTCCATCCCACGACCGGGACGCTCACCTGGACGCCGGGAGCACAGCAGACGGGAGACGCCCACATCGTTCTGCTGGCACGCGTCGGTGACCGGACGGTGACGTCGGACGTCATGCTCCACGTCGCGGCCGACGCCTCGACCGCCGTGGACGAGATCGCCAAGACCGTGGACCCGTCCGAGTACACCCCCCAGTCGTCAGAGGCCTTCAAGGAGGCTGTGACGGAGGCGAAGCAGGTGTTCAGGGGCAAGATCATCAGCTTCTCCGATCAGTCCGCCTCCGGCGACGCAAGCATCCCCTTGCAGCGTGTCACCGCCTACCTGGACCTGGTGCAGAGCACGGTCGACGGCATGCGCAAGCCGTATGCGCGCAATGCGGACAACGCGATCGACGTCATGGACAACGCGGTCGTCAACTACGACGGTGACGAGTCGGGTGCGACCAACGCCAACACCGCGCTGGCTTTCGACGGCGACCTCACCACCACACCCAACGGCGTGAACTGGACGCCGGTGAACCTCGACTTCGGGCCCGAGCACCCCGCTGTCGTCGACAGCGCCCGCTTCTATCCCAGGGTCGGTCTGGCCAAGCAACTCTCGAAGGGCAGGCTGGAGGGTTCGAACGACAAGGCGACTTGGGTGACACTCGGCACAGCGCCCGTCATCACGGACAACTCGCAAGTCCAGTGGTACGACCTGGCCATGACCGGTGACACCACTCAGTACCGGTACCTGCGCATCTCCGGCGTGCAGTATTTCCATGCCGCGGAAGTGCAGATCAACGCCCACTTCGTGGACACGTCCGTCATCACCTATCAGGTCGCCTCCGCCGCCCTGCTGTCGCAGGCGGACTTCACCTCCGGCTCCTGGCAGCGGCTCCAAGAGGCGCTTTCCTCGGCGAAGGCGACCGTCGCAGCCCCGCAGTCGACACAGACAGACGTCGACAAGGCGGCGGACCGGCTCGTGAAGGCACGTGAGGAGTTGGCGAACGTCTGAGCCGGTCGGTGAGCGGCGACGGGAACGGTCAGGGCGCAGCCTGGACCGGGCGGCACGAGCAACGCGGCCGCACTCCCCGTCGCCGCAAGCCTTTGCCCGGCAAGGCCGGCGGGTTACGCCGGGTGACCGCGGGACGCTCCCTATGGGTCCGGCGAAGGCCGACGATCCGGGCGGGAGCGTCCGGACGTCTTCCACGTCATGACCGTCACCGGCGGTTGCGTTCTGGGAAGTGGTGTACGGGCTCCCACCTGATCCGGGCGTTTGGCCCGGCGTCGGAGTGAGTGTCCGGGTATGAGAACGGCTACCGGCTGATCTTTCAAGACGACCAAGTCTTTGAAGGAGATCAGCACGATGACCGCAGCCGACAGTCTGCCCCTGCGCGTCCTCGCGGAAGACAATCTCGCCTCGGCGTGTCCGGACCTGCTGCGCGCGATGGTCAAGACGTTCGCCGACGCGCTCATGTCGGCGGAAGCCGACGCCCTCTGTGTGATGTGCCGGTTTGGTGTCGGTGGCTGGGTGTCAGTGACGGCATGTCAGGTACGGGTGTTTCCGCTGGTCGGGTGTTGAGGAAGGGCGTGGTCACTGCCGTGGGGCGGTGCACCCCACTCCGCTCCACTGTCTTGAGAACGGCACTTCTGATCTTTCCGAGGACTGCGCGGCGGCACGGTGGTCGGTGTCGGTTTTGCGCGGGCGGAAGGGTGTGGGGTGGGGGAGCCGGGCGCGTGGGGTGAGGTCGCGGCGGGGTTGAGGGTGTCCAGGCCGGTGCTGGTTGCGCGGCTGCTGGAGCTCCCGGCCGCGTCGGAGGGGCGCGGGCGGAGGCCGTCACGATGCACCGGCCGCGCCGCCGGCACCCACTCCGCGTCACCGCGCGGCCCCCGCCCGCCTACCGCGGGGATGTACACGGCGAGCGCGGCGCGAAGGCTGCCCCGCCCTGCGCCGGCCGGCGTCCCGCGCCCGCTGCAGTTCCTTCAGCCCGCCGTCGGGGAGGTCGTCGGTGCAGGCTTCCGTCCGCCGGTGCCCGGCTTCTTCCTCGTCGCGCAACTGGCGGTCGTACCAGTCGAGTTCGTCGCCGTCCTTCGGCGCTGGCTTCGTCGCCGCCGGTGACGTTGTGCCGTTCTCCGCGCGGGTGAGGGCCGCCGACGCACCGGAAACCCGGGTTCGACGCCTTCGTCGAGTTCGTCCCTGCCCCTGAACCAGAAGGGCACGGCCGCGTCGCGCGCGCCAGGCCTGCAGGGCGGTCTCCGCCCGCGGCCGGGGCAGAGGTCCGGTCAGGATCCGCGTACGGGCGGCGAGCAGCGCCCGGGTGACCTCCTCGCCGGCGCCGCACGCCGCCGCGAACGCGGCCAGCAGTTCCTCGCTGGGCAGCCGCCGGCCTGTGAGAGCGTTGTGCAGGGCGCTGCGCGAGATGCGGCCCGCGGCCGCGGGTGAGGCGGCCAGCCGGCGCAGGCTCGGCCCGCCGGCCGCCACCCGGACTTTCTCCATGGCCGAGGCCAGTCCCGTCCGGGTGGTGATCTGGTGCCCGGGTACGTACGTGGTCGGCTTCCGGACCGGCGCGGGACGTACGGCGGCCTCGGCCGCCGCCCATACCCGTCCGGCCTCCTCCTCGTCGGCGCCCGAGCCCCGGGCGAACGCACGGACGGTGTACAGGGTGGGCAGCCGCCCGCCCAGGGCCCGGCGCAACGTACACACCGAGACCGGCAACTTCCCGGCGCCGGCCCGCCGCGCCAGGGAGGCGAAGGTACGCCGCCCTTTCGCCGCCCGCAACCAGCCACGCAACTGCCGTGACTACACCACCCCGCGGGACATGACCGCAGACTGCTGTGAAACACTTGCCGCATGCCGTCTGCAACTGGCCCGAAGGTCGACCTCGTCCGGGCACAGCCGTCGCGGACGAAGCGCGAGTCGCTGCGTCGCGAGCAGCTGCTGCAGGAGCTGGAGACGATCTTCCTTGCCGAGGGGTTCAGCTCTCTCACGACGGATGAGCTCTGCAAGAGGCTGCGGTGCTCGAAGTCGACGCTGTACACCGTCGCTGGTTCGCGTGAGCAGATTAACCAGGCGGTGGTGCGTTACTTCTTCGCGCACTCGAGCGCGGAGATCGAGGCGGCTCTGTCCGAGGCGTCGGAGCCTGCGACGCGGATCGTCACATACCTGCACGGCGTGGGACGGGCGATGGACCGGAACTCGGCGGCCTTCTACGTCGACATGGTGACGTACCCGCCCACCGCTGAGATCTACCGCCTGAACTCGCAGGCCGCTGCCGCTCGCGTCCAGGCCATGATCGAGGAGGGCGTGCGAGACGGGAGCTTCCGCCACGCTGATGCTGCGCTGGCGTCGATGACGGTGGCGTCCCTGATGGACGGGGTCCAGTCCGGTGAAGTGCTGGAGGCCACGGGCCTGAGCGCGGGTGCTGCGTTCGCCGAGCTCGGCGAACTGTTGGTGCACGGCTTGGCCGTGCGCAAGCCCGACTGAGCGTGCGTGGGGCGGAGGCGACCTCGGTCACCTCCGCCCCACGGTTGTTCCTGCTCGTCGGGGGCGGGCAGGACGGGTGTGCGGCTCAGTTGTTCACGATCGGCAGGATGATGCGTGAGGGTCGGCTGCGGTCGTGGTGGATGCGCTGCTGGGCGACCCTGATGGTGGTGGCTTCGGTGACCGGCTCGCCCGTGTTGAGGTTGCGGTCCCAGCGGGGGAAGTTGCTCGAGGTTACCTGGACGCGCAGGCGGTGGCCGGCCTTGATGACGATCGAGGTAGACCACAGGTCGACCTCGATCTCGTCGACGCGTCCCGGCTCGGTGGTGACGCGGGTGATGCCGTCGACGATGTTGCGGGAGACGCCCGCCGCGTCCACCTCGCACAGGCGTACGACCCAGTCGGTTGAGGGGCCGTCGGTGGAGGCGAAGAGCGTGGCCCGCACGCGGCCGGTGATCTCGATCTGCTCCTCGAGCGGCTCGGTGGTGAAAACGAGCACGTCGTCGCGGGCCTCGGTGTCGCGTTGGTCCACGGGACCGACGGGAAACTCCGAGGCCATGACGAGGTTCCCACCGCGGGTGATGACCGGGTCGGCGGGGTCATAGGTGAAGGTCGACTCGGAGCTGTCGCTCTCCGGAGCGGTCCACGACAGCGCGGATCCGTCGCCCAGGTGGAGCGGGGTGTCCACGGCCCGCTTGAGAGGCCACTGTGCCTCTGCTCGCCACTGGTTGGTCCCCATCACGAAGAGCAGGACGCCGGACTCGTGCGCAGTGGTGGCGGGCATGTCCTTGAGCCAGTGGTCGAACCACTCGCGCTGGAGGTCGCTGACCATCTGGCCACCGGGCGCGAGCGCGCCCAGGCCGAAGTTGACCTCTCCGACCTGTCCACCGGCAGTCATGGCGGCCAGGCTCAGGTGGTGCCAGGGCCCGACGACCAGGCGGGCGGTGCGGCCCCGGGTGCGCTGGCCGACGTAGTTGTCGAGGTCGCCCTGCAGGAACACGTCGTACCACCCGGCCAAGCCGAGGCTGGGGACGTCGATGTCGTCATAGTGGCTCGACACCCTCGACTCCTCCAGCGTCCCCGGGTCCGCGAGCGCGCGGGTGAGTCCGAGGTCGGGCTGGCCCGAGGCCGCGAGGGCGGGGAGGGCACCTGCCGGGAGCTGCCAGTAGGTGTCGGTGGCGAGCGTGTCGTAGTCGCTTATGGTCCGCACGAGCTGCGCGAACATGTCGGCGGGCTCGAGCCCCGCCTTCGGGATCTGGCCGAGGCCGGTCATGAGGCCCCACTGGGTGTTGAGGCCGAGCTCGAGGGCGCCTCCGCGGAACAGCAGTCCGTCGTCGGGGTCGGCCCAGGTGGTCGTGGGAGCGATCGCGAACAAATGTGGTGCTCCTGCGATCGCGGCGCTCCACTGGGTGCTGCCCAGGTAGCTGCCACCGAACATGCCGACCCTGCCGTTGCTGCCCCGCAGGGCTGCGGCCCACTCGACCGTGTCGTAGCCGTCCTCACGTTCGTGCTTCCACGGGACCCACTCGCCGTCGGAGGTGAACCGCCCTCGGACGTCCTGTGCGACCACGATGTAGCCGGCGCGCACGATCGCCTTGAAGTCGAGGTACCCGGAGTCGAGCACGTTCTTGTCGTAGGGGTGGCGAGTCACCAGCACCGGGAACGGGCCGTCGCCCACGGGCCGGTAGACGTTGGCCCGCAGCACCGTGCCGTCGCGCATCGGAACGGGGACCTCGAGCGCGATCCTGATCTCCTGCACTGGCTGTCCTCTCGAACAGGGCGGACCGTCCGGTCGACGTTCCGGGTGTGACGACAGTAACATTTGGAGTACGTTCGTATCCAGTATCGTACTGGCGATGCCGGAGCGGCATCCAGACGGAAAGGCAGGACCCCACCGGTGGCCATCGAGACGCACAGCAGGTTTCCCGACCCTCCGTCCGACGCTCACCAGCGGGCTCGTGAGATCCACGCGGACTTCGGCGCGGACGACGCATCCGCGCCTTGGCTGGTGTGCGACCGCCACCCGACCGACGACGTGGCCTTCCGGTTCGTCGACACCGAGCTCCGGGTCACGGACATGACCTACGGCGAGCTCGCGCAGCGTTCCCGCCGCGCCGCTCACCTCCTCGAGCAGCACGGGGTCGGCCCCGGTGACCGCGTCGCCTCCCTGATGGGCAAGGGCCCGGACCTCCCGGCCCTCATCCTTGGGATCTGGCGCCTAGGGGCCGTCTACGTCCCCCTGTTCACCGCGTTCGCCGCATCCGCCGTCGCCGAACGCATGACCGACGCCGGGGTCACCCTCGTCGTCACGGACACCGAGCAGCTTCCCAAGGTCCGCGAGCTCTCCGTCACCATCCTCATGGCCAACACCCGCGGCCTCGGAGGCGGCGCGAACGTGGCCGACGGGACGGATGCGGCAGCAGCACCAGAGCGTGACCTGAGTGCCGCACTTGAGGTCGGACCGTCATGGACCGGCACCACGCCGTCGACGGGGCCCCAGGCCCCCATCGTGCAGATGGCGACGTCGGGCACCACGGGCAAGCCCAAGGTCGTCGTCCACCCACTGGCCTACGCGGCAGGGTGGCAGTCCTACGTCGAGCTCGGGCTCGCCCCGGGCAAGGCCTTCTGGTGCGGAGCGGACCCCGGATGGGCCTACGGCCTCTACACCCTCATCGTCGGCCCGCTCTCGGCCGGCATCACCAGCATCTTCACCTGCGGCACCTTCAAGCCCGAGGCGACATGGCAGGTCCTGGAGCGCCTCCAGGTGAGCGACTACGCCGCAGCCCCCACCGCCCTGCGGGCCCTGCGTGCCAGTGACACCGGCGTCGACCTGCCCCATCTGCAGAGGCTGTCCACCGCCGGCGAACCCCTGACCCCGGAAGTCAGCGCGTGGGCCCGGCAGCGCTTCGGCATCGACGTGCACGATCACTTCGGCCAGACCGAACTCGGGATGCCGGCCGGCTTCTCCTACCACCCGGACCTCGCTCGCGAGGTCGTCGATCGAGCCATGGGAGCATCCTTCCCGGGCTGGAGCGTGACCGTCCTGCAGGCCGGCGACGACGCGCCAGCCCCGGTCGGCGAGGTGGGCCGGTTGGCCATCGACGTCGCCAACAGCCCGTTCTTCACGTTCACCGGTTACGGCAGGGAGCGCGACCAGCGCTGCTCCCGCTTCACCCCGGGCGGCACTCACTACCTCAGCGGCGATCTCGCCTCGCTCGGCCAGGACGGCCTGATCCGGTTCTCCTCGCGTGACGACGACGTCATCCTGATGGCCGGCTACCGCATCGGGCCGTTCGACGTCGAGAGCGTGCTCGTCACCCACCCCCTGGTGGTCGAGTGCGCCGTCGTGGCCACCCCGGACGAGGTCCGCGGCGAGGTCGTGCACGCGCACGTCGTGCTGGTCTCGCCCCCGAGCGACCCCGACGCACTGGCCAAGGAGCTCCAGGACTGGGTGCGCACCCACTACGCCGCACACGCATACCCACGCCTCGTCACCTTCGTCGACGCCCTGCCCAAGACCCCGAGCGGCAAGATCCAGCGCGCCGCACTCCGCGCCGCCGCCCGCACGCCGGACACCGGAGCCGTCACGTGAGCACCCTGCTCATCGAGCGCAGCGGACCGGTCGAGACCTGGATCCTGAACCGTCCAGCAGTGCGCAACGCACTCGACCAGAACCTGGTGAGCGCACTGCAGGCCGCAGTGGACGCCGCGTCCCGCGCCGAGACGCAGGTCGTCGTGCTGCGAGGCGCCGGACCGAGCTTCTGCGCCGGCGCCGACCTGTCGCTCCTGAGCACCTACGACGCCGCTCGCGGTGAGACCCCACGCGACCATCTGACCGCCATCTGGGACCTCACCATCGCGATGGAACGCTCGACGACGGCGTTCGTCGCCTCGCTCCACGGCCACGCGATCGCCGGTGGCATGGAGCTCGCGCTGGCCTGCGACGTCGTCCTCGCGTCCTCAGGGACCCTCATCGGCGACGGACACGTACGCCGCTGCCTCATGCCTGGTGGCGGTGCCAGCGCCCGCATGGAGAGGACCCTCGGACGCGCGACCTCGACCTGGCTCGCGCTGACAGGCGGCTTCCTGCCGGCAGAGCACCGGGCGTTCGCCCCGTGGCTGCACGACGTCACCCCGCTCGCGGACCTCGGCACCGCGACCGACGCCGTCGTGCAGGCGCTGCTGCAGGCACCGGCCAGCGCACGTGCCGCGTACAAGCGGCTGCTCGACGACACGCACGGCGGGTTGACCGAGGACGACCGTGACCGCGAGCTCGACGCCTTCGACCAGCACTGGATCGCCAACGACGTGCCGCAGGAGCTGCGCGCGTTCCTCACCCGAGACGGAGAGGCATCATGATGTCCCACCACGCCGATGACTCAGCCCCCGCTGCTCGTCCCGACGCCGGCCATCCGGCGGGTCGCTACGACGCCCAGGTCGTCCTGATCACGGGCGGCGCCCAAGGACTCGGCGCCGCGATGGCCCGACGGTTCGCCGCCGAAGGAGCGCGAGTCCAGCTCGCAGACCTCAATGCCGCGGCCGCTGAGGAGGTGCTGGACAGCTTGGACGGCGAGGGGCACGAGTTCAGCCAGGTCGACGTCGCCGACCCCGCTGCAGCCCGCGCGTGGGTCGACGACGTCGCCGGACGCGAGGGCCGCATCGACGTGCTGGTCAACAACGCCGGCATCATCCGCGACAACCGCATCGAGAAGATCAGCGTCCAGGACTGGGACGCAGTCCTGGCCGTCAGCCTGAACGGCGCCTTCTACTGCACCCAGGCAGCCTTCGCGCACATGCGGGAGCGTCAGTACGGCCGCGTCGTATCCTTCTCGTCGATGAGCTGGCGCGGCAACTTCGGCCAGGCCAACTACGTGGCAGCCAAGGCCGGCGTCGTGGGATTCACCCGCGGGTTCGCACTCGAAGGCGCCCGGCACGGCGTCACCGCCAACGCGATCGCCCCCGGGCTCATCGAGACCCCGATGCTGGCCTCCATGAACGGACCGGCCCGAGACAAGCTCGTGGGCAAGGTGCCCATGCGCCGCACCGGGCGTCCGGAGGACATCGCCGCTGCTGTTGCGTTCCTCTGCTCCCCCGAGGCCGGCTACATCACCGGAGTGGTCCTCGACGTGGACGGCGGCATCGGGATCGGGTCCTCGGTCCGCTGAGGACGAACGTCCCAGCCGGGATGCAGGCGACGCGCGTCCGCAACGATCGCCGAGCTCATCTGCTCACCCGGCTTCGGACTCCGGGCTCCTGACCGCGCCAGAACAAGGCGTGCTTCAGCGGACTTTTCGCAACGCTGTTCCGACTGACATGCGTCGATTCACAGGGGAGTAAACGCTGTGTCACAGGTCTCATCCTGATTTTACGCAACACCGTTGCGCAAGTATTGCAACGGTGTTTTGCTATTTTCATGGCAACTCAGACATGGTTCATCACGGGTTCTTCGCGCGGCTTCGGTCGCGCCATCACGCTTGCTGCCCTGGAGGCCGGCGACCAGGTCGTCGCGACGGCGCGCAAGCCGGAGCATCTGTCCGACCTCGTTGAGCGCTTCGGGGACAAGATTCTCCCGGTCGCGCTCGACGTGACCGATGGCGCGCAGGCAGTCGCAGCCTTCGACGCCGCAGTGGAGCGGTTCGGCCGCGTGGACGTCGTGGTCAACAACGCCGGCTACGCGAACGTCGCCCCTGTCGAGACGGCGCCCGAGGACGACTTCCGCGCTCAGTTCGACACCAACTTCTGGGGCGTCTACCACGTCTCGAAGGCCGCGATCGCGGTCATGAAGAAGCAGGGCTCCGGTCTGGTCATCCAGTTCTCGTCCATCGGTGGCCGCGTCGGCGGCGCGCCGGGTCTGGGCTCCTACCAGGCGTCGAAGTTCGCCGTCGACGGCCTGACCCGCGTCCTGGCGGCCGAGACGGCTCCGTTCGGCATCAAGTACCTGGTGATCGAGCCGGGCGGGTTCGCCACCGACTGGGCTGGCGCATCGATGGACATCCAGACCATCCCCGAGGAGTACCAGGCCACCGTCGGCGCCTTCGCCGGGCTCATGGGGACCCCGGTCACGCAGGCCGGCGACCCCCAGCGCGCCGGGGAGACGCTGGTACGGGTGGCCAAGCTCGACGAGATACCGACGCACTTCGTGCTTGGCGCCTACGCGGCACAGGCGGCGATCGACTACTCCCAGAGCCAGATCGCCGAAGCGTCGACCTGGCAGGCCGTCAGCGCCTCGCTGGACTTCGACCAGCCCTACCCGGTGCCGCTGCCCGGCGAGCAGGCCTGACCCGTTCGACGACGCCCCCCGGGGGCCGGCGCGGTCTGCGACCACCCGGCCCCCGCCGGTCCGCACACGCGTGCGAGCACCGGCTACGGCTTTGCTCGAGAGCCGTTCCGATCATCACCGTTCACCCTCATCAGGAGAGACACCATCATGAACAGGTTCGAGAACAAGATCGCGCTGGTCACCGGCGCGGGATCGGGCATGGGCCGCGCCACGGCCGTGCTCCTCGCCGAGGAAGGCGCCGCCGTCACCGTCGTAGGACGTCGGGAGAGCAAGCTCGCCGAGGTCGTGGCGGAGATCACCACCGCAGGAGGGCGTGCCCTCGCCGTCATGGGAGACGTCAGCAAGCCCGAGGACCTCGAGCGCGCCGTCGCTCGGACACAGCAGGAGTTCGGCGCCCTGCACTACGCGGTCAACAACGCCGGCATCACCGGCACGGCCGCCACGCTGCACGATGAGTCGATCGAGGACTGGCAGCGGGTCATCGCCACCAACCTCTCCAGCATCTTCTACGGCCTCAAGTACGAGATCCCCGCGATCCTCAGCTCCGGTGGCGGCGCAGTCGTCAACGTGTCCAGCGTCTTCGCCGACCGCGGCCAGATCAGCCGCGACTACGCCGCGGCCAAGCACGGCATCCGGGGCATCACCCGCTCAGCCGCCGCCGAGTACGGCAGGCAGGGCGTCCGCGTCAACGAGCTCCAGCCCGGCGTCATCCTCACCGAGATGACCGAGGGCAACCTCGAGGCCACCCAGCAAGTCGTCGACCGCGGCATCCCCCTGGGACGCATGGGTGCCGGGGAGGAGATCGCGACCGCGGTGGCGTTCCTCCTCTCCGACGACGCCTCCTACATCACCGGCGCACACCTCGCCGTCGACGGCGGATTCCTCGCCTGACCCTCTGTTCCACCACCCGAGCACCAGCCAGGAGCGACCCCATGCCCTACATCTACGAGCGCGACGTCCCCATGACCACCAGGGACGGAGTGACCCTGCGCGCCGACGTGTGGCGGCCGGCCGAGGGCAAGGCTCCCACCCTCGTGGTGCGCCTGCCCTACGGCAAGGAAGGGGCCGACACCATCGGCGGCCCCCTCAGCAACATCCCGCCGCTGCTGTCCCTGGTCAACGCCGGCTACGCCGTCGTCTGTCAGGACGTTCGTGGGACGTTCGCCTCCGACGGGGAGTTCACCCCGAAGGTCAACGAGATCGCCGACGGGGAGGACCTCCTGGCCTGGCTGGCCGAGCAGGACTGGTTCGACGGCACCGTCGGTGCCTACGGCGGCTCCTACCTCGGCATGACCCAGTTCGCGCTGGCCCTGGGGGACAACCCGGCGCTGAAGGCGATCGCCCCCACCGACACCGCGACCAACTGGTACACGGGTCTGTGGTACTCCCCCGGCGGCGCCATGAGCTTGAGCCTGGTGACCGCGTGGAACGCACTCATGTTCGCCAACGACGAGCAGCGCGCCCTGCAGCGCGGCGAGTCCACCGACCCCTCGACCCTGATGCGCATCGGCGGGGCCGCGCTCGACATCCTGTCGCTCAACGACGCGACCCCGGTGGCCTCCCGGCCGGTACTGGGTGAGGGCCGCTGGCTCGATGACTGGCTGGCCCACCCCACCTTCGACGAGTACTGGAAGGCCCAGGACTGGTCGACCCGCCTGGACGAGGTCACCGTGCCGGTGCTGCAGATCGGCGGCTGGTACGACCTCAAGGTCCACCAGCAGGTCGCCGACTTCGTCAGCATCCGCACGTCCGCCGGGTCCGAGGCAGCCCGGGAGAAGTCCCGGCTGGTCATCGGACCGTGGGACCACATCAGCACCGCCGGCTACTACGCCGACCGGAACTTCGGGATCCTGGCCGCCCAGAACCAGGCCCCGCTGCACCTGCAGTGGTTCGACGAGCACCTGCGGGGCGTGACGCCGGAGACCCCGGCACCCCGGGTACGGATCTTCGTCATGGGGATCGACCAGTGGCGCGACGAGACCGACTGGCCGCTGCCCGGCACCCGCTACACCGACTTCCACCTCACCAGCGGCGGATCGGCCAACACCCGCGACGGCGACGGGGTCCTGACCACCGAGGCCCCGGCCACCGAGGGCAGCGACGGGTTCCACTACGACCCGCGCGACCCGGTGCCGACCGCCGGCGGCGCCCTGCTGCCCCCTCTCCCCGGCTTCATGGGACCGGTCGACCAGTCTGCGGTCGACGGGCGAGCGGACGTGCTCTGCTACACCAGCCCGGTGCTCACCGAGCCGGTCGAGGTCACCGGGTCCGTCGAGCTGAGGGTGTTCGTCTCGGCGACCACCCCCGACACCGACATCACCGCCAAGCTCGTCGACGTCTTCCCCGGCGGGAAGGCCATCAACCTGTGCGACGGCATCCTGCGGCTGCGCTACCGCAACAGCCTCTCCAAGGCCGGAGCTGATGACCCCCGGTGAGGTCTACGAGGTGACCGTGCCCATGTCGGTGACCTCCAACGTGTTCCTGCCCGGCCACCGCATCCGCCTGGACGTCTCCGGCAGCAACTTCCCGCACTACGACCGCAACTCCAACACCGGCGGAGACATCTCCGCCGAAGCCTTGGAGGACATGGTCGCCGTCGACACCACCGTCCACCACGGCGGTGCCCGCCCCAGCCGACTCGTCCTGCCGGTCATCGACCGCTGACCGCAAGACCGCCCGTCGTCGTGGACCCCGCAAGCCGGGGCCGCGACCGTCCCGTCACGGACCTTGAGGAAGAGCGGATGCGGCAGACGGTGCAGGCCGTGCGGTCGTCAGGGTCGTGCTGCCGTTCCATGTGCGCGAATCCCGTCGAGAATGAACTCGGTCCCGCGTTCGGCGACCTCGGGGATGTGATGCTGCACAGCCTGACAGGCCACGATGATCGCCTTGGCGTCCCTGTCGGTCAGGTTGGAGCGGACCGAGCCGGCCTGCTTCGCAGCCGTGAGGAGCTCGGCGAAGTTCTAAGCGGAGCGCTCGTTCCGCTTCCACCATACTAACGAGGAGGACTGCATGTCGAAGTGGACCACGACCGACATTCCCACCCAGTCCGGAAGGATTGTCGTTGTCACCGGCGCCAACTCCGGCCTGGGCTTCGAGACGGCTGCCGCTCTGGCCGCTGCGGGCGCACATGTCGTGCTGGGCGTGCGCGACCTGACCAAGGGCAACGCCGCGGCCGACCGGATCATCGCCGCAACGCCTGACGCCAGCGTGGAGGTGCAGCGCCTCGACCTCGGATCGTTGGGCGCAGTGCGAACCGCGGCCGCCGAGATCAAGGCGGCGCACCCGCGGGTCGACCTGTTGATCAACAACGCTGGGGTGATGTACACGCCCAAGCAGCGCACGGCTGACGGGTTCGAGCTGCAGTTCGGCACCAACCACCTCGGCCACTTCGCACTGACCGGCTTGCTTCTGGACACGCTGCTGCCCGTGCCCGGATCGCGTGTCGTGACGGTCAGCAGCCTCGGGCACCGAGTCCGCGCGGCGATCCACTTCGACGACCTCAACCTGGATCGCAGCTACAGCCGGGTGGCGGCCTATGGCCAGTCCAAGCTGGCCAACCTGTTGTTCACCTACGAGCTCCAGCGCCGCCTCGTCGCCGCAGGCGAGACCACGATCGCTGCCGCCGCCCACCCAGGCGGATCGAGCACCGAGCTGGGCAGGCATCTTCCGGCGGTGTTGGAGGTGGCCGTCATGAAGCTGGCGTCCCAGCCTGCTGAGATGGGTGCCCTGCCGACCCTGCGGGCTGCGACGGATCCTACCGTTGCGGGAGGGCAGTACTACGGCCCGGACGGATTGGGAGGTGTCCGGGGACACCCGCGGCAGGTCTCGTCCAGCAAGCAGTCCCGCGATCCCGAACTGGCGCAGCGACTCTGGCAGGTCTCGGAAGACTTGACCGGCGTCAGGTACTCCTTCGGGTGACAGGCTCCCCAGCACGTCGAATCCGTCTCCCGCGCTGTCCGTGGCGCGTCACCACGCTCGCCGTGCACCATGCGGGCAGCGATCGTCGGTGCGTGGCGGGGAGGCGGGTTCGGCGAGCGTGGGGAGCCTGCGCTGCCAGCTCGACCAGATCGACGAACGCGGTGTCGCGTTCGACTCTGAGAGGATCGGTCGTCGGCGGCACCCGCTCGCGAGCGCCCTGCGCCTGGGTGCCGGTCTCGGAAGTGCCGGCCGAGTTGTCGCAGGGGCTGGCCGCGCTGGCTGACCAGCTGGTGGCCTCGGCGAGTGATCAGGGGCTGGCGCTGACGGGGAACGGGGGCTTGCTGACGCAGTTGACCCAGCAGGTCCTGCAGGCAGCGCTGGAGGCTGAGATGAGTCACCATCTGGGCTACGACAAGCACGAGTCGGCCGGCCGTAACCGGGGCAACTCGCGTAACGGGACGAGCCCGAAGCGGGTGCGCACCGAGGTCGGTGAGGTCGATCTGGCGGTTCCGCGGGATCGGGAGGGCACCTTCGAGCCGCAGATCGTGCCCAAGCACCAGCGCCGGCTGACGGGGAGGCCGTGATCAGCCTGTACGCGAAGGGGATGACCACCGGGGACATCGTGGCGCACCTGGAGGAGGTCCACGACACCACGATCAGCCGCGACCTGGTCTCTACGGTGGTCGACAAGATCACCGCGGAGATGAAGCGGTGGCGCACCGGCCGCTGGACCGGGTCTACCCGGTGCTGATCATCGACGCGCGCCGAGACGCCGTCCGTGACCAACGAGGCTCAGTGGGCAGAGGTGTACCCGGTCAACAGGCCCGCAAGGATGTGGGCCACCTCCGGACCGACGTCGACCAGCGCATGGGAGAGGTCCGGGTCGGTCTCGTAGAGCTCGCGGAGGTTGGTACCTGGCGCAGCCATCTGCCAGAGCGCGCCTGCCATGGCGGTCGCGGTCCCGAGGGCGTTCATGGCCTGCCGGTCGTCGAGTGGAAGCAGCTTCTTGAGGGTGTCGCAGAGCGCGCCGACCTCGGCCAGCACGACGGACTTGTACGCCCGGACGGAATCCAGCGACACGTTCCGTTCGAGGTTCAAGGGCGCTTGGGCGATCAGGTCGCAGAAGAGTGGCCGGGCGACCAACGAGGACGCGATGATCGCGGCGATCGCGTCCGGGAGGCCGTGCGCAGACGGAGCGGCGTCGGGACGAGGGGCAAGGACGTCGAGCTGCGATCGCACCTCACCTGCCCACTCCCTCCAGCAGTCTGCCGTGACGAGCAGGAAGATCTGCTCACGCGTCTCGAAGTAGCGCAGCAGCGCCGACTTGTGCATCCCGACCTCGCCGGCGATGTCGGTCAGCGTGACCGGTCGGACGCCTCTCTCGGTCGCCAGCCGACGAGCCGCGTCGAGGATCGCCTCCTCCCGGCTCCGCTTCGCCTCGGGGCTGCGGGCTCGCTGGAACTCGAGTGTCATGCCCCCATTTTTGCACAACGCCGTTGCCTTGAGTACGTGTTCCACGCCTCGTCCAGCATGCAGAGGACCGTCCGGTTCGGCACCCGTAGGCTCCCCCATCATGATCAGACTGAGGTGGTCGGCCCGCCACGGACTCGATCCGCGCCATCCGGCCCTCCCGGGTAACAACGTTGCGCTACCACCCGAAGCCCCGCTGCGAGGAGCGTACCGGAGCGGACAGAGTCCCGTCTCGCGGACGTTGTCCGTGGCAGGCTCGTCGCGGCTGGTTCCGGCTTAAGCCCCGCTCGGTCTGCTCATGCCCCTTCTAACCGTACGCGTCGCGTACGGGGCGAGAGCGTATGGCGCCCATTCTCCGTGCTGTGTCCGCTGCTCAGCGCCCTCTAAAGCGGAGCGCCCCAGATCAGCTCAGGTGACGCAGTCGAACCATTACTCCGGCTACGCCCACTGGATGCCCAGCTCCCGCAGCGCGTTCTGCTGGTCCTGGGTGAGTTTGTCGCGCCTCTGCTTGGTGTTGGAGACCCACACGCCCAGTTTCACGACCACCGGGTCCGTCTCGCCGTCGACCGCGATTTCCTCGCTGTGACCGCGCGGCACCGACCGGCCCGCCCCTTCCCGCTCCACCCACTGCGTGAGCGCCGCAAGGCCGCGCTGGAAGGCCTGCTGCGCCTTGCTCGGCCCCTTCGCCGCGCGCCTGGCCGCCGGGATCGCAACAGGCCGTTCGACGGGCGTCACGCCCAGCCGGGTCAGTCGTTCCTGCTGCTCGGTCGATAGCTGCGCCCAGGTGGCTGGCTGTTTCTGCTGCTGGAGCCATTTGCCGATGTCGTCGCCGTCCATCAGGACGCCGGGTGCGATGTCGGGCAGGCTGCCGTCGGCGTCGACGAGGTCCGCGAGGACGCGGTAGTGCCGCTGCCAGTCCAGCGGCCACGGGCAGTCCCAGTCCGGGTCGATCGCGGTGAGCTGCGCCGCGCGTACAGCGGCTCGATCCGGGTCTTTGCCGAGGCCGTTCTTGGCTCCCTTGCGCCGGAGGTTGGCCATGTGCTGGCCGATGGGGGCCATTGCCTTGCCCTCGCCCCAGACCGCGTCCTGACGCGGGGCAAGGTGCCCGGTTGCCCACCGGTAGGACCGCAGCGCGGCCAGCTTGGCTTCCCATGCTTCCTCGCCCGGCTCCCAGACCATCCCGGCCTCGGGCGCGTCCAGCAGCGTCTTGCGCCGGTCCTCCAGCTCCCCGGCCCGCAGCGCCTTGCGCTGCTGGTGGACCCATCGGCCAAGCGGAAACGCTTTGGTCGCCCCGACTTCGACCTCGACGTCGTAGGGCACGGCGTAGACGCCGCTGATCTCGTTCTCCGCCCGCCACCGCAGCAGGGCCTGGTAGCCCTCCAGCCACACCAGCGACTCCGGCCGGTAGACCCGGGTGCGCAGGAACGCGGCGATCGTCGCCGCGTCGCGCGGGCTGGAGAAGTGGAGCAGGGCGGACTCGGCAGCGGCGTCGGTGTCGTCCTGCTCCTGGTCCTCGCCGTCGCCCTCTCCGCCGGCCCCGGCGATCCGCCCGTCCTCATCGCGCTGGAGGTGGACCTTGCGCTTGCCGCTGGTGAGCGCGCGGGAGGCGAGCTGCTCGACCAGGCGCTCATCGTGGCTGCGCAGGCCCTTTATCTAGGGTTGGTGACGTGTGAGGGACGTTTGTCAGAGGTTTGACGTGCAGTGATGAGTTGTCGGGTTCCCGCAGGCAACGACAGCCACACCCTTGCTCGCTGCCTGTCAGCGTTCCTGTTCACCGATGGCGCGTTGGAGCTGGCGGTACTGCCACAGGTATCCCGGCTCGAGTTCGGGGTCGGCTGCGCGTACGCACCACAGGACGTCCGAGATGTCCGCTGCGTTCGTTTTCGGGTCAAGGCTGCCGAGGCGGTAGAGCAACAGTGGATCGATGGTCAGGAGCAGGTCGAGAGCTGCTTCGTCCTCACGCTCTTGTTGGTGCAGCAGTCGGATGCGCAGGGCCCCGCAGAGTACTTGATCGAGGCTGCGACTGCTCCAACGGGCAGAGTCGGCCCGGCCGAGCAGGCGCAGTGCTCTGTCTTCGCGGCTCGTGCGCTGCAGGCGGCGGGCGAGGACGTGGCGTGCTCCTGAGTCACCGCTGTCGATGGCCTGTTGTAGTTCATGTTCCACTTGGTCTGGAGTGTGGAATTGGTCGTAGTAGGCGGCGAGAGCGGTCCACATGCCCTGTGTGGACTCCTCCCATCCCGAGGCCCTCTTGTTCTCCCATCGCTCGTGATGAATGAGTTCATGGCAGATCGGAACCATCGTTGGCAGCCCGCTGAGGGCCATCAGGGCGGCAGTTATCTGTCCGCAGGGCGGTGGGGCGACTTCGCTACGGGGGCGGACGAGGCACACTGCTCGGTCGGTGTTGTCAGTGTCTAGAAGGAGGCGGATCAGCTGGTTGACGGGGTGTTGTGGAGCAGTACTGGTGATCTGGCGCAGCAGTTGGCCTGCCTGCGATGGGCCGTCGGGCAGATGGAGGAGTGTCTCGGCCAGTACCGGTCCGAAGGAGGACAGGCCCGCTTCGAAGGCGCGGCGTGCGATCGATTCGGCTTCCTGCCACTGGCCCAGTCGGACATGCGCCAGGACGCGGTAGCCGAGGTTGAAGTCGGGCCACAACTGGGCTGGCTGTGGGGGCCGCCAGCGGTCCAGCAGTTCGCGCCACTGGCCGGCCCGGCGGTGGAACTCCAGGACCGGCATGTCGTGCCCCGTGCGGTCTGCCTCCCCCTGCGCTTCCTCCTCGGTGAAGGTCCTGCCTGCGAGTTGAGGATGCAGTTCGTGGAACATCATGGTGAGATCCCAGCTGAGCTGCCCTGTCGGCCGCGGATTGGCGTGCTCCATTGCTCTGCCGAATTCCAGTTGCAGTTCAGGAGCAAGGTCGTCGTTGCTATCTGGGTATGGGGGCAGTGCTGGCGCGGCGATGCGGCGGGCGATCTGCCGCTGCTGTTTCAGGACTGCGTCCACGCCTACGATGCCTGCGGCCGCTGCGCCGTGGAGCAGTGGTTCGAACTCGTCGCGGCGACCGTGGGACCACAAGAAGAGCAGCAGGTGATTCCAGCCGTACAGCGATCTGCCGTCGTCCCACTGGACCGCCATCCGCAGGAGGCGGTCCTTCTCGGCCTCGAACTCGCCAATGGCTGTTGTTGCGGTGTCGATCGTGGGCTGCTGCCCACTCTGCTCCAGTAATGCTGCGATCCGCTCGCGCCACCACGACCACTGTCGAGATTCCGCCGGGCGGACGTTGCTGACGACGGCGAAGGGGGAGGGGAAGGAGAGCTGTTGGGTGGGGTCGATCCATCGAAGCCGCTTCATGGATCGGAGTTCGGTCTGCAGCGTGTGCCGAGCGGGTCCTGACGAGTTCCGCTCGGCGAGCAGCCGTTCCAGGTCGGTCCAGCGTGCGCGCGCGGTCAGGGCTGTGAAGAGGCCTTCGGGGCCTCGTCGGTATTTGCGTACGTCTGTCTCCGCGATCCATCGGTCGAGGACGTCGTCGTACCTGCCGCAGCCAACGAGGTATTCATCCAGATCGTCGCGCGCCCGCGGGCTGAGCGGTTCTGCGCGCCGCAGGAGAGGCTCGGCCTTCGAGCCTTGTCCGCGGTCCAGATAGAGCCTGCCGAGCTGTTCGGCCGCGCTTGCGGCGACGTCGGGGATCGCGCTGTTGAGGGCCTTGCGCAAGGCGGTTTCCGCCGCATCGACGGCGAGGGCGGTCAAGGCCCGCTCACCGAGAGCGAGTGCGGTCTCCGGGTCAGCTGCGGCAGCCAGCATGCGCCATACCGTGTCAGGGACAGCTCGATCGCGCTGTGCCTGTGCGTCGTCGACCAGGTAGTCGAACGCGCTCAGCGCATGGCGGTCGTCGGCGGACGGGATGAGCAGGCGGCTGTAGCCGCGGCGCCGGTGGGTCGCCCAGGTGACGGCCGCGTCCAGGTCTTCCGGTGTGACGTCGCTGCGCAGATCAGCGGGGATGTAGTGCGATGCCAGGGAGCGCAGCAGATCCGGTGGGACCGGGCGGCTCCAGCCCGCTCGGGCGCAGTCCACGGCGGCATGCACCAACGCGGCACCGACGAACTGCCCGTCGGCGTCGCCGGTATGTGCCGCTAGCAGATCGCGCAGTTCAGGACCGGCGGCCAGGAGTTCGGCGAGTCCGAACCGGTGTGTTCCGGGCAGGGTGGCGGCGATGCGCGGGTCGCCCTCAAGGCGCTTAGCCCGCTCCAGCTCCTCGGTCGTGAACAGTCGTTCCAGCACGACGGTGTGGGCACGGTCCAATAGGGCCTGGATCAGGGGCAGGCTGTCGGTTCTTGGCCGGTCCGGGTCGCCCTGGCGTCCCCCCTCTGCGGAGGCGTCGCGCAGGGCGGCTCGTTCGCTGGACCTGATCGTGGCCAGGAGGACCGGGCGGCTCGGATGGGCGAGCAACCGGTGGAGGGCGTGGACATGAGCGCCGCCTGGCCCGATATGCAATTGGAGGTCGTTGAGCCAGACAACGGTGCGGGACAGGTCGAACCGGGGGTCGGCGAGGGGGGCCAGGTCCTCGGAGACGACTGGGATCAGCAATTGCCAGCCCGGTAGACAACTCCACATCGCCTCTGCCGCCGCACGCGACTTGCCGGCCGCAGAGGGCCCCTGGACAAGGACGAGACCACCTTGATCGCGGGCACGGGTCAGTGCCAGGCGCAGTTCTCCGTCGCGTTCTCTCTCGACATAGCTGGGCAGTTCCGGATCAAGGACAACATCACTGCGCCGGCCGCGTACGGGCGGTGCGGGATGGATGCGCAGCAGGGCACGGTCGCGTACCGCACCGACAGACGGCAGATCGCCGTCAGGGCCGAGGTGCACACGCCCGCGCAGCACCAGATGCCGCCGTTCGAGCTGCGCCGGCGAGCGGCGGGCCCTTGTGATCGCGCTGCGCGCGGCAGCCTGCCGGTCCGCCTCCTTGACCTCCCCGCGGCGCTGCTGATCCGCAGCCTGCGCTTTGAAGCGCAGCCTCTCCCACCCTTTGTCCGGATCGACGCCGCACGTCGCCAGGATCTTCTCGAGGGTTTTGGGCGTCGGAGCCCGTGCCCCCCGGAACGTCTCACTAACCACCGTTTCACCGAGCCCGCAAGCCTTGGCGAGCTCGGAGTTTGACGCGAACCCCGCGGCTTCCGCAGCCTCGCGCAGCCGCAGTGCGAGCTCGCGCACCGGCTGTGGTGCGGCCGGATCGACCGGCTGGCGTCGCCGTCCCATGTGTGCCCCGATTCTTCGTGCGAAGAATCCGTTTCCCCGCGCTGATCACTACTGATTCTCCGCGTATTCCCCGCGTGATGCCAGCCGCGCCAGACGGGGAACCCACGCCCGCCGACGGTGAGTTCGACGGCCGGACGGTCCAGCCGCAGAAGGGAAGATGACGGTGAACACGCTGTACGAGCTCGCTCACGACCTGAGCCCCCTCCAGCCCGTGCTCACGCTCCTGCAGGTAGCCATCGGCGGAGCCAATGTCCTCCTCAAGCTCGCGCTCCTGCGGCGCGTGCGGAGTGAGCAGGAGTAGGGCGTTGTCGTCTGTATCGGTGGGCGAACATGTGAGAGGCGGTCGGCGGCTCCTGCGTAGCGGCAGGGGTCGGTGACGGCTTGTGGTGATCGCGGCACGGTCTGCTTTTCTACCCGCGCCTATGTGTGGCAATGACATGGATTATCTGGGGGCGAGTCAACGATGAGGGACGTTTGTTCCTGCTGTCGCCTGCGGGGATGGTGCGGGCCGGAGTGCCGTACGCCGTTCTGCGGGCGGTGGTTGTGTTTGTTACGTGGATGCCGATTTTGTGGCGGAGCGTGCTGTTTCTCCGGCGACTGGTCTGATCCGGTGGGTGGTGGTGGACGCCGGTTCGTTTGATCTGCAGGCGGAGGCGGTGGCTTATCTGGCGTCGTTGCGGGCGCGGGGGTGTTCGCCGAACACCGAGCGTGCCTATGCGGGGCGGGTCGCTCTGTACTTGAGCTACTGCCAGGTGCGGCGGCTGGACTGGAAGGCTCCCGGCTTCCTGGATCTGGCCGGGCTGCAGCGGTGGCTGGTCGAGACCCCTGTCCAGCACCGGGTCGGCCAGGTGCGCCCCGGGCTTGTCCGCTACCGGTCGCGGGGGACGGCGAATGCGATCATGACGGTGGTGGGGGAGTTCCTGCGGTTCGGCGCTGTGCACGGCTGGGTGCCAGCCGATACGACGGCGTTGCTGTCGCAGCCGAAGTTGCTGCGTTTCACCCCGCCCGGCTTCGATACCGGCGAATCGGGTCAGCTGCGCCCGGTCGGGGCGGCCGTGTTCCGCTTCAAGGTCACCGAGCCGGGCTATGAGGACCTCAGTGGCGAGCAGATCCGCCGGGTGATCGATGCGGCTCCGAGTGCCCGGGACCGTTTCCTGATTGCGCTGCTGGCGTGTACGGGGCTGCGGATTGGCGAGGCGCTCGGCCTGCACCGCGGCGACATGCATCTGTTGGCCTCCTCCCGCGTGGTGGGCTGTGGCGTTGAGGGTCCGCACGTGCATGTCCGCCGCCGTATGGACAACCCCAACCGGGCTCTTGCGAAGTCCCGGCACCATCGCTTCGTGCCGGTCACCGCCGATCTGGTCGCGCTGTATACCGACTACCAGTACGAACGTGACCGGGTAGCCGAGGCTGCGGAGTCGGAGATGGTGTTCGTGAATCTGTTCCGCCCGCCGCTGGGCCGGGCGATGTCGTACCCGAATGCCAAGGAGATGTTCGACCGCCTGGCCCGCACTCTCGGACAGGCGTGCCGTCCGCACATGCTGCGTCACTCGGCGGCGACACGCTGGCTGCGCGACGGCGTCGACCGCGACGTGGTCCAGCGGCTCCTGGGCCACGCCTCTCCGTTGTCGATGGAGCGCTACCGGCACGTCGACGACGTCGAAGCACGGGCAGCGGTTGAAAGCGTCGGCTCCCTGAGGGAGTACCGATGAGCATCGTGCCCGCTCTCTCGCGGCTGCCCGCACCGCGCACCGAAAACGCGGAGGAACTCGGCAACGGGGGATGGGCTGCATGGCTGCGAGGCCATCTCGATCCCGCCTGGCGGACGAGTGAACCCTCCAGCAGCGCCCTGACGCGGACGAGTTCGGCCGGACCCTGCGCGGCGTCGAGCTTGCCTCCCGGGCTCTCGCCTCACGGCCCGCAACCGACGACCCTGCCGGCTTGCGCTACGACGACGTCACCACTGTGGTCGAAGCGTTCCGCACCGCACTGAAGCTGGACGGCGAACCGGCCGGGTGGAACTACCGCATGTCCATCGCCAGCCATTTCTTCGCCCTGATCGACTACGGCCGCCGTTCAGGCACCGCCGGCACCCTCTCGGCCGCCTTCGTCCGCGACCCTGCCCTTCACCGCATCCCCGAGGAGGAAGCCAACGAGGACGAGATCGGCAAGGCGATCCCCGAACCGGTGATCCGCCAGCTCGATGCCCACCTCCACCTCCTCGGCCTGGGGCGGGCCCGCGGTCAGCGCTCCCTCGCCCCCGACGACCTGCAGCTGATGTACCGCACGCTGTACATCCTGCTCAAAGACACCGGACGCCGGCCCCTGGAAGTCTGCTCCCTGCCCCGCGACTGCCTGGAAACCCGCAACGACCAGATCTCTCTGGTCTGGAACAACCACAAGGCCCGCCGCCACCGCAGGCGCCTGCCCATCACCACACCCACCGCCCACGCCATCCGCACCTGGCAAGAACGCCGGGAGCAGCTCCACCCCAGCCTTCCGCCTGCGGGCGCCGACTACCTCTTCCCAGCCCTCACCCACCTCTCAACCCGCCCCTACCTGCCCACCAGCTACCTCAGCGAGACCCTGCGCCACTGGGTCGACTCCATCCCCCACCTGCACGCAGAAGGCACAGACACCCAGGGCAATCCGCTGCCCTTCGACCGCACCCTCATCTACGCGTACGCCTTCCGCCACTCCTACGCCCAACGCCACGCCGACGCAGGCACCCCGCTCGACGTCCTGCGCGAATTGATGGATCACAAGTCGGTCAGTACCACCCAGCGCTACTACACCGTCTCCCTGAAACGAAAACGCGACGCCGTCACGAAGCTCGCCGCCCACGTCGTCGACAACCACGGCCGCCCCAGGCCCAGCTCCGAGACCGCCTACGAACTGCGCTCCGTCGCCGTCCCCTACGGCGGATGCACCGAACCCAGCAACGTCAAAGCCGCAGGCGGCTCCTGCCCCATCCGCTTCCAGTGCGCCGGCTGCGGCTTCTACCGCCCCGATCCTTCCTACCTCCCGGCGATCGAACAGCACATCAACGAACTGCGCGCCGACCGCGAAACCGCCCAGGCCATAGACGCCGCCGAGTTCGTCATCAGCGCCTTCACCGCCCAGATCACCGCCTTCGAGCAGGTCACCGACCGCATGCGCCGCCGCCTCGCCGCCCTCCCCGCCACAGAACGCCAGGAGATCGAGGAGGCCAGCACCATCCTGCGCAAAGCCCGCGCCGGCCACACCCACGCCCTCCTGCCGCTCACACCCGTCTCCAGGACCGACCCGGCATGAACCCTCACGGCAACCCGCACACCCTCGCCCAGGCCCGCCGCCGCGCCAGCCTCGACAAACGCCAGCGAGCCCTGACCGCACTCACCACCCTGGAACAGCAGGGCAAGAAGATCACCCACGCCGCGGTCGCCCGCACTGCCGGCGTCTCCACCTGGCTCACCTACACCGAAGGCATCCGCGAGCACATCGAAGCCGCACAACAACGCCAGCACCCCACCACCCCCTGCGTCCGTACCCGCAGCACCACCGCCACGTTGCGCACAGAACTCGAGCTCGCCAGGCAGGAGATCCGGACTCTGAGAGAAGACAGGGACCGGATGCGGCAAGCCATTCAGCACCAGCTCGGACAGCAACTCGACACCCTCGACACCAGGCACCTGACCGAACGCGTCGACGAACTGACCCGGAACAACCAACGGCTCGAAGACAGCCTCCAACAGGCCACCGACGACAACCACCGGCTCCACGCCCGCGTGGGCACCCTGGAAACAGACCTGGCGGCAGCGCGTACCAGCCTTCGACGGATGATCCGAGAGGAGAACACGAACCGCTGAGGACGCCAGGCGTCCCTCAGGACACGCCACGCTTCAGCAACCCGACAGACCTGCTGCTACGCCCACTCGACTCCGAGTTCGGCGAGTGCGGCGCGTTGGTCGTGGGTGAGTTTATCCCGGCGGCTTTTGGTGTTGGAGATCCATACGCCGAGTTTGTGCTGCTGTTCCTGGCCGTCGATGACGACGGTTTCGACGTGCCCTCTCGGTACTGCCTTGTGGGTGCCCTCGCGCTGGATCCACTGGGTGAGGGCCGCGAGGCCGCGTTGGAAGGCGGATGTCTTCCTGCCGTCCTTGGCCGCCGGGGCCGAGGCGGGCCGCTCGGCAAGCGTTACGCCCAGCCTCGCCAGCCGCTGCTGCTGTTCCTCGGAGAGCTCCGCCCAGCTGCGGCGTTGCCGCTGAAGCCATTTGCCGAGGTCGTCGCCTTCGTAGAGGACGCCGGGGGCGATGTCGGGCAGGACGCCGTGGGGTTCGTCGGCGGCGAGGTCGGCGAGGACGCGGTAGTGGCGTTGCCAGTCGAGCGGCCAGGGGCAGTTCCAGTCGGGGTCGATCTGGGCGAGTTGTGCGGCGCGGGCTGCGGCGCGCTGCGGGTTCTTGCCGAGGCCGTGGGTGCGGCGGAGGTTGGCCATGTGTTCCCCGACGGGGATCAGTTCGCTGTCGGTGTCGCCCCAGACGGCGTCGCGTCTGGGGGCGAGGTGGCCGTGGGCGCGGTGGAAGGAGCGGAGCGTGGCGAGTTTGGTCTCCCAGGCTTCGTCGCCGGGTTCCCAGACCATGCCGGCTTCGTCGAGGAGTGTCTTGCGGTGGGGATCGAGTTCGCCCGCGCGGTACATGCGCCGCTGCTGGTGGACCCACCGCCCGAGCGGGAACGCCTTGGTGGCGCCGGCTTCGGTCTCGGTGTCATACGGGACGGCGTGCAGGCCGATGATGTGGTTGTCCTTCCGCCAGCGCAGCAGTGCCTGGTAGCCCTCCAGCCAGACCAGGGATTCGGGCCGGTACACGCGGGTGCGCAGGAACGCGGCGATCGTCGCTGCGTCTCTCGGGGTGGAGAAGTGCAGCAGCGCTGACTCCATCGCGCCCTCGGTCTCGTCCTGCCCGCCCTCGCCTCCGGCCGTCGTGCCGGTGATCCGCCCGTCCTCGTCCCGCTTCACGTGCACGTGCCGCTGCCCGCTGCTCAGGGCCCGGCTGGCGAGCTGTTCGACGAGGCGTTCGGAGTGTGAGCGCAGGCCCTGGAGGACGGCTACGAGGGGTGCGAACGAGGCGGAGGCGACCATGTCGGTCGGGTCCTCGCCGGGCTGGAGGAAGACGGGCACGATGATCCTGGCGGTCTTGGCCGTGCCGTCGGGGTTCGGGCGCAGGGCCCGGCCGATGTTCTGCACGATCTCCACCTGGGAGCCGCGGGTGTCGGCGAAGCACACCGCCTCCACGCCTCGCTCGCCGACGATGTCGACGCCTTCGCCGAGGACCCGGACGGAGGCGAGGAAGGCGCGGTGTACGCGGCGGCCCGCGGCGTCGATGCCATTGGCGAACTGCCATAGGGCTTCCCGTCGCTCGGCGACGAGGTGGTCGCCGCACAGCCATGCCGACCACACCCGCTCCGGAGGCACGTGGCGGCCGGCCTCCAGCTCGTAGAACTCCGCGTCGATCGACGACTTCGGCAGGGCCTCCGCGACGGCCAGAGCCTCCTCGGAGACCTCGGCCGCGTACAGCTCGGCGGCCGTCTGCGGCATCTTCTCCGCGAACGCCATCGCCTCCTCCACCCGCTGGTGGAAGGTCATCACCGTGCGCAGGTTATACGCGGCGGCGTGCTCCAGGAGGGCGGTCTGCAGCAGGGCGAGGCGCCGGCCCCGCTGCGCCTCCTCCGACTCCCCGGGGACGGGGGAGGGGTCGTGGATCTCCAGGACGTCGATCTCGAACCCGGCGAGGATGCCGCGCTCGATCGCCTCGGACAGTCCGAGCTCGTAGATCCACTCGCCGTACAGGCCGTCCGGGTCGGACGTCATGGTCGCGATCTCCAGCTCCTGGCCCTCCCCGCCCTTCTGCGGCCGCGGCGGGGCGAGGATGCGGGGGGTGGCGGTGAGGTAGAGCCGGTAGTCGGAGGGGATGCGGGTGTTGTCGTGGATCGCCGCCCACGGCCGACCGAGATCACCAGTGGTTGAGTGGGCTTCGTCGACGACGGCGAGGTCGAACGGGGCCATCGTCTGCCCGTACAACCGCTCTCCGCCCGCCAGAGCAGCCTCCAGCGGCCCGCGGACGCGTCCCTGGCCCAACGTGTCCTCCGGGTCGTCGCGGTCCACGAGAGAGGCGTACGTGGCAAACACGACCACCGGCCCATGCCCCGCCCACAGCGCCAACTGGATCGCGTTCGTGGTGGTCCGCACGCCCAGATGCTCCAGGACGTCGTCCTTCTCCAGCGAGCACACCGCGACCATCGGCCCCGTGTGGCCGACCCTCCGCCACGCCTGGGCGGTCTGCACGAGCAGGTCGAGGGTGGGGACCATGACGAGGATCCGCCCTCCCCGGAAGCACTCCACCGCAGCCCACGCGGCCGTGATCGTCTTGCCGGACCCCGTGGCGGACACCACCGTGGCGCGCGCCCCTTCTTCGGACACGGAGGACCTTGCAGGGAACCCGACCCACTGACGGATACGCGCAATTGCATCCACCTGGTGCTCTCTGAGCTGGATCACCGGCACTCCAAAATTCTTTATCGGATAACGAAGAGATGGACGATTAACGTACTCGGGAGGCGGTGCTTATTGCCCTGCTCTCTCACAGCCCAGGCCGTCGAGCTGTCATTCTCCTGGCGAGGTTCCATCTACTCAGAACCCGTCATAGCAAGACCATTTCGCGACGATCGCTGGTCTGGAAAGGCATTGTTGCACCAAGCCAGGGGCACGATAATAGGGGCCATGGTTGAAGACTTCTGCGAAGTCATGTTCCTCCCCGCCTCTCAGTGCGACCACTGCCGAACATTCCGTTCCGACCTTCCTCGAAGGGTCTACGTCACCAAAGGAGGGAGCGTTTACCACCGGACACCGAACTGTGAGGGCCTCAAAGACGGCCAGCGATACGCACAGTGTGGCTTCCCGGTCCTGATCTGGTGCGCTTCGGGATGTGAGCTGGGCACACGTGGTCAAGCTGGAAGATCCGGACCGAAGTGTGCGGGGTACCTGACCTCTGCAGGTTGCGTTCTGTTCGGCTATGGCCAGCGATGTGTGGCCCTGTGAGCTGCGAGTTCGAGACTGAGCTGGAAAGTCACAGCTACCACGAGAATCCCTGTGGATTGTCTTTCGTTTGTACAGGTCAGCGACCCAGCGCACCTTCGGTGCGCGCCGGGGGGCGGGTAAATGGCATGCTAAGGGACCCGAATCCCTTGATCAACACCGCAGGGCGGGAGGTCGGGTCTGCTACCTGCAACGATGCCCTCCCGCGCTGGTATTTACGCGTCAGAGA
This sequence comes from Streptomyces sp. NPDC031340, assembly GCF_055569945.1. Classification (NCBI taxonomy): domain Bacteria; kingdom Bacillati; phylum Actinomycetota; class Actinomycetes; order Kitasatosporales; family Streptomycetaceae; genus Streptomyces; species Streptomyces sp. NPDC031340. The sequence continues at coordinate 218,483 of NZ_JBVIIE010000002.1, forward strand.
CGTGCGGGGGAGCGCGGTGTAACTGTTCGGGTGACCGAGGCGTCGGCTTGGGGGAGCAGGCGAGCGTCCCGCCTGGCGAGGTGGCTCACGGGTGACCTTGGGCCTGTTGAGCAGCGAGATCCTCGATGATGCTGGCCTGCTCGCGAATGTCGTCTGCCTGCGCGGGGGTGGGCTCGTATTGTGTGAGGCTGCTGATCTCTGCTCTGGCCGCAGCGATGTCTCCGGTACGGGCGAGGGCCACGGCTCGGTGAGACCTGAGCCCGACGATGAGTTCGGGCAGGTTGTAGGCCTGGGCGATGGGCAGGAGCTGCCGGTCGATCAGGCTCAGGGCGGCCTGCCCTTCGTCGAAGCGCAGGAAGGTCTCGACCACGTCTTGGCCGAGGTCGACGGCGGATCGCCAGGCCCCGGCGACCATGTAGAGCTTCATCGCAGGGAACGCGGCGCTGCCGTAGTCGAGTTTGAGCTGACGGCAGCACTTGACATGCATGGCGAAGCAGTCGGCGAGGCGCTTGTAGTCGTCGGGCGTCTCGCTGTTCAGGCAGGCTTGTTGCAGTGCCTCGGTGGGGCCGTGGAGGTCGGCCAGGTCCAAGCCGAGGTGATCGCAGTAGGCGTCGGCGAGCTCCAGGGCCTCGGGGCCTGCGGCTCGGTAACTGCCCGCGTGGTAGAGCCCCTGAACGTAGCCGTAGCGCAGAGATCGCTCCAGGAGCGAGGGGGCGGGAACCTCAGCCAGGGCTGTCCTGAACGCAGCATTGAGGGCTTCGATGTCACCGGTGTGCCCGTGCAGTGGGAACTGGCGGGTGGCCACCAGGACCTTCTCGCGTGGTCCGATCCCGCTGCCGCCCTCTGCGGCGAGAGCTTCCATGGCGTGGACGTGGCGTGCGTAGGCGTCCCAATCGGTGTCCCCGTATGCCCAGGTGGCCAACGCACTGTGCGCATCAAGGCGGTCGACGGCGTCCCGACGTGGTTCCTGCGCCACGTCCGCGATCACCGTGCGCAGTTCGCGTGGGAAGCCACCCTCGTAGAAGCCCTCCTGGCTGGTGATCTCCAGCAAGAGGTCGATCTGGCCGGTATCGGCGAGCAGCCGCATCCAGCGGGCCAGCCGCGGCAGCTCCCTGTGGCCCTGGAGAAGATCAGCCAGGGTCTGCTCGACACGGCGGGCGGCTTCCTCGGGCAGATCATACGATGCAAGGAGGGCCAACGGTGCGGCCGCATCGTGGAGTTTGGTGAAACCGTCGGCGAATGTCTGTACGAGGCCGAGGCCTGCGAGTTCGCGCACGGCCCCGGCCGCGGCAGCGGGACGTGTCGGTCCCGCGGAGGCCACCAGCTGCTGCAATTCCGGGCTGCTCAGGGGAACTTCGGCGATGGCCATGAGGCCGGCCATCGTGCGTGCCGGCACGGACAGGTGCCCGAAAGTCTCTGCCAGGATGCGTTCCTGGGCCGTGGGGGCGAGGTGGGTCTGCTCCTGCACCGCCGCGCAGAAGGCGGCACCGTCACCTGCGTAGAGGGTGCGGGTGAGCGCCGCGGAGTTGAGGACGTACAGCGGCAAACCAGCGGTGAGCGCCAAGACCCGCTGTGCGGTTGGGTAGTCCAGGGTGCAGTCTTCGGCGGCGAAGACGGCGGCCACGGTGTCGGTGTCCCAGCCGGGCAAGGACTCGGCAGAGACACCCAGATGCGCGGCGAGCGCGGTCTGCTCCGGGTGGGGGTGGCCCAGCAGCGTGATCCGGGCCGTCGGCAGCGCCTGGACAAGCAGCCGTACGTCGTCGGATGGGAGGTCGTGCACGTTGTCGATGACGACCGCGATGGCTGTGCCGTCGTGGGCCAGTCGGCCGTGCACGGCCCGAAGGACGTCGATGCCGGCCCCGCTCGGCAGGCTGAGGGCATCGGGCCCGCTCAGGTGCCGGGCAGCAACCTCCCGGGCCAGCGCACCGGGCACCACCGCGGGCGGCATCTGGCCGGCATCGAAGTAGGTCACCGGGAGCGGGCACCGGGCGGTGGCGTGCGCCGCCCAGGTCGTCTTCCCGGCCCCGGAGAAGCCCGTCACCAGCCGCACGCGCTGCTCGCCCGTCAGCTCCGGTTCGCTGCCATGCGGCCAGTAGACGTCGGGAACCTGGGGAAAGGCCTGCAGCTCCTCGACGAACTGCTCGTACAGGGCTGGCAGTTCACTGGCATGAAAGGCTCGCCCATGGGCTCCGGCACTCGCGTACTGGACGCGGGCAGCCAGCTTCCACACCAGCGTCTGCGCTCCCAGGGACCCGAACGGGACCTGGGCGGCCTGCTCGGTGCACCACTGCAGGACACCGGTGAGATCCGCAGCAGCGGGCGGCAGCCACGTCTCCTGCGGATCGGGATGGCCCGGCCACAGCAGAGACACGTCCGCCGACCAGTCCGACTGCTGGGTCCGCTGCAGCAGAACCGGACCCGGTGCGGTATTGCTGACCACGACCAGCCTTGGCGTGCCGGGGCGCCGCTCTGCCGTGTGCTCCGCGCGTAGCTTGGCGAACTGCTCGACCGACCCCCTGATGTCGCTCCACATCAGATTGCCCTGCCGGGTCTTGACCTGCAGGTAGAGATACCGATCCGGGAGCACGACCTCCAGGTCCTCGTCCAGCTCCATCAGCAGCGTTTGCGCACCAGCCTGACGCAGCCGCAGCAGGCATCCCACGGCGTACAGGTTCTGGTAGGTGAACCCGCGGTGCAGGGACGTGATCCGCCGCAGCTGTGCCGCATTGAGCGGGGCGGCCGGCCCTGCGGCGGTGTCGCTGGCCAGTGGCGGTTCCTTGTCGTGCACGCCGTCAGGGTAGCGGCCCGCCCGCAGCAGCCGTACGTCCCGCATCGCGGTGTCCGGGCCCGCCGCCTCCCGCAACGCGACGTCGGCGGCCGTCAGAGCGCCGGAGCAGGCAATCTCGCCGTCGCCGAGACCGAATTGGTGCGCAGGGCGCTGGTCAGCGCAGAGTGCAGGGGCCCAAGGGGCCGGGATCCGGAAAAAACTCGCGGACGGAAACGGCATGCCCTCCCAGGACCCCCGGCCCGGGGAGCCTTCCAGGCCGCACCCGCCGTGACGCATGTTCGTCTGCCGAGACGGTCGTGGACCGGCCACGCCGGGCGATGAGAAAGGGCCGAGCCTGCCAGGGCACATGGGGCGTCGAGCAGGACCCACCCCGCAGCGCCGCCGGATGCCTCACTACGGCCTGCAGCGGCCGACCTTGGTGCACGGCATGCCAGGCCAAGCCGGGTCACCACCTCGTGATGGTCACCCGGCGCCGCCCCTGCTCGCGAAGAGGCCGCGTGCCAGCCGTAATCGGGGGCGGCAAGGGCCCCTGAAATTGGCCCTGTTGACGCATGAAATGCCTGATGAGGCCGTGTTGTCAGTGGCGCATGGTAGATGTGAAGACAGGGAGAACTTGTGTGGTTTTCCCGTTAGTTGATCAAAGCCGAGTGAAGAGGCAGGGCATGGTCGAGACGGAACTTCCCGAGCGTGGGGTGGTGTTCTGGCCGGTCGGCACGGGCGACTCCACCACGATCGTGCTCGGCGGCGACCTGGTCCTCCAGGTCGATCTGCGGGACATGAAGGCCGCTGACGAGAAGGGGGCGGTGGTCGCCGCGGTCATCGACCGTCTGGCGGACACTTTGCCGCGCCCGGACTGGCTGGACGGGGAGACCCCCTACCTCGCGGTGTTCGCCCTGACCCACGCCGACCTGGACCACTGCTGCGGGTTCGGTGACCTGCTGGACAGCGACATCCTGATCGGGGAGATCTGGGCAACACCCCGGCTGTGGCGGGAGATCTCCGAGGACAAGACCATGTGCCAGGACGCCCAACTCTTCCAGGACGAGGTCGAGCGCCGCGTCGCCGCCACCCTGGAGGCCCTCGAGAACGGTGAGGAGCCCGCCAGCGGCAACCGGGTACGGATCATCGGCTACGACGACGACCGCGACCAGCACTCCTACAACGAGCTGCCCGACGAGTACTTCACCTTCCCCGGCAAGACGATCACGATGATCGACGGCAACGACCTGTCGGACACGTTCGAGGCGTTCGTCCACGCCCCGTTCAAGGGCGACTGCGCGGGCGAGCGCAACGAGACCTCCCTCGCCCTGCAGATCCGCATGCACACCGGCGACGGCACGACGGGCCGGCTGCTCCTCCTCGGCGACCTGGCCTACCCCACGATCAAGAAGATCTTCGACAACAGCGAGTACTTCGGCAACACCGACCGGGTGGAGTGGGACCTGCTGCTCTCCCCGCACCACTGCTCCAAGAAGGTCATGTACGCCAAGGGCGAGGACGGCGAGGAGGAGCGCAAGCAGGACATCCTCGACCAGTTCGAGACCTACGCCAGTGCGGACGCGCGGGTGATCGCCAGTTCGCGGCCCTTCCGGGACCAGGACGAGAAGGGACACAACCCGCCCCATCTGCTGGCCCGTGACGCCTACCAGGAGATCACCGTGCTGCCGGTACTGTGCACGGGGGAGTACCCCACCCAGGACGAGCCCCGGCCGGTGGTGTTCGCCCTGGACCCCTTCTTCGGGTTTGAACTCGTCGACGTCGCCGAGCTGGAGAGCAAGTCCCTGGTGATGAAGGCCGCCGGCGGTGGCCGCCGGATGCTGGCCGCGCTGGGCACCACCCGCTTCCCGGCCGCCGCCTTCACCGCCACCGCCGCGCTTCCCTCCCCGCGGGCGGCCGCCGCCGCGCGCAGCGCCGTCGAGCAGGCCCGCGGAGACAAGGCCGCACCCGCCACGCCCCTGGGATTCGGTGACGAGTGAGCGAGCGCACCACTACGGCCGTCACGGCCGGCCAGCACCTCGCCCTCGACCAGCTCCGGCAGATCACCAGCTCAGCTCGCGGCGGGGTCTTCCTCGCCCATGTGGACACGGCACCCACGGCCCCTAAGGGCTTCGTGGAGGCGCGCATCAGCGTGGGCTGCGCCGGTCTGCCCCGCGCCGAGGGCGGGCTGCGGCTGCGCAGCGAGGAGCCCGTCACGCTCTACATCCCGCCGGACTTCCCCTTCGAGATCCCGATGGTGTACACCCGGCACAGCCGCTTCGCCGGGGCCCCGCACGTCGTCTGGGCCCATTTCCCGTGCCTGTACCGCTCCACGGCGACGGAGTGGAACCCGGCCGACGGCATGTACGGGTTCATCACCCGCCTGCTGGACTGGTTCAGGGCCGCCGCGGCCGGGGAACTGGATGCGCCCGGCGAGCCCCTGCACCCACCCCACGCGGTGGGCGACTACGCGGACGGTCTGCTCGTCGTCCGTCGCAACGCGCCCGCCGCCGAGGACGACGAGCCGTGGCTGGGCGCGGCCCTCCTGCACCGCATCAGTGAGGAGCGCAGTGACGTGGTCGCCTGGCTCCCCTTCGGCCAACCGTGGCCCGACACCCTCGCCGATGCCCGCGCCGCAGCCCAACTCCCCGACGACGCCGAGGTGTTCCTCGCCCCGGCCGTGATCACCGCAGACCACCTGACCTTCGAATACCCCGACACCGCCCGGGCGCTCATCACCGCACTCGCCCGCGGCCGCATCACCGCACGCATGGTCCTCGGCCTGGTCGGCGTGGCCGCCGACCACAACCGCCGCCTGCGCACTACCGCCGAGCAGACCGGACCGGACGGCACACCGCATCCCCTCACCCCGGTCCACCTGCTGCTGGGCACCCCCTCCCGGGGGACCAGCGGCCACGGCCCCCGCCGGACCCACCTGGTGGCCTGGCACCTGCCCGACTTCGCCGACAAACTCACCCGCCTCGCCGTCACCGCCTACGTCGACCGCCAACTGCCCGAACTCGGCGACGAGATCATGCAGATCGGCGAGGAATGGCTCGACACCCTGACCACCCGGTGGCTCCGCCTGTACGAGGCCCGCCCCGAGGTCACCGTCCGCCGCGACCACCACACCCCGGCGGCCTGGCTGCACGGCAAACGCATCCTCGTCCTGGGCGCCGGGGCACTCGGCGCGCCCGCCGCCGATATCTGCGTCCGTGCCGGTGCCGCCCACCTCACCGTCGTCGACCAGTCACTCGTGCATCCCGGCATCCAGGCCCGCCAACCCTACGCCGACGCCGACATCGGCTATCCCAAGGCCGACATCCTGGCCGCCCGCCTCAATGAGATCGACCCGCACACCACCCGCATTGAGCCCGTCGTCGCCGACATCACCCGCCGTTTCTCCGCCCTTGACGTGCACTCCTTCGACCTGATCCTGGACTGCACCGCCAACCGTGTCGTACGGGCCTACCTCGAACGCGCCCGCCGCGCCGACCCGACCGCCTGGCCGCACCTGGCCACCGTGATGATCGGCTACCAGGCCACCCGCGGTATCGCCGCGCTCTCACCCCGCTTGGCCACCGGCGCAGGCACCGACGTGCTGCGCCGCACCGCCCTGGCCGCCCGCCAGGATCCCACCCGGGCCCTGGCCGACATGGTCGAGGACTTCTTCCCCACCGAGCCCCGCACCGAGCTCTTCCAGCCCGAACCCGGCTGCTCGGACGCCACCTTCACCGGCTCCGCCGCCGACGTCACCGCCCTGGCCGGACAGCTCATGACCGGCATCCTCCACGCCGTCAGCGCCCCCGACGACCGGCACACCATGGCCGCGCTCACCGTCCGCACCCCGGGCGGCCCCACCGACCCCCAGCCCGCCGGGCCTCGCTGGCTGACCTGGCGCAACGACACGATCGTCACCGACGACGCCACCGGCTACGACGTCCGCATCGCCCCCGCCGCCTTCGCCGAGATGCGGGCCGAAGCCCGCCGCGGCGCCCGCGTCCGCGGCCCGCGCGTCGAAACCGGCGGCATGCTGCTGGGCGCCATCGACGACTCCACCGGCATCATCTACGTCGACGAGGCCACCGGCCCGCCCCCGGACTCCCTGCTGAGCGAGGCTTACTTCCAGCACGGCCTGGACGGCGTCACCCGCCACCTCGCCGCCCGCCGCACCGCGACCGGCAACACCAGCCGCTTCCTCGGCCTGTGGCACACCCACCCCCACACCCCGGCACAGCCCAGCGCCACCGACCGCACCGCCATGGAGCTGCTGACCCTGCCCGTGGACGACGCCCCCGCCCGCGCCCTCGTCCTCATCGCCGGCGGACCGCAACCCGTCTGGGACAAATGGCTCGCCACCGGCGACGGACCAGACCTCTACGCCCGCCTCGCCACCCGCACCACCGCGGCCACCACCCCACCAGCAGAGACGCTGCCACCCGGCCGCCCCCGCTCGGCCCTCTGGTGGCCCGGCGGCTACGCCACCCGCCCCACCACCGCCGACAGCACCGTGCCCGCCCCACGCCGATCGGACGACCCCCGCCCATGACCCGCACCCTCGGCCTCGCCCTGTCCGGCGGAGGCTCCCGCGCGGCCGCCTTCCACCTCGGCTGCCTGCGCGCCCTGCACGACCGCGATCTCCTCGACCGCATCCGCGTCGTCTCCGGCATCTCCGGCGGATCCCTGCTCGCCGCCCTGTGGGCCTACGGACCGCCCGACTTCGCCGACTTCGACGCCCGCACCACCGACTTGCTGCGCTCCGGCCTGCAACTCGACATCGCACGACAGGCGTTTACGCCCTCTGCCGTCATCCGCAACCTCACCGCCGCCGCCCGTGCCGGCACCCGCCAACTGTTCACCCGCGCTACTGACGTCAGTGTCGCCCGTCCCGCCAACCGCACCGACGCGCTCGCCGCCGTCCTGGCCCGCAAGGCCTTCGCCACCGCCACCATGGCCGACGTCACCCACCCCGGCCTGGACGTCGTCCTCACCGCCACCGACCTGGCCACCACCAACGCAGTCCGCTTCGGCAGCGCCCGCAGCGGCTGCTCCCGCTACGGCACCATCACCGAGCCCGTCCACGTCGCCACCGCCGTGGCCGCCTCCGCCGCCTATCCCGCCTTCCTGCCGGCTCTGGAGCGCACCTTCACCTTCCAACACCCCGGCGGACACCACGAACAGCACACTGTGCTGCTCACCGACGGCGGCGTCTACGACAACCTCGGCCTGTCCGTCCTGGAACCCGGGCGCTCACCGCACCACACCCAGCACGTCTACGACGTGCCCTTCATCATCGCCTGCGATGCCGGCGTGGGCGAACTCCCCCTGCAGACACCGCACTTCATGACCGGCCGCCTCAGCCGCTCCTTCGTCACCGTCCATCGCAAGGCCCAGGACTCCGCCCGCTCCCGCCTGCATGAATGGGCCGCCAGCGGGCGCATCGACGGCTTCGCCCTGGCCTACCTCGGCATGAAGGACCACCGCCTGCCCGCACCGCCCGCCGACCTCGTCCCGCGCAGCGCGGTCGCCACCTACCCCACCAACTTCCGTGCCATGAACCGCACCCACTTCGACGCCATCACCACCCGCGGCGAACAACTCATGCGCACCGTCCTGCCGATGTACCTGCGCTCTTCCCAGCGCTGACATACAGCGGCCAGCGCATTCCTGCGATGCGCACACCAGGAAGCCCGTCGACCGCAGCGCGGCGAGGGGAGGGTGAGAAACCACGCCCTCAGACCCCGGGCCATCGCCGCGGCGTGCGTGAGCCGGTACGGGCTACAGGTTGCGACGGCAGCTCTCTTGGGCCAGTCCGGGCAGGCCGTGCCGAGACCACCAGTGGAGGTGCCCGTCGGAGAACTGCGGCTGGGTGAGGTCCGCCCCGGTCAGCACGATCGGCAGGACGGGATGAACGAACCCTTGATGATCATTGAGTGTGATCGGGGGATGCGCGCACAGTCTCTGCAGAGCGTCCCGCTCGCTGGGCTCAAGGTGATCGCGGAGCACGGCGGCCAGGAGGTAGCACTCCACCCCCTGCTCCCGAAGGCGGGTCTGAATGGCGGTCAGCACGGCGAGGTCGTCCTGGTTGATGAGATCGCCCGGCCGGGCACTCAGCCCACCCTTGACCTCGCCGACCACCGCCACCGGCTGTGGCCCGTCGTCCAGCACCACCACGAGGTCCACCTCACGCGGCCCACCCGGGAACTCGAAGCTGACGCCGAGCTGGCACGTCATCGTCGTCCCGCCGGCAGCGGGCAGCAAACCGGCAGGAAAGAGCTGCTGGTGGTAACAGGCAAGAACAGTCGCGGCCGCCATCACCGGCCGGGTCTCGGCCATCAGGTTCCGCGTGATGCCATCCGCGAGTCGGAAATGCCAGTCAAAGCGCCGCGGTGATGAGCCCAGGAGATAGCCGAGCGGAAACTGGCGCCCGCAGTGCGAGCAGGCCATTTCCGCTTCCAGCCGAGGCGCGGGCACTGTGGTGAACCCCCTGCACTCAGGGCAGTGAAGCGGGGCGACCGGCTCCAGAAGGCCACGCTGCTGCAGGGCCAGGACCACCTTCGTGGCGTAGCTCGCGCGACCGTCCGGCGTGCTCACGGGCCCCGGCCAGTGCTCCCGGTGCTTGTTGGCGAGTCCTACGAGCCGGTCGTGGACCAGGCCGTCGGCACTCTTGGACGCCGTGTGGAGCACCTGCCATACGGCGGGCTCGCATCCGGCCGCGCTGCTGATGCCTCCCAGGCGGCGGATCAGCCCTGTCACCTTGCGCCCGTTGACCTCCTGGCGCGGCTGCCAGCCGGAACCGCGGAAGAGGCCGTTGAGGATGTCGGCGTTGTCCAGCAGGCACAGGCGCACCTCGTCGGTGCCGCTGTCGGCCAGGACACCGCAGACCCTGCCGCCGCGGGCGGGCCGGTGAAATGGTTCCGGATGATTCGCGGGCTGTGTATCGAGCAGATTGCTCAGCGAACGCAGGTTGGGCACCAGGGGCGTCCAACCGGGATGACCGTCACGCACATCGGTGAAGGTGACGTGGGCCGCCACGATTCCGGCGTAGTGACGGTCCGGCCGCCAGCGGGCCGGCCCCACCGGCGGCATCGGTACGGCCAGAGTCCTCTGTTGCGGCGCAAGGGGCACCGAGAATTCCTTGACCGAGGCAGTCAGGAACGGATGACGCCCACGCCGGGGCAGAGCGTGCTTCACCGAGCTGCCGGGCAGCGCGGTGATGCCCAAGTCATCCAGCAGGACGACGAGATCCTCAGGAATGGGAAGATGCCGGGTGATCACGCTGATCGTCGGTCCCAGGTCGAGACCGTCGCCCCGCACCGAACGGCCGAGTGCGTCCTCGCGTAGGGCGGCGCGGAGCCATTGCTCAGCCACGGCGCGAACCCGGTCGGCATGCGTTGCCGGCCAGGGCAGAACGTGGTGACCGGCAGCCCGGGCGGTCCACAAGAGCATGAGATCAGCGGGATCCGCTGCATCCACCAGGACGATCACGCTCGTGGAGTCGTCCGAGTCGTACTCCACATCGAGGCAGGTCAGGCCGATCGGGGTGACCAGACCCTCGAAGGCAGGAACGGGGGCATCGACCCCGATCCTGCGGCTCTCGGCAACGCGAGCGAAGCGGGACCGCAGTTCGGCCGCGGCAGGATAGTCGCCGTAATGGCCGAACCACACCTCGAACAACGGGCCCAGAGGATCTGCCGTGTCCCACTCGGGCAGCACGAACGCGTGCTGGGGTGCGGGGTCATCCAGCAGCCACTCCACGCCCAACACTCCCGGAGCCGCCAGCGGTTCGTGACTGCCGAAGGGAGTGCCGTGATCAGGCTTCCACCGGTAGCCCTCTTGACCCGCGACCTCACACGCTGCGGAATCGCCCGCCACTGGGTAGAAAACGTCGACCGCAAGAGCCTCGGCAGTGTGAAGAGTGTCCGGGGCGTCGGGCGCCAGCCACGGAAAGTACGCCCCGCCCCAGACACAGGTGCAGGCCTGCACCGCGCTGGAGACGGCCTCGGCGTCAGGCTGGAGAACCATTCCGACCCGAACTGGCCGGACGCAGATCATTCCACTGGCGTGCCCGCTCTGAGCCATCCCGCATGTCCTCGTCCGTCCCGCTCAACAGCGACAGGCTACCGCTCAGGGGCCCCGGGGGCTGTCTGAGTTGGGCGATGTCCGGACCCGTGCATCGCCCGACCTGGCTGCGTGCCATGAGTGATCCGGCTGTGGGACCCATTCGCCCCGCGCTCAGAAAACCATGTGCCGCTGACTGGGCACCAAGGCCCCGTCACCGCCCTTGCTGCCCTGCCCATTCTGACGCCGAACGTGACCTGCTCGTCAGCGCCTGCTCGGACGACGCCAGCATCCGCGTGTGGGACCACCACACGGGACAGGAGGTTCTCCGCCTGGTCACCGGCGCACCCGTCACCTCATTCGTCGTACTCCCCGCCAGCTCCGCCAACCGCACTACCGCTCCCGCGGTCATCGTCGGCAGTCCCACGGGAACGGCCGCTGTCACCGTGCACCTCCAACCTCCAGGCGGCACAATGCGCGAGGACGCCTGAACTCCTTCCAGGCACCGATCCAGAAGGGCCACAGAGCAGCGACCACCCCCACAACGGTGGGTCGGCCCCCGCGCGAACGGAACCCCCGCTGCAGTGTTGACATTTGAGCAATGATTCGCGAATCATGAATCATGTCTCAACAGGACGTGGAGCGGCTGCGTGAGGCGTCCGTGCGGGTCTTCGGCAACCGCTACCGGGCAGAGCTGATGTGGGCGCTCGCGGCAGCGGGCGAGCGGGGCGTGTGCCTGGGAGACCTTGCCGCCGCCCGCAACGCACCGGCGAGTGTCTACCAGGCGCCGATCCGGGCCCTGGTGGAGGCCGGGCTGGCCGAGCGGCTACCGCGGACGCCGGGGGAGCGGCGCCGCTGGTACCGGCGCAGCGACAACGAGACGCTCTGGCAGTGCCTTAAAGGCCTGTTGAGCTGTTTGGCAGAACAGTCCGTACCCATGCGGGTTGGATAGTCGGTGGGGCCGCCGCGTGCGGCCGGAGCCCGGTGAGGCAGGGTGGAGGCCATGGTGACCTTGGCGAACTCCGTGATCAGCCGTTCCGTGCGGACGGCTTCGGCCGCCCTGCTGGAGGCGGGCACCCAGACCAAGGCCGCCTCCCTGCAGGGCATTGAGGCCCTGTTCTTCCACCGGCTGGACGCCGCCGAGCACGCCCGGCGCCAGGACGCCGCCGCAGGACGGCTGGATCGGATGGCGGCGCTGGAAACCCTCCTGACGCTGCCGGTGGGCATCCCCGTCCCCCTCGCTTCCCTCGAGGCCGGCCGGCGGCGGGCCGTACGCGCCCTGCCAGCGGGCGCCGCGGACCGTGACCGCACGACGGTGACCCGGCGCGCGGTCCGGCCGGTGCGCGTGGACCTGGCCGTGGTGCGCGCCGCCGGATGGCGCCAGGGACTGCGGGACGCGGGCCGGTTCGCGCCGTTCTGCCGCCGCGCCGTGCTGCTCACCCGCCGCCCCGCACACCTGGAAGAGCTGCTGGCCGAGGCCGACTTCTACGGCATCGGCGTGTTCCTCGCCGCCGAGCACGGTGTGGAGATGCTGCTCGCGCCGCAGGAGTACCGGCCGCAGCGGCACACCGCCGCCGCCTGGTGCTTCGTCGAGGAGCTGTATCAGCTCCTGCGCTGATGGTCGGCCTCCGCCTGCCCGGTCGCTCCGTCCGTCACCGAGACCGGGGCGGCCAGCGCCCACCGCTTGAGCTGCTGGGGCACCTTGAAGGCGTCCGGCTGCCGCAGTTGCGCGTTCACCAGCGGATACCGCTCCACCGCCGCGCGGCAGCGCTCGTGCCACCACTGCTGGCGCGCCAGCCCGGGAGTGATCGCAGTCAGCGTGCGCAGCCACTCCATCAGCACGGCCACATTGTGCGCGGCGGCCCGTGCCGGCCGTTCGCCAGCATTGCTGGCGAAATCATCCAGTGCCCACACCCCCTCACACGCCGCGCAGCCGCAGACGGGAGCCTCCGCACCGGCGAAGCGGTCGGCCAGGGTCTTGCCGAGGAAGAAATCCATCAGCTCGGCGAACAGCACGTGCGGCGACGTCGAAAAGCCCTTGCTGGTCTTGGCCTTCTCGCCAGGGGCCACGATGTGCCGCAGCCGACTGCCGGCACCGAACGCCGTGAACGTCGCCCCCGCAGCCAGCGCGCCGAAGGCCGCCAGATCGGTGCGCAGCAACGCCGCTCCCGGCACTTCCTCGATCACCCGCCGCAGGTGGTCGACGGCCCGTGCATGACGCGCGAGAGGGTCCATCTGCCCGCCCAGCATGATCGCCTTGGGCCCCTTCACCAGCCGCAAACAGGCGATCAGCTGCCGCACCGCGTCCTCTTCCCGCAGCCAGCCCACGTCGACCGGCGCCGCGAAGACCACCTGCGCATCGTCCAGGTCGGCCACCCGCCGCACCGCCGCCTTGAGGGCATCGGAGTCCTCGGCGCGAATGTAGCCGGTCGGGGTCACCGGGGCGGTAACACCGACCGCCCGCTGCTCCGCCAGCGACACCTCAAGCGGATCGTCGAAGGCGAAGGTGTCCTCCGACGCGGGCGGGAACGGCTCCTCCTCGCTGGCCGCCCGCACCTCGTACACGGCCGGATCGACCAGCAGCGGCCCGCTGAACTGCTCCTGCTCGCGCAGCCTCTTCGCCTTCCGCAGCGCGTTCGTCCCGCACAGCACCAGCCCGCTGCGGCCCGCATCAAGCTGTCCGAGCAGATAACCGACACGGGCTGGAGACACCTGCAGCAGCATGCGCCCCTGCAGAACACCCAGCGCACCGGACAGGGCCTGCGGCGCGTCAGGAGGTTCCGTGAGATCGGAGCGCGGACGCGGCAGCGGAGCAGACGGGTCGATCATGGCCTCACCTTCGAAACGGCTCAGGGGATAACGAGCGGTCGCCTGCCACATACAGGCCCTTGAAGTCCTCGGGCAGCAGGCGGGCGCACGCGGCCGCCTCGTCGATCGCCAGGCCCCGGTCGGACAACAGGGTGTCCACCAGCGCCGGCACACGCGTGGGCCGCTCCAACTCCACCTCGACCGGTTCGGCCGTGCGGTAGCCGAGCGCCGACATCTCCACCATCACCGTGCGGTACTGCCATTCGGTGATGGCGTTCAGGGTGAGCGCGCGCCGCAGCAACGCGCTCATCGACACCCGCCAGACGCGCTTGAGCTCCGCCAGCCGCGCCAAGTCCACACCGTCGGCGAACGCCTGCCGGATATCGGCCGCGGGCATCAGGAACTCCGCGGCGAACGCGTCGGCCTGCTTTTCCTGCTCGCTCGACGTGCCGGGCGCGGGATGCATCACCAGATGGCCCAGCTCGTGCGCGACACTGAAGCGGCAACGATCGCCCGGCGCATGGTCGTTGACCAGGACCAGCGGGACCTGGAGGTCGTCCCACTGACTGACCGCATCCAGCAGCTCACTGCCGAGACTGCGCATCACGACCAGGCCGCCGGCCTCCTCGATCGCGGCGATCACATCCGCCACCGGGCCCCTGGGCAGGCCCCAGGCGCGGCGCACCTGGCGGGCCGCATCCTTGGCCGTCGTGAAGTCATCCAGAAGCACGCGGGAGAAGCGGTGCGGCACGCCCGCTGCCGCGGCGGCCTGCGCGAGACCCGTCACCTGCAGCCGTACCAGGGCGAGTTGAGCGTGGATGCGGCGCAGCGCAGAGGACGACAGAGAGGCTCTCTTGCGGTGATGGATCAGTCCCACCCCCACCCCGCTCACCCGGGGATCCAGGCACAGCAGGTCTACCGGGTAACCCAGGGCGGCGGCATACAGCTGAAGACGATCGTCGGCGACCACAAGGCGTCCCGACTCCGCGCGGCTGACATACCCCTGGGACACGACCGCGGCCCCGGCAGGAGCGGCCTTGGTCATGGCCGCGGCCACGTCGACCTGCGTCATGCCCCGCGACTCGCGCGCGAGTGCGAGCATGCCGGGATGCGCCTGCAGGTCACCGGACGCCATCACACCCCACCACCTCAGATCAGACCTCAAAACATTAACACGAAATATTCCGGGGCTGATTCGGCTTCCTGGTGGGCTCCGTCACAGCCAACAGCCCTCTGCTGAAAGGGCCGTGCAGTAGACCGGAAACCGCGCGGCCGCCCCCGCCGTCCCCCGGTGATCCGGTCACGGCAGGACTCAGCGGGACCGGCCGGGGTCCGGGCCGGTCAGTGACGGCGTGGTCCGCCCTGCAGCGGCTTGCCGACACGCGCCGGACGGCCCCGGACCGACGGCATGATGTGAAGGCCCCGACGGTGCGGGGGAGTTGCGCACCACATCACGTCCGGGAACGGCGCGTGGTACGACGCAAGCGAGAAGAGGAATGCGCAAGTGAACACGGTACGAGCCCGGGTGTGGCAGTTCCAGGTGCAGGAGGCGGTGGTGACCGTCACGGAGGTCGGGCAGGGCGAGTTGCCGGTCGGGCTGGCCCGGCTCATCCACATCAACGCGCTCGCCTGCGACCACAACCGCGTCCTCGACTACCGGACCAAGCAACTCGAGGTCCGTCTCCTTGCCAGCTACCTCCATACCGCCGGGGCCGACGGCCCACTTCGGGTCGATCACCGCGCGTTCACGGCGAGCTCGCGGCATATCCGCGGCTTCGTCGCCGAAAGCTCAGGCCTGGGCATGCTGACGGCGGCCGGTGAAGCGCTCTTCGCCTGGGACAACACGGCGCATCCGCTGCACAGCTTCGACGCACTGCCCGGTAGCCTGACGGACTATCAGAACGACGGGATCCGGCCCGATTTGCTGTTCCACCTGCCCGGCGGCCGGGTTGCGGGAGAGGCCCGCGGCCGACACCGCCGCACCAAGACACTCCTGCCGAAACGGCCCCTTGCCGAGCAGAAGAACCGGCTGCAGGACCTGGCCCGCTGGTCCGCCGCCCACCAGGACCACGCCTACTTCATGAGCTGGGTCTGGATCGGCCGCTCCGGCGTCGCCGTGGACATCTTCCTCCCCCAGGACAAACGCTGGGACGGTGCACTCGACGTCCGCTGGAAGCGGCAGAGCGAAGGCCACCAGTGGCGCTTTCCCGTGCACGAGCGACGGCGCAGACCACCAGAGGGCCCCCTCGGGCAGATGCCGACCGATGAGTCTGAACCGCCGCTCACCCCGCCGTCCGCCACGGACGCACTGCGGACCGCGATGCCGGTGCCCGTCGCTGCCCGCACACAACCCACGGCCGACCCGCTCTCACAGACCGGCCGCCTGGTGCAGCGGCTGTACGACACCGCCCCCGAACTCGATGCGGAATTCGTCGGCAATCCCGTCCGCGGCACCTGGGTACCCGCCGACGCGCTGGGACCTGCCCAGCACGAGGTGCTGCTGGCCGTCCTGGCCGAACAGCCCCCACCCCAGGCCGGCGTCCGAGAGCGCCTCGCACGGGCCGAAGGCCGCTTCGACGCCTGCCTCGACGGACGTCTGCTGACCGTCGTGCGTTCTGCAGCCGAGCCGCCGCCAAGCTGGCAAGACCTGGAAGAGGTGCTGCTGAGCCCGGCGTGACACACACCCAAGCCTGCCCGTAACCGGTAGGGGTGCCCGACGCCCAGGCGTCCAACGGACGCTGCCCAAGGCCCGCTGGACGCCGGGCAGCCTTCCCGCCGGGTGTGGGAGCCCTGTTCTCGGTCATGCCGATCCGGGCAGCTCACTCAGCAGAGCCTTCACGGTCTGCTGCCACCTGCGGGCTTCCTTCCACAACGGGAACCATGCGTGGGCAGTCTGCCGGTCCAGATCGGTGAACTCCTGCAACCTTGACGCCAGTTCAGCGCAACCGGTGCTGTTGTTGCGGGCTGCCGCAGAATGCCGACAGCGCGGGCACGCCGAGCAGCAGGCTGCCGCGAGGATCGTGCTGTCTGCCCCCGGCCGGTTGCGGGACAGACAACACGAAGGGTCATGCGACGCGGAACGGTACCTGCCGCTCGGCCAGCAGCCGGGCCAGCTCGTCGCTCTCCTCGTCGGGCAGGGCGACGGCGGCCAGGCGGCGGGCGCGGGTGACGGCGACGTACCAGACACGCAGGACCTCGTCGGTGGCCGGGTCTGCGGTGGCCCAGCGCTGGACGCTTCCGGCATCGGGCAGTAGCAGCAGGACGCCGTCTGCTTCATCGCCCTTGAGCTGGTGGACGATGTTGGTGCGGATCCCGGTGGCCGCCTGGGGGCGGGACACGGTGGGTTTTCCGGCGGGGCGGCCCTTTCTGCCTTGCGGAGCAGCCCCGGGCAGAGCGGGCCAGGCCTTCATGGCCTGCCAGACCTGCGGCCCCCATTCCCGGTGGGGCGCAGGCAGGCTGTGCAGGAAGGCGAACGCCGTGCGGTTGACCTGTCCGGCCGAGAGACGGTGGCGGGCCATGATGCGGTCGGGGCCGCCGGTCTCGCCCGGGTACCAGTAGCCGAACAGGACGCGCACGGCGACCGCGCAGGCCCGGGCGAGGTCATCGCCGCTGGCGCTCGGGGCGTGGGTGACGGTGCGGGCCCAGGCCAGGCTGGTGATGGCTTTGGTGTTGGGCTTCTCCCGGGTGATGCCCGGCAAGGTGGCGTACTTGTAGGCGGTCACCAGGCAGTCCTTGGCCGGGACGGCGTACTCCTCGGCCAGCGTGCGGAAGGCGTCGACGATGCCGGCACCGGTCGGGGCGTGCAGGTGTCGGCTGCCGGAGTCGACGAACCGGGTGGGCAGCACGAGGACGGGGATGTCGTCGTCGCGCACCACGGAGGTGTCCGGCGGGCGTTGCCCCGTGCGTAGGGTGGACGCGAGCCGGCAGATGACGGGGGAGCTGCGCCAGTTGCCGGTCAGACGGTGCGGGGCGGGGGAGAGCTGAGCGGCGAAGGACTGGAGAGCCCGGGGTTCGGCGCCGCGCCAGGCGTAGATGGCCTGGTCCGGGTCGCCGACGAGAACCAGCGGCAGGCCGGCGTCGTGCAGCAGCTGAAGGGTCGCCAGGTCGGCGGCGGAGCAGTCCTGTGCCTCGTCGACGACGACTTCCGCGAACCGGGAGAGCAGCGGGGGCAGCAGAGCGGCCGCGGTCTTGGCGTGGCGCAGGTTCCACAGGGCCAAGACCCGCGCCTCGTGCCCGGTCAAATAGCCTTCGTCACACCACGCCTTGCGGGTTTCGAAGATCTTCTTCTCCCACTGCGCGCGGCTGTAGGAGGTGTCCTTGATGAGCTGGCGGGTGTCGTAGTCGAGCTTGTCCCAGGCAACAGTCTCGCGCGCTTCGCGGTAGGAGGGATCTATCGTCATGGGGAAGCGGTGCAGGTTGATCTCCCGGTCCGTGCCCTGCACCGGGGCTTTGATGCTTGCCCAGGATTCCAGCAGACGGGGCGTCGGCTGGGCCGCCCGCCGCGGCTTGACCAGGAACTCCCACAGGAACGAGTCGAGCGTGCCGATGAAGTGCGGTGCCTGCACCAGATCGGCGCGGCCCGCCGAGCGGCAGCGCCGGGCCATCTGATCCCGCGCCACCCGCGTGAACGAGATCAGCGCCCGCCCCTTCCGCAGCCGTCGCCGGGGCGACTGCAGATGCCGGTTGGTGATCACATGCGTCTTGCCCGCACCCGGGCAGGCAGCCACGTAGGCAGGCGCGGCCACGGCCATGGCGGCCTGCTGCTGCTTTTCGGCGTCGGCCCGCACCAAATCCGTCTGCTCAGGCGTCGTCATGGCGCGCCCACTGCAGGCGTGCTCGTGTCCTGGGCGGTGATGAAACGGATGGCACCCGCCAGGTAGTCAGGCACCGTGAACGGCACCACCCGGTCGGCCAGCACGTCGGCGAGTTCCTGCGCGAACCGGCCCTTGGAGATCTCGGTGCCCTTCAGGGTTTCTCCGTCCGTGCCGGTGACGGTCCGGCTGGTCTTCGGGACGAACAGCTCCCCGAACGCCAGGGCGGGATCCGTTGCCTCAACGACCTGCTCCCAGCGGTCCTGCGAGTGCGGCGCGCAGCGCAGGAACGCCGCCCGCAAGGCGGTGATGTTGTTCTGCGACCACAGGGCCGGCTCCAGCGTCCTCGGCGCCGCGGCCAGGTGCAGCTCGCCAGGAGAATGCCAGCCGCGCGGCAGCTTCCGCAGCGACTGAAGCCGGGGCGGTTCCGGCTGACCGGGCGCCACGTCCGTGTCGGTGATCAAGGCAACCCGCCGGCCCAGACAGATGCCGTCAACGGGCGCCAAAAGCACCCGCAGATAGACCTCGAACCCCACCCCGTCGACGATCACCCGGGTGGTGCCGAAGAACCGTTCCACCGCCTCGAACGCCTCCCGCTTTGCCGATACATCGGCGCCCTCGTCTGCGGCGAGGACCCGCTCGGCCAGAGCCGGCAGCAGCAGAAGCTCGGAAATACCCTCCACGAGGATCGCCCGCGACGCGAACAGCAGAGCACTCTTCGTGGCATCGAGATAGCGGTCCAGATGCCGCACCCGGTCTGGGCTCAACTGCAGCCGAGGAATGGGCAAAGGCCGCGCCTGCCAGCCGTCCGACAACTCACCCGGGCAGCGCGCCATGACCACCAGGTCCTGAACGCTCGCCGCGGCCGACAGGATGGGGGAGTGGGTGGTGACCACCACCTGCAGATGCCCGGCCGGCTCAGCCGGATCCTCCGACGGCTGCTGGCGCGAGGCGCGCGCCCGCCGCTGCAGGTAACGCAGCAGCAGGGTCTGCAGCTGCGGATGCAGGTGCGCCTCGGGCTCCTCCACCAGCAGCACGGTCAGATCCGCCTCCGCCGCCGCGTCCAGCTCGGCCATCACCGTGGCGATGAACAGGGTGTTGGCGTAACCCAGCCCCGAGGCCGACAACGGGAACGGCTCGGCGGAGACATCACCCAGCAGCATGCGCAGCGACCGGGCGATCGACGCGAACGTCGGTTCGGCCAGGGCCAGTTCACTCGCCTGGGGATGCGCGCCGACCGTCAGATCCCGCAGCGGCTCGTTGATCTTCTCGCTGACCTTGACCACGTCCGGGTCCGCAGCCACCTTCTTCAGCTCGGTGCCGATCCGTTCCACGAAGGCATCGACCTGCTCGTCATCGCCCAGCAGCCCGCGAAGGATCATCCGCACCCGATCCCCGCCCGCCGAGGCCAGCTCCCGCTCGGCATCGCGCAGCGCCGGCAGATAGACATGCCGCACACCGCCCCGCGCCGGAGGGTCCCCCGTGACCGGAAGGCCCGCGCCCTGCGCCCAGACGGTGCTTCCACGCCGCCCGCCCGTTTGCGGCGGCGTCCAGGACACCTGCCATCGGGCGGTACGGCTGTCAGGAGCCCCTTGGGGCAACAGCGCCTCCAGATACGCGCCGCTTTCCCGCGGGCCGATGCCGGCCACGTCCAGCTGCAGGCTGGGGCCGCCCTGCGCGGCCGCGGTGGTGAGGACATCGGACTCCTCGAAATACCGCACGCGCCGCCCATCCAGGGGGTCCGTGAGCAGCCGGAGCGCGTCGATCACGGACGACTTGCCCGCGTTGTTCTCGCCGACCAACACCGTCACTTCCGGCCGCAGCGGAATCTGTACCCGCTCGCACGAACGGAACCGCTCCACCAGCACCTCGGCCACGTACACCGCCCACCCCCATCCCCGGCACATCACTCTGAGTAATAGCGATCATCGGATAATAGTGGGCAGTGTCTGGCGCAGCGTTCAGAACGCGTCGTAAAGCAAAGCGGTCAGCGCAGATGACGGCCCGCGCCACAGGAGTGCCTGCTGCCGTGGGGCCGGGCCCGGCCCCACGTGAGGCGAACCGGGCATCCAGGAGGAACGCCACGTACATCACCAGGCGCTGCAGGCAGTCGTCCCCGAAGCCGATCCGCAACAGCGCCGTGCCTGGTGATGCCCGTCGGCAAGACCCCCCTCGCCTCCGGCAGGCCGGGGCTGGTCTGTGGGGAAAGGACCGGCCCGGGAGCTGCCCGAGACAGCGGTCACGGGTGCCGTGGGTTGTCTCATGCGGTCAGAACTCGTCATCGTCGGGATCGGTGAGGAGCCCGAGTTCTGGATCGTAGTGCAGCGGGGACTGCACATAGCCGTTGTGGAACTGCCAGCCCTGGCGCAGCACCGTCCTGACCGGCGCGAACGCGAGGTTGCCGACCCTACGGCTGGCGCCGAGCGTGGGAACTGCGGTCTGCCCGGGCTCAAGGGAAGGGATCTCCACGATCAGGCGGTGTCCGAGATCCGGCACATAGACGTGCCACGGCGCCAACTGCGCGGGCAGGTGCCCCGGGTAGGGCCGCTCCTCGGTGACCGTTCCGTCCAGCTGAAGCTGGCGGCGCAGGATCTGCGCCAGCCCCGGCCGGTCGCCGCTGCTGGCCGGGATCACACGGTGCACCACCCTGGACTCCACACTCATGCGGCGCAGATGCCCCGAGATGTCCTGGCTGGGGTCCACGGAGTCGCGGTACACCAGCAGTCCGCAGGAGATCGCCATCCATGTGAACAGCAGGGCACGGAACTGCGGGTGCTCCGGCAGATCGGGGTCATCGGCCTGCACCGGCCAGAAGTCGGGCTCGGCGTAGACTTCCTGGTGGAAGGCCAGCCCTCCGTGGATCATCAGCATGGTCGGCTCGGCGATGCCGGCGCGCACACCGGCTGCCGTATCCGTCCACCAGGACCACCAGGTGCCACCATCGTAGGAAGGCCCCCAGGAGACGGCCCGCAGCACCACCCCCCTCTCGATGCTCACCGGCGGCTCTTCCCACACCATCAGTCCGGACGGCGAGGGCACAATGCTGGCGATCTGGGCGATGCACGGGATACCCGCCAGCCAGGCGACGCTCTCGGCGGCTTCCCGGGTGATGTAGAACAAGTCCGCTTTGCGCAGCCGGCGGCCTTCCGCGTTGGCCAGGGCGGCCGCCTGATCCTGCACCCGCTTCAGCGCCGCCACGGCGGGCGGCATCAAGAACGTCACGCCCTCCTGCTGCAGCATGTCCGCCCACAGTTGGGGCGCGTTGTAGTGAAGGAAGTCCAGTGTCTGCAGCCACAGGGCATGCACGTCCTGGATGCCGGTCCGGTCGACGCTCATAGGGGGCTTGTCCTTGAGAGGGATGCGGGTGAAAACGGTGCTGATGCGGTGGCGGTGCGGCCTGTGGCGACCGGTGCTCGCGGGCATGGTCAGCGGCTGGGCAGGATCTCTTCCCGGCCGATGCGGATGGCCTGAAGGTGCTCGAGGGTGACGTCCTCGGTGCCATCGAGGATCGCGGCGACGGCGGCGCCGCAGATGAGCTGGGACAGGTAGAGGAAGTAGCCGCCGGTCCGGTCGTGCAGATACTGGGCGTGCCGGGTGAGAACGTCCTTGCTCAGCTTGCGCATGCGCAGGTTCTTCTCGAAGCCCTTGAGCACGGCCAGGAAAGGCCCCTGGTCGTCGCTGTAGGGCAGCGGGTCCACCCAGGTGACCGGCAGCAGGCTGCGCACCTTCTGTTCCTTGGCCACTGCCGCCTTCAGGTCGGCGGTGGTGGCCCCCGGCTGCAGCCGCTGGTGGGCGGTCCACAGCGCGTCGTCGCGGCGGTCGCAGCCTTTGCGGGCGGCATGGACGATGTCGGTCGCGCCGGTGCCGCAGAAGATGGTGGTGATGCCCAGCCGGGTGCGCAGGTAGTCGAAGTAGTGCAGGATCGGGCCGAGTTGGCTGGGGGAGACCCGCTGGATGTCGTCGACCAGCAGCAGGCGGGTCTGCTTCCGTTCCATGACGGTGTGCACGGGCAAGGACAGGTCGGGGATGCGGCGCAGCTGACGGGCTTCCGCCTCGCTCTTGGGTTCGGGCGCCAGAGCAAGGAAGGAAGCGATCTCCCATATCCAGTTGAGTTTGTTCTCCGGGTCGTGCGGAACGGTGATGTGCACGACCGGGATCCGGTCGCTGAAGTGTTTTTCGACCCTGCGCTGCAACTCGCGGCCGATGAGCCGCAGCAGGTACGTCTTGCCGGTGCCAGCCGGGCCGTCGATCACCATGTCCAGCAGGCCCTCGTACCGGTTGCCGTTGATACCGAAGGTGCCTCGGGCCCGCAGCAGACAGTCCTCCAAGAACGCGGTCTCGATCATCAGCAGATGGCGGTGGTAGTCCACCCGTGGGTCGTCCACGTCGACTTCCACGTCCGCCGGTGCGCAGTCCAGCAGGTCAGGCGGATTGAACTCGGTGCGCACATACCGGTCCCAGCCTTCCCAGGAGAAGATCCACGCGGGCAGGGGCGGTGTGGTACGCACCAGGTGGGCGATCTCGGATCGGGCATCGGATGCGGCGGGCGCGGTGGTCTTCATCAGCTCTCCTCGGCGTGTGCAGCGACGTGCGGGTTCATGCGGGCGCAGCGGTGCCTGCCGGCGGCGGGTCGTCCTCGGAGCTGGCCGGGGCCCAGGTGGGCAGGGTGTAGCGGCCGTTGTCGAGGTCCCGGGCCGGCACGGGCAGCGAGGGGGCGGCGGGAACGGTGTCGGGGTCCAGCGGCGTGGCCGGCGCCGCGCCGGAGCCGGATGCGTCGCCGGTCTCGGGGCGGATCACGCCGCGGAACGGCAGGCGGGGTTCGGCCGCCTGCCGGGCGGTCGGCCCGCGGCGGGTGCGGCGGCGGCGCTCCTTCACGGCCAGGGTGATGGCCACCTCGTCCTCGCGGCTGCCGCCGCCCAGCGCCCATTCCTCGGCGGCGTCCTGCCAGTGGTAGTGCGTCCACGGCAGATCGGCCAGCATGTGCCGGTAGAGGAACTCCACCGGGATCCACCTGCCGCTCAGCCGGTGGTCATAGAGCCAGGCGACGTCGGGATAGTAGGGGTTGTAACGGGCCTCCCACCGGCC
This sequence comes from Streptomyces sp. NPDC031340, assembly GCF_055569945.1. Taxonomy (NCBI): domain Bacteria; kingdom Bacillati; phylum Actinomycetota; class Actinomycetes; order Kitasatosporales; family Streptomycetaceae; genus Streptomyces; species Streptomyces sp. NPDC031340. The sequence goes on from NZ_JBVIIE010000002.1 coordinate 242,012, forward strand.
GTTCTTGTGCGCGAGCCCGGAGTCGAGGCCCTCCAGGTCCCACAGCGGCCCCTCGAGGGAGCGGTAGGTGCGGTTGTCGATCTGGACGCCCTTGTCGGTGACCGTGACCCAGGCCGGCACTAGCAGTTTCCGGTTGTCCTCGGCCGTCAGCTGGCGGGGCCGGTAGCCATAGCTGGCCACCAGCCGGTCGTACATCTGGTTCGGGGACAGCACCATCCCTGGATACAGGGGGCTGCGCAGCCCCTCGTGCGGCTGCTGCTGGTAGTCGAGCGCCACCCACTCCTCGGCCGCGGCCTGTACCTGGTTGAGGCTGAACAGGCGCTGGCGTTCGACCCCGTAACCGCGCTGCTCGAAGCTGCGGCCCGTCCACCCCTTCACGAACTGGCTGAAGGCGTCGGCGAAGCCGTGAAAGAAAGCCTCGGCCAGCGGCTTGTCGGTGGGCGTGTCCTTGCGCGCGTATTCGATGCTGATGCCCAGGAAGCTGCACACCCTCTTGAAGTGATCGCTCAGATACGGGCTGCCCTGGTCGATGACGATGGTCCGCGGGTGGATGACCGGGCGGGCCGCGACAGCCTCGGCGAAGCGGGCGTCGGCCGCACACAGCTGGCCGTAGGGGAGGGCCGAATTGCGGGCGGCGGTCAGCGGGTCCCAGCCGGGCCGCATGGGCAGAGGGGCGAAGCACTGCGCCAGCAGCAGCACCAGATCGAACGCCTTGGTGGCGCGGCCCCCGATACGCCTGCCGGGCGGCCCCTCCCCGGTCACCACGGGAACGATCATGAGGGCCATGCAGGAACGGGAGGCGACATCGATCGCGGCGGTCAGCTCGGCCGAGACGGCGCGGCCGTCGTCCCCGATCACCTTGATCTTCAGCGGAGACGTGTCGATCTGCACCAGCTGCCCCGGCCGCAGCGCCACCGACGGCGTGTACGGGCGCCGCGGTTTGCTCGCCTCGCGTGAGCGCCGGCGCGTGGTCTTCTTGAGCTGCTCGGTCAGCCCGAGCTCCTGCATCCGGGTGTAGAACGTCGAGCGGGGCAGCAGCAGCCGCTCCGCTTCCCGGGGATCCTTCAACTCGCGGCGGTAGCGCTGATGGACGAGGGTCTCGACGTCCTCGTACACGCGGTTGACCCGGCCGCCGGACTCGCGGGCGTGGCGGGCGGTGACCTCGTGCATCAGCGCGATGACCCGCTTGTCGGTGCGGCCGCCCGGGTCGGGGGTGCGGGTCTTGCGGCCGTCGTACAGCAGCACTAGCGGGTTCTCGTCGGCCGCCTTCCAGGCCCGGCGCCGGTCATCCAACGCCCGCCAGCTGAACTCGATGCCGACTGCGGCGAGTTCGGCCGACTTGGTCTGGCAGCGCTGCTTGAAGGTGGTGGTGTCCGGGTCGTAGCCGGGACGTGCCGTGGTGCAGCCGGGCCGCAGCCCGGTGTGGAGTTCTTTCATGTGCTCGTGCCACCACAGGGCCTTCTCACGCTCTGCCGGGGTAGTGGCCTCCAGCAGCTCGCCCAGCGCGGGCAGGTGTTTGCGGGCCACGTCCTGCCCGTCGTTGTCGAGGACGGCGAAGTCCGGGGCGCTTTCCACCTCCCGCCAGAGCGTGTCCACCGGCGCCTCGAGGCCCGACTGCGGACGCAGGGTGATCTGCCGCCCTTTGAAGGCGGTGACCTCCCACACGCCACCGCGCCAGCGGACCAGATCCCCCAGGCAGACCCGGTCGGTCTCGAACCAGCCCGACACCGTGCCCGTCATCGCTGCCCCCTCGCCGCCCAGACCGGGGAGAAGGGCAGCAGTGGCCGGCTCCAGTCGATGTCCAGAAGGCGGCGCCAGATCAGCCGGTGCACATGGTCGCGGCCGAGGTACTCGGGCACCCCGCTGGCCAGTACACCCTCCTGCAGAGGGCGCGGCCGGCGAAACGCGGCCAGCAGGGCTCGCTCATGCGCCTGATCGCAGACGGCAGGCTGCCGGAAATCCGCCACCAGCAGCAGATTCTCCCGCCGCACCCCGTGCGGCACCACTCGCACGCACACGCTCCAGCCGGCCTGAGCGGCGACCTCGCGCAGGGCGGCCAGACGTTCGCGCCACTGCGGGCCCATCCGGTGCGGGGCGAGCACCACGGCCTGCCGCTGCTGGTCGCGGGTCAGGGCGAGGAAGTCAGGCCGCCACCGGTGCCGGATGCGGCCCTGCTCCCAGTGCAGTTCGACCGGCTCCCCGGCGAACCGGCTGATGGCGGGATCGAAGTCCAGCTCGGTGGCCACATAGGTGCGCCGCTTGGACCCGCACACCACCAGCGTGCCCGTCGTCGCCGACCACCAGTCGGTGAGCTTGCCCTGCCGGCCGTGGTAGGCGACCGGATCCGTGGGCGGCTGGCGCTCCTCCAGCGCCACCCCCCACAGCGCCTCGGGTGCGACACACACCAAACGGCCGTCGTCGTCGAGATGCCACGCCTTCACCTCACGCACCCAGAGCCTCCCTGCCTCCCGGCCGGAACCGGTGCCCCGAACCCGGCCGTGGCGCCAGCCTGGCCGTCTCCCGCCCGCAGCGGTCAGCGCAACGAAACCGGCATCACTCGAACGGGTGAAGCTCCCTTGACGAACCCACTTTCGATCAACTTGCCCTTCACGAAGGCCAGTTCTCACAGCATGCAGGAGCGCTCACGCAATGAGCCGGAGGGCTCGGCGAGTCGGCTGTGCCCCACGGCCAGCACCCGCCGACGGCGCCGACGGGCACCACCGGCACCGTCGGTACGGTCGGCGAACGGGGCTGCAGCGGGCTGAGCATGGTGATCCAGCCACTGTGCCAGCTCGCCCCAGCCGTCCACGTCCTCCAGCCCCCAGCCGGCCATCAGCTGCTGCACGTCTTCCGCCCACGCCGCCCGCGCCGCAGGAGTGCGCTCGCCGCGCTGCTCGTAGCGCAGCATCTCCCGCGCCAGTTGGATGGCCTCCGGATAGATCACCAGTGGGCCGGTGCGCAGCTCCCGCGCCTCCAGGCCCGACCGCCAGGCCCGCTGCGTCCAGCTCCACACGTCCGGCGTACGTTCCCACCAGCGCGCCACCACTTGGAAGCCGTCGGCGAACAGCTCCGCTCCCGCTGCCCTGAAGCGGCGCTCCAGCCGCAACCGGTCGGCGTGCGCACGTGCCACCTCCGGCAGCCTCGCCAGCCGCACGACGTGCGGGCCCTGGCCGCGGTGGTCGTCGGTGAACCGCCGGTGGCGCAGGCACACCCGCCACGGATCCGGCCACACCAGCCACGCTGCCTCGCTCACGCCCCGGGCAAGGGCGCACAGGTCGCAGCAGCGCACCACATGCCCCTCCCGGACCTCGAACGGCCACTGCCAGCGCGCCGGATCATCTCCCGGCAGCAGAAAACGGTCCTGGAGGTTGGTCAGGGCCAGTTGCAGCCGGTGCGGCGTCCGGCCGGACAGCACCGCCAGATGATCCAGTGCCGCCCGGTTGACATACAGCTCCGCCAGGGCCGGCAGACGAGGATTGACCGGTTGGCGGCCCGTGCCCACCCGGTCCAAAAGATCTCCGAGCTCCAACTCGTGGGCATGCGCCAGGCGATTGACGAACGAGCCGGTTGACTCGCCGGCCAGGGGCGGCACGGGGACCCGCAGCCGCAGGCGCGGTCCCCATACGCCCGCCCTGTCTGCCATCACACCTCCCACCAGGACCGCATGCGCCGCGGGCCGGGCTGCACGCGGCCCGGCCGCATAACGCAACCTCCGTATCCCAGTCCCGGCCGCGCACGGCCGCAAGCCCGCGTCATCCGTTCGGGTGAAGTGCGGGCGTCTGCGCACTGCAGGGCGACAGGTCTCCCTTCCACCCTTGAGGAGGGTCCTGGCTGCCTCAACTCGAAAGGAGCACGGCTATGGCTGAGTTACTCCGGTTGCGTACCCCGTTGCGCCCGTTCCAGCAGCAGGCGGTCGACAACTGCGTCACCGAGTTCCTTCTCGGTGCGCCCCGCTGCCGCGTCGACTCCCCGTGCGGCAGCGGCAAGACCTTCATCGCCCTCAACGTGGTGCATCACATGGCGCCCACAGGTACCTCCGTGAACGTCGTGCCCACGCTGGAACTACTCGAGCAGACGGCGCGCGAGTGGCACAAAGAAGGCCGCCCCGGCCGCTACCTCGCCCTCAGCGGAGATCCGGATCTGCCCAAGGACCCGGCCCTGCGCGGCATCCTGACCGCCGTCACCACCCCTGCCGCACTCGCCGCGGAGATCTCCCAGGCTGACGGCCCGGTCAGCGTCTTCGCGACCTACCACTCGCTGGGAAAGATCGCCGACGCCCACCGGCTGTTCCACATGCCGCCCTGGGACGTGCTCGTCTGCGACGAGGCCCACCGTTCGGCCGGCAACCTGGCCAAACCTTGGGCGCTGCTGCTGAACAGCCAGCAGATCTTCGCCCACCACCGGCTCTTCGTCACCGCCACCCCCCGCAACTTCGAGTCCAAGACGGGCCAGGACCTCCCGGTCGACATCGAAGTCGCCTCGATGGACGACCTGAACCTCTACGGTCCGGTCGTCTTCCGACTCTCCCTGGCCGACGCCATCGACCAGGGGCTGCTGGCCGACTACCGCATCGTCGCCGTCGAGGTGGAAGACGCCGACCTGCGCGCCATCCTCAACCGCAACCCGATGTTCGCCGCCGACTCCGAAGGCCTGCGCATGGCGGCCGCCGAGGTCGCCCTGCTGCGCGCCATGCACGACTACGACCTACGCCGCGTCCTGGTCTTCTCTCCCCGGATCAAGGCCGCCGAGGTCTTCGCCGAGACCCTCCCCGAGACGGCGGCCCTGATGCCCAAGCGGATGCAGGGCCCGCTCCAGGTCGGCACCGTCAACTGCGAGCAGAGCCGCTACGAGAGGCTCGCCCAGGTCAGCGCCTTCAAAGAAGCATCCCTGACCTCCAGCGACAAAAAGCCGCTGCGGGCCGTCCTGACCAACTGCATGATCTTCGCCGAAGGAGTCGATGTCCCCGCCATCGACTCCGTCCTGTTCACCAGCGCCAAGACCAGCACCTACCAGATCGTCCAGGCAGTCGGCCGGGCCCTGCGCCCGCTGCCCGGCCAGAACAAAGTCGCCCACATCATCATCCCCGTCTACAAGGCCCCCGGCCAGGACCTCGCCGACGCCGCGAAAGGCACCCGCTTCTACCTGCTGCAACAGGTCCTGTCCGCCCTCAAGCTCTACGACGAGCATGTCTTCCACCGCGTCCACTACCTGCGCCACCCAAAGCCCACCGGCCCGCTGCACCCGGTGGCGCGCCCCGAACGCGCCGACGAACTCGTCCCCCTGCTCAGCCTGTACGCCGAAGACCCCCACAACTGCATCTGGGAACTCGGCCTCGAAAGCGCACGGCGCTACCGCCAGCAACACGGCAACCTGAAGGTCCCCAGCAGCTACTGCGGCCCCGACCGCTTCTATCTCGGCTGGTGGCTCGGCAACCAGCGCTCCCTGCGCATGAATCACAGCCTCAAGCCCGAACGCTTCGAAGCGCTCGACGCGCTCGGCATGAGCTGGGAACACCCCCGCACCAGCATCGAGTACCGTCTGGACATCGCCCGCGCCTACCACGCCCAGCACGGCCACCTCGTGCCCGTCCCGGGGGAACGCTTCCGGGGTATGGACTTCGGGCGCTGGATCAACACTTGCCGCAACAAGGCCCGCCGGGGGCAACTGCCCTACTGCTACCAGCGGGCCCTCACCGAGATCTACCCTTGGTGGGACGCTGGCTGGGACAAGCACGGCCACTGGCGGCGCATCTATGCACGCGCTCTCGCAGCCGCCCGCCGCGGCGAACTGGCATTTCCCGACCTCGCGCCCGACAGCGACGACCGACCGCTGGAGCATTGGCTCGACCAGCAACTCCACGTCCTGCCCAGCCTCAGCTCCGCTCAGCACAACCTCCTCGGAGCCCTGCCGCTCCACCACCCACTCGCCCTGCTGCTGCGCCCGCCTCGTAGCCAGAGCGAACGCGCCTTCGCCCACGGTCTGCGCCACGCCCACGTCTACTGGCGCGCCCATCAGCACCTCAACGTCCCCTACGATCACGTCGTCTGGGACCGCGGCAGCTCCTTCCGCCTCGGGGAATGGGTCTCCGACAAACGCCTGCGGCCCTACCGTCTGTCCCGCGAACAACTCGACGCTCTCGAAGCGCTCGACATGCGCTGGACACGAGCCCACGCGGCGACGTGAAAGTCCCACAGGTACGGACTGAGCCTGTGGGAAGACGGGTGGCGCATCCTTCGAACCACCGTCCTGCCGGCCATTCCTTAGACGTCGTTTCTGATGGCGTGATGGCTCGTTGAGCAGTGCATGACGGATCTGGTGGAACGGTTGGTGCCGGACGAGTTATGGGTGCTGTTCCGGCGGGTGGTCCCTCTGACGGAGGTCATACGCCCGCAGGGCGGCGGGCGACGGCGGGCCGGTGACCGTGAATGCCTGGCAGCGATCATCTTCGTGGCCACCTCGGGCTGCACCTGGAGGCAGCTGCCCCCGGTGTTCGGGCCGGCCTGGCCCACGGTCTACCGGCGCTTCGCCCAGTGGAGCCGGGATCGGGTGTGGGCCAGACTGCACCGGGTCATCCTCGACGAACTCGGCGTTCGGGGCGAGTTGGACTGGTCGCGGTGCGCGATCGACTCCGTCAGCGTCCGGGCGGCAAAAGGGGGCCACTGACCGGACCGAATCCGACCGACCGTGGCAAGCCGGGATCGAAAATCCACCTCATCACCGACCGAAACGGCGTGCCGCTGTCGCTGGGCATCTCCGGCGCCAACACGCACGACAGCCTCGGCCTGGAACCGCTCGTGCGAGGGATCCCGCCCATCCGCTCCCGCCGCGGCCCGCGCCGCCGACGTCCGGCCAAGCTCCACGCAGACAAAGGGTACGACTACGACCACCTGCGGAAATGGCTTCGCGAGCGCCGCATCCGCCACCGCATCGCCCGCAAGGGCATCGAGTCGTCCACGCGGCTCGGCCGACACCGCTGGGTCGTCGAGAGAACAGTCTCCTGGCTGGCCGGATGCCGCAGGCTGCACCGCCGTTACGAGCGAAAGGCCGAGCACTTCCTGGGCTTCGTCGGCATAGCCGCAGCCCTCATCAGCTACCGCCGACTCACCAACTGAAACGACGTCTTAGCCGGCGCCGAGATCGGCCAGGCCTCCCGCCTGGAACTGCCCAGCCCAACGCCCCGCCCACCTATCTGTGCCTCCGGGAGGAATCCGGCCCTAGGCTCTCCAGGCATCCGCCTCGGACGGGCTACGGTTGCGGCAGAGGAGCTTCCCGGCGGCGCTCATACCGCCGGAGATAGTCTTCGAACACCGGCACGATAGTGATGCTGCGGCCGACAAGCTCATACCAGGAGAGCCCCTGCGTGTTGCACAGCTGGCACAGGTAGCCGCGTACGCACATCCCACATGAGGGGCCACGGGAGGGGCAGCAGGCGCTGTCATGGTCAATGTGGAAGGCGTTTCCCCCCTCTTGCCACTGCCGCTTGCAGATGTCGCATCGGTGGCCGCGGGACTCTCTGAACTCCCGGACTGCCTCCATCGACGAGAATTTGAACCGCTTCATGAGCACGTAGTCCGGCTGACAGACGATGCAATACGTCGACCGGCCGCTGAGTTGAGCTGACGAACGCCCGAACTCCGCGAGGGGCTTGACGTTCCTGCAGGCGGGACACCGCTTCAAGCCAGCCTCCAGCAGCGAATACGCCTCATCCTGGCTGATCCGCAGCGTGAACAAGGGCACCAGCTCGCCGCCCCGCCTGTCCTGCTGGTAGTGGCTGTTGCACAACCCCCCGCCGATGGCGGGCAAGCCGCACGGCACGTCGGCCCCCTCGGCCCCCGGCCCAGTGCAGAACTCCGGCATGGCCCGCCGCCTCTGTCGGATCGGGCGCAGCTCTGTGCCGGCCGCGCGCTGCTGGTTGTGGGCGTCGCACAGCCGATTGGACCGTATCGGCCGTTCGCACGAGGGATAGGGGGAGACTCCGGGCGGGAACGCCTCGCAGCTCTTGGCACCCGCCTGGTGCTCGGGCGGCTGAGGGATGATCTGGAAGTCCGTCACGGCCGGATCCTAAGGTCTGGCTCTGACACTGCCTCCATACGCCCCGGCCTCTTGCGCGGGCAGTGCAACGTTCTTCGTAAGTACGCGGAGTGGGCTGGATGCCGCAGACGCAGCAACGCGCCGTGATCTGGACGATCATCCGCCGCTGGCACGAAATGGCCCGGCGTTCAACGTTCGGGGGCACACACCCAAGACCCGATGGCACAGGACGGACAGGAGCGTGCAGATTTTTGCGCGATCCCCCAACTCAACGCTCTCCTTGTGTGTTTGACGTGCGATCCAATGTGTGTTTCGGGTAGAGTGGGGGTGGAGGTGGCTCTTGTGGCCGACGAGCAGAACGGACTCTTCGCATCAGTCGACGCCCTGCTGGAACAGGCGGCGGCCCACGATGCCCTGCCGGTCCCCGCCGAACGTAAACGGCTGCGCGAGGCCGCAGGCCTGAGCCAGGACCAGGTCGCGAAGGCGCTGAACGTGCGACGCGAAACGGTAACTGGATGGGAGGCGGGCCGCACCGAACCGCGCCCGCCCACGCGTGCCGCCTATGTCCGTCTCCTCGACGGCCTGGCCGACCGCTTCCCCACTCCTCAGCCGCCCTCCGGCTCGGCGCCAGGACCGCGTACCGGCCCAACGGTCATCGCGCAGCCGCAAGCGCCCACATCGCCCGTCCTGTCCGCGGCAAGCCCGGCGGCCCCGGCCCGGGCGGTGAGCGCGCGCCCGCCGGTGGCCAAGAAGACAGCGGCCGCGCCTGCAGCGGACGCGCGCTTCGCCCATGGGCCGCTCGCCGTCGTGGACGGCGACAGCGCGGCCTACTGCGCGGACGGCCTGGTGCTCGACTGCCCGCTCACCGACCTTCCGGCACTCGTCGACTGGGCGCTGGGCGAGGCGAAGCTGGGTGCTGCCCGCCTGCACCGCTCGGGCAAGGACGCCGACCCGCTGATCGTGCTGACCGAGTCCGCCGTCCAACGCCTCGGCCTGCCGACCGCGCTGGAGGACCGGCGCGGCCTGCGCCTGCCCGACGATCACCAGGTGCTCAAGCAACTCGCCAAGAATCGGTGGAAGTTGACAAAACGGGGCTTCGGCCCGTGGGCGCGGGTCTACCGCACGGCCGACGGCGCACGCCGCCAGTGCGTGCAGTTCGCCGTCGTCCCGTGGGGCGCCCTCGACACCCGCTCCTGGGGGACGGCCGACCAGTTGGAGCCCGCCGAACTCGCCCGCCTGCTGGGCACCTACGCCACCCGCGTGCTCACCCCGTGCGGCTCCACCGCCGTCACCGGCCTGGAACTGATGACCGCGCTGCGCCCCCCGACCCGCGCGGTGAAGGACCCGGCCACCGGCAAGTGGGTGTCCGGCTCGGTGCCCGGCTCGCTGACCGAGGCGGTGGAGTGCGCCCCGCCCGAGGCTCCCGACGGGCACCCGGCCGTCGCCGCCTTGTATCCCCGCTTCCATCAGCGCACCCCCGACCAGGTGCTGGACGAAGAGGCCTACCAGTGGTCCCGGCCGTTGACGGACGCGGAATGCATGAAGCCCTACGTGGTCGGCATCGACGTCAACATGGCCTTCGCCGCGGCCGCCAACCGGCTCACCGTCGGCCTTTCCGCCCCCGTCCACGTCCACCGACCGCTCTTCGACGCGAAACTGCCCGGCTCCTGGCTGGTTGACCTCTCCCACATCCGCCTCGACGAGCGTCTGCCCAGCCCGTTCACCCCGCACGGCGAACGCCCCACCGGTCCGGCCTGGTATGCCACCCCGACGGTCGCCTACGCGGTCGAACTCGGCTACCGCGTCACCCCTCTTGAGGCCTACCTGCGCTACGAGCACGGCCCCTACCTGGACGCCTGGTACACCCGGCTGCGCGACGCCTACGTCGCCACCATGGCCGACCTCGGCATCACACCCGGCATGCCCGAGGAGCATTACCTGGCCGCGATGGCCGCCCACCAGCAGACTGACCCCGTCCTTGCCGCGGTGCTCAGCGCCATCAAGGCCACCGTCAAGGGCGGTATCGGCAAACTGCGCGAGCGGGCCCGCAGCGGCGGCTGGCGGCCGGGCGAGCCCTGGCCCGCGCTCGCCCGCCCAACCTGGCGCCCCGACATCCGCGCCGCCGTCATCGCCAGCGCCCGCGTCAACATGCACCGCAAGATGCTCCAGCTCGCCACCCACGCCGGCCTGTACCCGGTCGCGATCCTCTCCGACTGCGCGGTATACGCCTCCGACGGGCCCAGCCCGCTCGACTTCCTCCCGTACCGGGACGGCAAGCCGCTGCCCGGAGGCTTCCGGCTCGGCGTCTCACCCGGGATGGTCAAGCACGAGGGCACCCAGAGCGTGCTGTGGGCCGAGGGCCTGCTCGAGGAGCACGGCCCGGATGTGAACATCGCCCGGCATATCAAGACCGGCATCGTCTCCGGCCAGGACGAGGGGGAGTAGGCACCGATGGGCATCCTCGCCGACAGCCTCGACAAGGCCGACGCCGCACACTTCACCCGCCCCCTGCCGAAGTCGGCCCAGAAGCAGATGCAATACCTGGTCAAGCAGACCAAGGGCACCAAGGCCGCAGCCGACCTGCTCGGCATCACCCAGCGCACCGTCGAGCGCTACCTCACCGGCCAGCTCAAGCAGCCCCGCCGCGACCTCGCGGAACGGCTCGCCGGCGAGGTCCGCAAACGGTGGCAGCCCCGCGTGCGCGAGAGGGCAAAAAAGCAGGCCGCCACGACCGGCGGCATCGTCATCGACACCCGGGCACGCTTCGGATTCACCGCCGCCCCCGGCACGACCGACGACCCGCGGCTACGGCCCATCACTCAGGGCCTTCCCCCCGTCTACGCAGCACGGCTCTTCGACGCCCACGCCGCCGGAGCCACCGAGGAGCAGCTCCAGAGCATCGTGGCCGAAGGACTCCAGGACATCTACTTCAAGGACCGCGGCCGGCGCGCGCAGGGCCTGTTGGTGGACTTCACCGACATCGATTACGTCGACGTCGATTACTGATTGAACCCTCAGGTCGTGAGCGGTGAGCCGGCTGTGACTGAGCGCTTCACTTGGCGGATGAGCGATTGAGTTGGCGAACTGAGCACCCGCGCGTGGGGACGCCTGGCAAGCCGAAGTGCTCAGTCACACGTTGTTGAGCAGGGGTTCCTACTTCCCAAACCCTCTGCGGATCTCCTCGGCGAGGACGCCGTCCTCTTCGCTCAGGCTTAGGTAGGCCCACGAGATCCCGGCGCCGGTGAGCGCCTCAGCCATGGTGGCCCTTCCCGGGTAGCGGGCTTCGAATCGGCACGATGGGGCGCACCCCGCGTCGGCAACCGCGGGCCGGCGGCCCCGTTCCCGCGCGCGTTTTCGCCCCCGGCCGCCGGCCCGTACCGGCGCGGGCGCCACAGGCCCGCTGACGGCCCCGCCGCTCATGGCTCAGGGGTCTGTCAGCAGCCATACAGGCACGCGGTGATGCGTTCCAGGGCTCCAGGGATAGGGGCGTGATCAGAGATACCGCCTCAGCCAGTCGGGCATGCTCGGGTCGTCAAGTCCCCAGGCATCCTGGACCGATTCGTCCTTCTGCCAGGTGTTCTCATCGCCGTCGAAGAACTTCTGCCGGTGGCACTTGTACTTGACGACGGTGTCGCCTTCGAGCCTGTACTCGTTCCAGTAGTAGTTCTGCCTCCCGTGGCCTTTCCACTCCTGGGTCGTGTAGATCGTCGTCATGAAGTCGGAGTGTAGCCAGGGCGCTGATCCGGCTTGACGGCGTAACCCGGGCGGGCCGGGGCGAGTTGGGAGGCGGTCGCGGACGCCGCCGGAGTACGGGCCGCGGTAGCGAAGAGGACGGCGTCCTCGCCGAGGAGATCCGCAGAGGGTTTGGGAAGTAGGAACCCCTGCTCAACAACGTGTGACTGAGCACTTCGGCTTGCCAGGCGTCCCCACGCGCGGGTGCTCAGTTCGCCAACTCAATCGCTCATCCGCCAAGTGAAGCGCTCAGTGCGTTGTGGCAAAGGGAGTCCCTGTTCGATGAGCAGGGGCTTCTTCGTGTGCGGGGTGTGATCGCGACGGGGTAGGGGCAGGCAGCGGGCGGCTTGTTGTGGATCGAGGAGGGTGCGATGCCGTCGGTGCTGGGGTTGATGGAACAGCGTGAGGCGTGGGCGAGGCAGGATCTGGAGTCCTGGACGGAGGTTCTGGAGCAGGCTCAGGCCGAGGTGGATGCCGCGCGGGAGCGGGTCGAGCGGGCCCGGGTGGGGCGTGAGGAGCTCGTGTCGGTGCTGGCCGGGGAGAGCTCGGTGAGTACGCCGGTTTCCGTGCCGTCCGGTGGTGTGATGGCTGCCGCCGTGGGGTCGAGCGGTGTGGGCGTGGGGCATGGCGAGCGGCCTCCGGTGTGGCGGTCTGGCATGGGCGAGGAGGTGCTCAGCGGCCTGTATCGGGAGGTGTTCGCCGTGGTGGTGGCTGCTTCGGGGCCGGTGAACGGGGTGGAGCTGACGCGGGCGGTGGGCCGGGAAGCGGAGATCAAGAACGAGGTGGAGGAGATCCGTCACCGTGCGTATGTGCTGGAGAAGCGGGGCTGGCTGGTGCGGGCGAGGGACGGACGGTTCATGCCCGCGCCCGGGGCAGTCGGCCGGGACGTTTCTCCGGCCAGCGCGGAGCGTCTGCGGCCAGGCGCCGGGACAGCCTGATAACTGCAGACCACCACACCATCTGGGCGTGGTGGTCGGGGCGGCGTTCGTGGTCGCGGTTGAGGCGGCGTGAGCGGGAGAGCCAGCTCAGCGTGCGCTCCACCACCCACCTGCGGGCCAGTACGACAAATTCGCGTTGTCCGTCGGAGCGGCGCACGACCTCGATCCGGACTCCGTGGCGGGCGAACGCCTTCGCCAGCGCCGGACCCTGGTAGGCACTGTCGACCCACACCAGCTGCAGCATCCGGCCCGGCTGCTGCATGAACGTCTCCACGCGGACCACGTGAATCCTTGTGGGTGAGAGTGGCGAGCAAGGCACGGGCGCGTGGCCCAGCTGTGAAGGGACCTCAGGCCAGGCTGTGAACTGCTGGGGGCTGTCGCCCCTTGCCGTTGCCTGCCCACCAGGCGGCCCACTGCCTTCGCTGGCCCGCCTGATCCATCTGTTCTGCTGCGGCGGCGGCCGAGTGGTGGCGGAGAGCCCTCGAGCCCCTCGGGTGTGATGGGCGCGGCGCAGGAGACCGGGGCGCCCTGGTCGGCAGCTGCATGCCGACCGGGTCAGGCGGCGCCGAGTTGGGGGGTGTGCCGCTGCTGCATGGTTCCGAACACCTCGTCGAATGCGAGGGAGCGTCTCGTGGGCACCAGGTGGTAGGGGGAGCCTGAGCCTGCGGCGGGTTGCGGACCTGTGCGGCCCAGCATGAGGACGTCCAGGGGAGTGAGGATGTCGAGGTTGTCGAAGACGTAGCAGATCGGCAGCTGCGTCCATGCGGCGAGCTGGAGGTGCGCCATGACGGCAGCCCGCTCCACCGCATGGCGATGGGTGATGCGGCTGGTCATGCGGCTCTTGCAGTCGATCAGAAACACCTGCCGGTCCTTGGCGGCCACTAGATCGGGTGTCCAGCGCAGTGAACTCTCGGTGCCCCGCAGGGCGACTCGCACAGCTTCGGTCAGCACGCCCTGGCCCCAGGGGCTGACGTCCCATCCGCGCAGGGCGAGTTCCTCGGCGACGCGCCTTTCGTGTGCGTCGCCCACGGCCTTCCTTTGCTGAAAGCTCGGCATACCGGCAAGTGTTGCTCTCCTCCTCGGGCTCGAAACAACCCGGTGCCCCGTCTCGGACACTCCTGGCCAGGGATGTTGGCGGTCGTTGTCGTTCATTGGCGTTCATGGGTGTCCGCCGGTGTCTCTCTGCGTCTCATGGCGTCTCACGCTGTCTCGAAACAATATGACCGGATCTGATCCCTGCAGCCGTGCGCCGGAGTTGCGGCCCACTTGCCGTACGTCTCTTCGTCCCACCGTGGCAGGACCGGACGATGGCGGGACGCGGATCCGACGTGCTGCCTTTCGTGCCGTTTCGGAGGGAAGGGCTGTCAGGTGATCACCTTCCTGGTGTGGCGCTGCTCGGTACGCCGCGTTCGGGGAGGAGGTGCCAGGCGATCTCATCGTGCTCCCTGAGGTGTTGCCAGGAGGCAAGGAGACGGCAGCGGACCAGTTGGTCGAGGAGATCCTCCACCTGCTGCTGGGACTGACTGCCCAGCCGGGCAAGCACGTCGAGTTCCGCACTTCCGAAGCCGTCAGAGGTGTGAGCTGCCAGGATAAGAGCGGTGAGCTGCACCGTGGGGGACATCCCGCGCGGTGCGACCAGCGGAACAGGGTTCAGGGCCCAGTGCGCCGCGCGGGCGCGGGTGCTGCGGCCGGATGTCTGGGAGTGCATGTCCGCATCGAGCAGACGCGCCTCCACATGGGGACGCCGCGGGCCGGAACAGCGCAGCCACCCGGCGTGTTCCAGTTCGCTCCACAGTTCTGCACGGCCGTGCAGCCGCATGCTGCGCAGAAGGCCGCTGGGGAGCCGGACGCGGCCTCGGCCGTCGGCGCGCAGGGCGCACTGCAGGGCCAGCAGTCGGGCGGCGGGGGAGGAGAAGCGGGGCAGGGCGACGGCGAGGTAGGTGAGCATTTCCCGCACGCGCTGCTGCTCCGGCGGGCCGTAGGCGGGCACCCTGCGTTCTGGCTGCGGCCCGTCGGCGGAGGAACGGATGCGAGCGGGACTGAGCAGTGTCGGCGGCACGATGGCGGTGTGGCTCATCGCGGCGGCGCAGGCGGCACAGGCGTCTGCGAGCCGCCACGTGCGGCCGCTGAGATCCCGGGTCAGGGCAAGCAGGACGGGGCCGGCGCAGCCGCGGTGACGGGGGTGCCAGTGGCAGCCCCGGGCCCGGCACTGGCAGGTGCGCAGGTGCCCGGGCAGCGTGTCGGCGCGGGCGTGGCGGGCCAGATGGGTCAGGGCGGCCGACCGGGCGGAGGCGGCCTGCACGGGATGGTGCGGGGTGCAGCGGGGGCAGGCCAGGGCCGGCCCGCCCGGCTGCGGGCGCAGTTCCACCGTCCAGGTGCGCTGCACCGCGGCGTGCATGCTGGCAAGCCGCATCGGCTCGGTGCCCTCCCATCTGCTCAGCGTCGGCGAGGTGTGGCGTCCTCCCGGTCAGGCGAGCGCGGGAGTCGGCCGCACCGTAGTGCAGATCTCTGCACTCGTGCAGTGCCGGCGGCCGCGGCGTCCACCAGCGGAAATAGTGCAGAGGTCTGCACTGACAGGGCAGGGTCCTGCACCGTCGGATGGTGGGGTGACGATCTTGCCGCCCGATCCCGACCTCACCGCGCTGCGCGTCGAACTCGCGCGCCTGCGGGGCGAGCGCGGCTGGACCTTCGACGAACTCGCCGACCGCAGCGGCCTGGCCCGCCGCACCCTGATCGACTTGGAGCACGGTCGCACCACCGGCAGTGTCACCACCTGGCACGCTCTCGCCCACGCCTTCGACGTCCCATCGAGCACCTGCTGGGCACCCTCTGCGACGACCACACCCCGCCCGGGGCGAAGGGCTCCTGACCCCGCCGAGCCCCGCCCATGAATCACCCGAACCGGCGAGCAGGCGCCGAACGGTCAAGCGGCAACTCGCATGCAGGTTCGCCCCGGATGGGCTGCCCGGGGGACGCGCCTCCGCCGTCCCCGCCGCTTCGGCGCGCCGCCTGGCACGGTCCGGTCCATGTGCCCCAACACCGCCTCCACCGGCCGCCACTGGGACGGCAGCCCCCGCACCACCCGCGCCCGCCGCCCGCTGCGGGTGGCTGCCACCAGCCCCAGCCGCCTGCTGCGCTGCGGGCAGAACGTCTGCTGCCGCCTGTGCGGCAACCGCATCGACGTCTACCTTTGCAGCGATCAGCGGACCATCGCCCTGCACCCCGACGAACTGGCTACCGCTCAGATCCCCGAGTCCTGCCGCTGGCACCTGAGCTGCGGCATCGCCCACCCCCACGCAGACGGCAGCGCCTGGTGCCGCATCCCGCACACCGTGCTGTGTCCCGGCCGCACCCCACCCGCAATCGTTCAGCTGAGCCCGCACATCGAGGCGGTGCGCCGCGAGCTCGCCGTCCGTTCCCGCCGCCTGGTCGACACCGGCGCCTTCACCCCGCCGGCCCCGCCCGACCCGGCCTGCGAGGAGCAGGCCGCCGACGCCCGCCGTCCCGCCCGGCCCGTGGTGCAACTCCTGCTGGGCCGCTATCTCGCCGACCGGCCGCTGGAGGAGATCCGGTGTGTGGCCCAGACACGCCAGCGCCGCCGCTGCCCCCAGCCCGTGCTCGCTGCTCACACGGCCGCAGGTCGCTGGACCCTGCTGCCCGCCGGCCCGCAGCGCGGCCAGTTGACCCTGCCCGCCACCCTGATGGCCGTCTACGACCTCAGCCGCCTGCCGTACGCGGAACGGCTGCGCTGGCGCACCCAGCGCTGCCCCGCCCACGCCGCAGCCCCCGGCGCTGCCGACCTCGCCCTGGCCGACTGGCAGGTCTTCGACCCCCTCCTGCACGCGGCGCACATCCACACCCGCCTCCCACACGCCGCGCCCAGCCACCAACGGGAGGCCTGACAGTGGCGCACCATGCCCTCGAAGTCACCCTGACGCGACCGCTCACACCGGCCGAACTCCACCACGCCGCCCAGGTGCTGCCGCTCGCGGCCAACCATGACGCCACCCGCCTGATGATCCTCGTGCGCGCCAAGAGCCCCGACCGGGCCGCGCACCGTCTGCGCCACCGTGTTGGGCCACGGCTACCAGTGGACGTGGTCACCACGCACTACCCGGACACCGACGGGCAAATCGTCCTCAACATTGCCTTCCCGCCCACTGCGCATGCCGCCATCTGCGACACCGCCCACCGCGCCGCACAGCCCCCGGAACTCTTCATCCGGCACGCCATCCACCGCGCCCTGGACCGGCACGACCGCGACGAAGCCGCACGCCTCGACCAGGCGATCCAGCAGCTGCTCGCCGACGCGACGCCCGCCCACCTGCTGGCGGCCGTCGGACGTGCCCTCACCCACATCCCCGGAGCCCCGCAGTGAATCCGACCGACGAACAGACCGCCGCGGCCGACGCCTTCCATGCCGGCGAGCACCTGGCTCTGCAGGCCGGCGCGGGCACCGGCAAGACCACCACCCTGGCCCTGCTCGCCCACACCACCCAGCGCCGCGGCCGCTACCTCGCCTACAACCGGGCCATCGCCCAGGACGCCACCAGGCGCTTCCCTGCCAACGTCTGGTGCAAGACCGCCCATGCGCTCGCCTATGCCGCCGTCGGTCACCGCTACACGGGCCGGCTGAACGCGCCGCGCCGTCCGGCCTGGCAGACCGGACAGGCCCTCGGCATCACCAAAACCCTCCCCATCGGCGAGCGCGACCTCTCCCCGAAAGCCCTGTCCTACGCCACCCTGCGCACCGTGGCCCGCTTCTGCCACACCGCCGATGAGGCGATCACCCGCCACCACGTGCCGCACCTGCGCGGCCTGGAAGACCGCGACCTGCACAGCCAACTCGCCGCCCACATCGTGCCCTTCGCCAAGAAGGCCTGGACCGACCTGCAGCACCCGGACGACGGCGCGGTCCGCTTCGACCACGACCACTACCTGAAGATCTGGGCCCTCAGTCAGCCAAGGATCGACGCCGACTTCCTCCTGCTGGACGAGGCCCAGGACACCAACCCCGTCGTCGAACAGGTCTTCCTCGCTCAGCGTGGGCACGCCCAGCTGGTCATGGTCGGCGACTCCGCGCAGGCCATCTACCAGTGGCGGGGCGCCAAGGACGTCATGACCGGCTTCGACGGCACCCAGCTTGCCCTGTCGCGGTCCTTCCGCTTCGGCCCGCTGCTGGCCGAAGAGGCCAACCGCTGGCTGCACATCGCCGGCGCCCCCCTCCGCCTCACAGGCACCGATGCGGTGCCCACCGAACTCGGTCCCCTCACCCGGCCCGACGCGGTGCTGTGCAGGACCAACGTCGGGGCCATGGCCCAGGCGATGGACCTGCTGGCCGCCGGACACCGGGTCGGGCTGGCCGGGGGAGGAGACAGCCTGCGCGCTCTGGCCCAGGCCGCCCGTGACCTGAAGGACGGCCGCCACACCACCCACCCCGAACTGCTCCTGTTCCCCTCCTGGGGCGAACTGCAGGACTACGCCGCCCACGACCCGGCCGGACGTGACCTGCAGCCGTTCGTCGACCTGGTCGACACCCACGGCACGGACGCGATCCTGGCTGCGGTCGCCCAACTCGTCCCCGAACAGCAGGCCGAAGTCACCGTTTCCACCGCCCACAAGGCCAAGGGACGCGAATGGGCCAGAGTGAAAATCGCCGACGACTTCACCCCGCCCCAAGGCAGCGACCAGCAGGATGACAACGGCCGCCCGGTGCCCGGTCCCATCGATGACGGCGAGGCCCGCCTCGCCTACGTCGCCGTCACCCGTACCCGCCACCGGCTCGACATCGGCGGCCTGTCCTGGATTCATGACCATCCGGACGGCTCCCCTGGGTGACCAACGCGCATCGAGCCAGCGCCTTCACGGTTGCGGGTGCCACCGTGGTCGTCGTGGGACGACCGACCTACCTGTGGGCCGGGGTGCCTGTGTCGAAGTCACGCGGCGACGCGATGCAGTGCGAGTTTGGCCAGCATGACCTGGTTGGCTTCCCAGCCGTCGGGGAATTTGGCGGGCACGGACAGATGCACGGGGTCGGTCGAGGGGTGGCTGTCCAGGAGGTCGGCGATTCCTTCGCGGGTGACGACGATGCATGCCTGCCGGTGGCGGGAGGCGAGGACACACAGTCGTCCGGCTTCCAGGTGGAAGGCTGTGGCGTCCCGGCGGCCGGACAGCGGGTGCACGACGATGACGACTTCGAACTCGCGGCCCTGCAGCCGGTTCGCGGTGTCCACCGCCACGCCTGGCGCGTTGGGGTTGCCTGTGCGGGCCAGCGCGGTCCGGACCAAGTCGGCCTGGTCGCGGTGAGCGACGCCGATGGCGATGTCGCCGGGTTCCAGGGGCCGCCCGCCCGGGTGGCGTTCGCAGGTGGCGACCGCTCCGCGGCCCAGCAGCCGACCGGCGAGGTCGGCGGCGGTCTGGAGGGTCTCGGTGTCGGTTCGCGGGACGTGGCGGCGGGGCAGTTCGTGCAGTGCCCAGCCGGTGGTGAAGGCCTCCGCGAGGGTTTCGTCCAGGTCGGTGCGGGCGAGTCCGGCGGTGCGGAACTCCAGGGCACGCGTGTCGTCGCCGGTTCCGGAGGTGAAGGGGGTGAACGGGTAGAACGCCTGGGCGATGGTGGGTGCGGCCGAGAGCGGCAGGCGCCAGGACACCGGCAGCCGGTGTACGGGGATGTTCTGGTTGTGCTGCAGCATTACGCTGACGCCGTTCTGCGTGGGGTCGTGCGGCAGCCCGATCCAGCGCTCGGTACCGACGATCGTGAATGGGTCCAACTGGCCCGGGTCGCCGACGAACAGGCCTTGATCGAAGCGTTCGACGATCTGCAGCAGCATGTCCGAACGCATCTGGTAGGCCTCGTCCAGGATCGCCCAGCCGAACGTGGCGTCGCGGACGGTGGCCCACTTGGCTGCGGTGGCGACGATGATCCGGCAGCCGGCCAGGTCGGCCAGGGTGCGGCCGACGGTTGTGTTCGTCAGGGCATTCAGGACCGGCGGCGGGTTGTAGCCGGTGGCACTCAGCCGTCCGACGGCGATGCCGGGGTGCTCCTTTGCCAGACGTACGACCAGGTCGTCGACCTGGTTGTTGGTCTGGGCGACGACGATCGGGCGCTCGCCGCCTTCGGTGAGTTCCTGGGCGGCGCGGACCACCAGAGTGCTCTTGCCAGCGCCGGGCGGGGAGTCGACGACCACGGCCCTGTGACGCCCGTCGGCCATGTCTGTGAGGATCGCCTCGGTGGCAGCGGCAGCGGCCGTTGCAGGGTTGGGTGCGGCTGGTTCGGGCGTCGCGCTGGTGTCAGTCCTCATTGCCCCACTCCTCTGCGGCGGCGTCCTCGGGTATGACGGAGTCGGTGCCGCTCTCGTCGGCGGCACTGTGTGTCCACGGGGTGGCGTCGGAGGCCGGGAACTGCGGCGCTGGGCGCCATCCCGGATCGGGTAGGTAAGCGATGCGCTCGCCCAGTTCCGGGACGGTGCCCTGCTGCGGCACGCGGCTGCGTCCCATGCCGCCGGTGATCTCCACCGTGACCCGTGTGGTGCCGCCGTCGGAGAGGACGGAGACGATCATGGCTTTGTGTCCGGCCGGCAGGGACGGGCTGATCAGCTTGGTGTCGGCGGCCAGGCGCACGGGATCTTCGGTGCGGACGGTGACGCGGGGCCGCGGCACACGTCTGTTTTTGTCCGTGGTGACCACCCGGCCGGGGTCGGCCTCCACGACCGTCCCGGCGAACGCCTCCCCGGCGCTGCGCCGATCGGCCAGCACGAACCGATCGTCGAACGCCATGTCGGACTCGAATTCGGCCAGCGCGTGCTCCAGCCAGCCCAGCCGCCGGGCCGCACCGATCGCGTTGTCCCGTTTGCGCTGCGGAAGGCCGTCGGAGTCCCGGTAGTCGGAGTACTTAGTGAAGGCCTTGCAGTCGCCTTCGAAGCGCTTGGCGGTCCGCGGTGCCTCGGGCACGGAGCGCAGCAGTGATATGGCCTGCCACACCATGCGCCAGGTGGGCTGGATCTGTCCCGCGATCAATTCCCGCAGTTCGGTCTCGGCGGCGGCCAGCGCATGCGGGTCGCCGAGGGTGTGGGCCGTGTCGAACCTTCTGATCGCCGGGGCCAGGTCGCGGTTGTCGAACTCGGGGGAGGTTGACGGGCCCGCCGGCGGGCACACGTCCGGGTTCTCGGCATCGGCCATGGCCTGCTCGACGCTCAGGCCCGGCGGGGGAGCGATCCAGGCCATCAGGGAGGCGAGGTTCTGATCCTCGAGCGTGCTCTGGCCGGTCGCCCAGTGCTCGGTGAGCATTGCGGTGACGGGCAGCAGCGTGGAGGTGCCGGCCTGCTCGGCCCTGTCGACCAGGAACGTCAGCCACATGCCGAACTCCGGTACGACGTCCGGCACCGCGTAGGGACCGGACGTCGCGCGGAAGCGGCACATGCGGCCCAGGTCGGCCAGGGCTTTGACGCCGCCGGCGTTGGGCACCAGGATCTGAGGCGCGTCGGTGTACCGGGAACGCTCGCCTTCCCCGCGGCGGTCCTGGCGGAAGGAGTCGATGTAGTTCATCACGATCCGGCCGAGGTCGGCGGCGAACGCGAACCGCTGGTCGCGGTTGCGGGGCTGGGCCACGACGAGCAGGGTTCCGTTCCTCTTGGCGGAGCCGACCATGGCGGCCAGGGGAGCCCCGGCCTCTCCGGCCATGGCCAGCGGGACGATCACCAGTGGCCGGCCCGAGAGGTGCCGGTGCCGGAACTCGGTCCGGGGCACCGCCTGCATCGTCTCCATCGCCTGCACGTGTGCCAGCGCCGACAGCGTGCTCATGCCGCACCCCCGAGGTCTTCCAGTTCTGCGCGCAGCCGTGCGGCGTGCCGTAGGGCCGCGGCTATCTCCACCTGGTCCTCGCTCGGTGTCAGTTCTCCGCGCGCCAGTCCCATGACCATGGTCGTGGTGTCGATGCCGCCGAACTGCTCGCGCACTGTCGGCCCGAGGACATCCAGCGAGGCTTCCGCTCGGGCACGGGAGCGGCAGTAGAACGCCATCTCGCAGTGGTTCAGGCAGTCCGGTCGGTACGTCACGAGGACCTGATCCAGTGCCTCGGTCAGCTCCTCGGCCGGGCGCCGGGGCTGCTTGTTCTTGTCAGGGGTGGGGTCGAGATCGAAGGTGAGGTCCTCGGGGAGCAGGTCCACCAGGTCTCCGATGCGCTCGATGCGGGACAGCTGACGGGTCAGAGCGGCCACCTGCTTGCGGGCGTCGACGAACGCGCCGGTCGGCCGGTTGGTGAAGTCCTTCGGCGCGACCAGCACGATCGTGTCGGAGACGGCCTCCTCGCCGATGCCGGCCCGCCCGAGCAGGTCGCGCAGCGCGATGATGTACGCGCATGCCTGTGTGGTCGCCGCCCGTACCTGCGTGGAGTCTGCCTGGTCGTCGATGATCGGGAAGCTCTTGATCTCCACGACGTGGAAGCGTCCGTCGATGCGGAGGGCGACCAGGTCGGGCTCCAGGTACACCTTGTGCCCGCCGATCAGCAGGCGCAGCATCGGGTGGTCGAACAAGGTGGCGTCGCCCTCGCCCCGGGCGGCCCGCAGCAGGACCTCTTCGGTGCGCTCGTGGCGCTGCTTGGAGCGGCCGTCGCCGCCGACGTCGTTCAGGTCCTCGTAGCCCACCTCCGGCAGTGTCAGCTCCAGGGTCTCGCGCAGGACGCGCAGGAGCTCCGCGCAGCCGTTGTCTTTCACCATCGCCTCGAAGGCGTTGCCGCGGGTGATGGCGAAGGAGGACTGGCCGAAGGACGGGGGATGGCCGATGTGTGTGGCGATCGCGGCCTTGTCGGAGCCGGAGGCGTCCAGCAGGGCCCGCAGCGTGCAGCGCGGGTTGTTCTCCAGGGCCGCCAGCGACCTGGCGTTGTAGTCCAGGCGCTTCGCGGATCCGCGCAGTGCGTCGAGGCGGTCGTCGACTGGGTTTTTCACGGTCTCGTAGATCCTTGCGGAGGAGAAAGGGCTGCGGGGAGACGGGAGTCAGGCGCGGGCCGACCGCAGATGCGTGACGCCCTGCAGGGGCGCGCCGAACAGCTGTCCGTCGTCCCCGAGGGACTTACGGGCTCGCCGTGCGGCTGCCGCCCGGGTGGCGCGGTCGGTGCCGGTATGCACGTCCAGCTCGGCCTGGGCGGCGCCGATCACCTGCTGGGGTTCCAGCGCGCCCTCGTGACCGGAGGCGTTCCTCGGCATGGCGTCGGGGATGTTGACGGCGAAGCGCCACAGCAGGCGCAGGGCCTCCGGGCTGGGCCCGTCCGGTGTGGACTCGGCTGCGGTGTGCACCGCTTCGGCGATGCTGATCGCGCTGGTGAGGAAGTCCACGCGCGGTGACAGCGGGCCGATGATGCGCTGTTCCAGCGTCCAGGTGCTGATGGTGATCAGTGCCCGCACCGGTGTCAGCAGGTCGTGCGCCAGTGCCGGGCACAGGTAGTACGGGCGGGCACCCGGACTGGAGCGGTAGGAACGCTCCTCGTCCCGGCGCAGGCTGGAGAGCTTGGACGCGGACAGCTCTCCCGGGAAGAACGCCTCGTGCACGCCGACGATCAGTTTGGGGGCGGCCGGGGTCCCGAGCAGCATCAGGGCGCGGTGGACGTGTTCGCGCGCCGGGAGCTGCGCCCCCCGGGCGGCAGGGGCTGCTTCCGGGGCGGGGCGGGGCGGCGCGGCCGCCGGTTCGTCGGCGTCGATGAGGGCGTCCCAGGCCCGCTCGGCGCGGCGCAGCTGCATCCGCAGCTCGCCGGCACGCTCGGTGTCACCGGCGGCGGAGGCGTCGCGGATCGCGCGGCGCAGGGTGCCGATGCTCTTCTCCAGGGCGTCCAGCGGATCACTCATGGCCCAGACGCTACCAGACTTCCAGAGTTTTCCAGACTTCTTCCTGAGATTGTGTGTACAGTCGTTGCCACCGAACCTCCGACCCGCGGCGGCGCAGCCCGCGTCGGCCTGCAGACCGTCCTCCTGGAGGCACCCCGTGACGGGACGCGTATTCCATACCTCCGACTGGCACCTGGGTCGCCAGATCGGCCGCCACCACCGACGCGACGGCGAGTTCGACGCCGTCCTGGACGAGATCGTCGAGATCGCCGCCGACTTCGCCCCCGACCTGATCGTGCACAGCGGTGACTTGTTCGACGGCCCCAGGCCGAGCCTGGACGACATGCGGCGCGCCGCGCAGGCGCTGCGCCGCCTCGGTGCGATCGCGCCCGTGGTCGTCGTCGCCGGCAACCACGACACCCCCTACGTCCTGGCGTTCCTGGAGTTCGTCCTGAACGACATGGGCACCCGCGAAGGAGACCAGGTCCGGGTGCGCTTTGCTACCGACGCCCGCCCCGACGGGCTGCTCGTCGCCGAATACCCCACCAAGGACGGGGAGTTGACGCTGCGCATCGGCGCGCTGCCGTACCTGCATCCCAACCGGTTCACCTACGACTTCGCCGACCCCGCCCTGACCACCGCGACCTACGCCGAGCGGATGCGCACCGTCCAAGCCGACGTCTACCGCCGCCTGACCGCCGGCCGCGGTGCCCGGGACGTCCTGGTCTTCGCCGCCCACCTGTTTATCGAAGGGGCCACCCCTTCCTACTCGGAGCGGCGTATCTCCTTGAGTGCTGAGTACGCGGCCGCAGCCGGGGACCTGCCCGACGTCGCCTACGGCGCCCTCGGCCACATTCACAAGCCGCAGCCCGTCGGCCGTGCCGGGTTCCCCGCCTACTACGCCGGCAGCCCGCTGCAGATGGACTTCGGCGAGAGCGGCGACACCAAGAGTGTCGTACTCGCCGAGGTCGGCCCGGGCGCCAACCCGCGCATCGAACTCGTACCCCTGACCTCCGGCCGCCGCCTGATCCGCCTGGAAGGCACTCTGGAAGAGATCGTGCAGCGCGCCGGCCGCGTCGGAGACGCCTGGGTGAAAGCGGTGGTGAACGTCGAGGCCTCCAGTGCGTTCCTGCCGGAGACTCTCGCCAGGATGCTGCCGAAGGCGACGATCGTTGACATCGAGGAGCGCCGCCCCGGGGTAGCCGGCCGCGTGCTGGACCGGGAGGCCTCCGCCGGGGAATTGCCCGACATCAAGGACCTGCTGTGCGACTACCTGCCCGGCCGTGGCACGACCGGCCCAGCCCTGGACCGCGTCATGGCCGCCTTCGCCCACCTGCAAGCCGAACCGGATCCCGAAGATCCCGCACCGTGCTGCGAGGAGACACTGCTGGCCGCGGCCATCGCAGGCCTGTCCCTTGACGGCGTCGACCGCTCGGGTCTGTTGGCCGACGGCACCGGATCGGAGGCGGCGCGATGAGACCGCTGGCGCTTTCCCTCACCGGATTCCGCAGCTACCCCACCCCGGTCACCGTCGAGTTCACCGGCAGGAGCCTGGTCGCAGTCCTCGGCGACACGGGCGCCGGCAAGAGCAGCCTGCTGGACGCCATCACCTTCGCCTTGTTCCGCAAGAGTTCCTGGGATGCCAAAGAACCCCGGCAGCTCATCGCGGACGGCGCGCAGGCCATGAGCGTCGAGCTCACCTTCCTGCACGACGGGCAGCGCTGGCACGTACACCGCACCATGCACGCCACCAACGCGAACGCAGGCCGGCACCACCTCAAAAACCTGGATACCGGCGAGGAGATCGACAACGCCAGCGCCGTCGATGCCCGCATCAGAACGGTGCTGCAGATGAGCTACGACACGTTCCTGCGTGTCGGGCTGCTCCCTCAGGGCAAGTTCGACCAGCTCCTCACCGCCGCCCCCAGGGAGCGAAGCGAGCGGCTGCGGGAACTGTTCGGCGCCGAATCACTGGAGTCCGTCCAGCAGATGGCCGCCCGCCACTGCCTGACGCTCAAGGGACTGCTGGGCGATGCCAGGGTCAAACGCGCCGTCATGCCGGAGGACCCCGAGCAGGCCGCGGCAGAAGCCGGCAAGGCCGCCGACGCAGCCGCAGCCCGTGCCGAACGCCTGAACACCGCCATCGACCGCATCACAGCGCTGCAGGAGGAAACCACCGCAGCGCGTGCCGTCGCCGAAGCAGCCGCCACCGCCGCCCGGACCCTGTCCGCGCGCACGGTGACCGACGCCCATACTGTCCTTGACGAACTCGAGCCCGTCGCCGCCGCCATCGCCTCACGACGGGACACCCTGGACCAGCGCGCCGCCCAGGCCGCGACCCGGGAAGATGAACTGACCGCAGCGATCACGGCAGCCGACACAGGCGGAGAAGGACGGGACGCCCTCGGCAAAGCCGCCGTGGTCCTGGAGACCCTCGCGGAGCGCGCCGAGGAACACCGTGGCGAACGCGACCGGCTTGCCGCACTCACCGAACAACTCGCCAACGAAAGCGCCGCCATCGTCGCAACCGAAGCGGAGCTGACCAAGCGCGCCGACCACGCCAAACCCCTGGCAGAGGCAGCCCGTGCCGCCGCGGAGGCGAGCCAAGAGATCCGCACGTGCGCCACCACTGTCCGTACACTGATCACCGCTGCCATCTCGGCCGTCCGCCGCGTCGCCGACACCGCCAGCGATCAAGCCGCCGCAGTGGCCAAACGCGACGTTGTTCGCGAGGATGTCGGCCCGCTGCAAGCGGAATCAGCCACAGCCGAGAAAGACGTCACGAACGCCGAGACGCATCTGGAGACGCTCCAGCTGCGGGACAAGGCTGCCGCGATCGCCGCCGAACTCCATCCCGGCGGCGACTGTCTCGTGTGCCGGCGGAAGCTTCCGGCCGACTTCGAACCCGCATCCGAGACCGGTACGGCCGAGCTGGCCGCCGCGAGAGAGCAGCTGCGCGAGGCGAAGGCCTCACGTGACAAGGCCGCCGGCCGACTCGCCGAAGCCCGCGCCGCCGTGACCGCGGCCGAGGAGGCCGTGTCCGAACGCGGGAGGGAGCATCAAAGCACTCAGCACAAGGCACAAGACGCCACAGCAAACGCAGTGCGCGCCTTCGCGGACCTCGCGGCCCTGGCCGCCGCAACCAAGGCAGACTTCGACGCCGAATCAGCTGCTGCGACGCTGACCGCGGCCGCAGCAGCCCTGGCCGTGCCGGCCGCCAGCGCCGCACACCTGGAGCAATCCTCCGAGCGGTACACAGCGCCGATCACTGACGCCGTCACCGCATGCGAACAGGCAGCCGCCGCGCACGCCGAACGGCTGCAGAGCGACGTGCATGGCCGCACCGCCGTGATCGAAGCAGAACGCAAGGCGCTGGCAGGGCGCAGGAGTTCGCATCAGCGCGACCTCGATGACGCCGCGGCAGCCTCCGAGCGGCACGCCCGCGCCGTGGTCCGGATGGCCGCCGAGGTCCGCGCGCTGCCTGTCCGCATCCAGGCGATGCTGCCGGGCGAAGCGATCGATGTGAGCGCAGATGACGCGGCTGCCGCTGCCGCTGCCGTAGCCGCCCGCCTGACCGAAATCCAGGGGCTGTTCGATGAGAGGGAAACGCAGCGGTCGCACAAGGACGCGGTCCTCGACCTGCAGCGCGCCCTCGACCAGGAGAACCGCACTGCCGTGGAACGGCCGCTGAACGAGCTGCGCGGCGCCCTAGACGTGTGGGCTCAGGCCGTCGCACAGGCGATCACGCATCTGGGCGCCGCCGACCCGTATCAGATGCCGCAAGCCCCCGCTGAGCCGGGAATCGCCGAGATCCGCCAGTTCACCGCCGACCTGTCGAAGACCGCCTCGAGGCTGGGCGACAAGCTCGCCGAGGTGTCCGCAGCCGGCGCTGCCCGCGCTGCCGCCGCGCTGACCGGGCTCGGCGAGCACGCCGCCGCGCTCGCCGATGTCGACGGCTTCGACCCCGCGGCCGACCTGACGGCACCGCAGGTGTTGCACCCTCTCGTCGCCGCGGCTACGACAGCAGCCAGAGAGGCCGAGGACCAGCACAGGAAGCAGCGTGAGGCACAGGTTCTGATCAAGCCAGCCGCTGACTTGGACTTTGCGATAGCCGCCGGGGAGGCCCGCTATGAGGCGCTGGACGTGCTGCGCCGCGAACTGGTCGACGCCAAGTTCCTCGGCCACCTCACCACGCTGCGCACTCGTGCGCTGCTCGGCGTCGCCAGCGACCTGCTCGGGCAGATGACCGACATGCGATTCGGCTTCGCCGACAGCTTCGACATCGTCAGCCGCAGCTCCGGAGTTGTCCACCAGCCGAACCGGCTGTCCGGCGGGGAGAAGTTCCTGGCGTCGCTCGCCCTGGCTTTGGCGCTCGCCGAAGTGCACGCCCGCAGCGGGCCGAG
Source organism: Streptomyces sp. NPDC031340 (assembly GCF_055569945.1). NCBI lineage: Bacteria > Bacillati > Actinomycetota > Actinomycetes > Kitasatosporales > Streptomycetaceae > Streptomyces > Streptomyces sp. NPDC031340. Next base: position 269,927 of record NZ_JBVIIE010000002.1, read on the forward strand.
TCTCGGCTCACTGTTCCTCGACGAAGGCTTCGCAGCCCTCGACACCACCGCACTGGACTCCGCCCTGGAGGTGCTGCGCGCCCAGGCCGACGGCGACCGCCTCGTCATGGTGATCAGTCATCTGCACGCCGTCGCCGAGGCCGTTGATGACGTGCTGTGGGTGCGGCGGAACGCTGCTGGATCCTCCGCGCGCTGGCTGACACCGGACCAACGGGACGAGCTGGTGCAGGCAGATCTAGCCAGCGGCCTGCAGAAACTGGCCCAATAGTGGTTTCGATGGGTCCGGCCAATCCGATAGTTACATACGTTCGCACTCCAGCCCGGCGATACCCAACGGCACCCTTCACCCTGATCATCGCGACTGCGCTGAACGGGGTGGGAAGGAAACTGCATGTCTGAAGCGTGGGTCCGCGGCCGCGACACCCTGGGTCTGGCCACACGGGTGAAGGCACTCGCGGTCGCCGATCCGGTCCTCGACCTGGAACGCCGCAAGCCATTACTTACCTCGCGAGACTGGAGCGGCTACCAGATGGAGGAACTGGCGCTCACCGCCATCGACACCGTCACGCTGAAGATGGACTTCGAGGACGGTGCGCGTCACGAGGACGTCGTGAGCGCAGTGGCGCGCGTCGCAGGACTTCAGATACCGGACCGTGACAACGACGAACACGCCGACGTGGCCCGCTGGGTCCTCGACAGCCTGCTGAACGTCGGGACAGTCGACCGCGACTTCAGCCACGTCTACGGCATCGCCTCAGACGGTACGTACGCCTCGCACCGCTTCTCCTTCAAGTTGCTGCGCGAAGTCGCCGGACACGATGGACGGCCACGGCTTCGTGCCTCCAACGAGGCGATCGCGGTGCTGGTCGGCGCGGTGGACATCGACATCGCTTCCGAACAGGTCGCCGCCGACGCCAAGCTGGAAGCCCTGGTGAGACGTGGACGGCTGACGGACGCCCATCGCGCTGCGGAGATGGCGCTGCGCCGCACCGTGCAGTACGCCGAGTACATCCGCACACGGCTGGAGGGGATGCGCCGGGATATCCGCTCGGTGGACTGGGACCGTGACGTGCAGCGCCTGCAGACCGAAGCGCTGGAACACATCGAGGACCGCATCAGCGCCGAGAGCACCATCAAGGACAACCTGGTCCGGATGATGGAGAACAGTACCGAGGACGCCACTCCGGCCCAGGCCGCCGAGTTGATCGCGATCCTCGAGGAATGCCTACGCAGGCACGCGGCACTGCAAGCGAACCTGCAGGAGGTCGGCGACCGGTTCCGGGCCGAGCAGGAACGCCAGACCTTCGTGCCGCCCCCGAGCCGGTCCCACGTCGACCTCGAGCACCAGCTGCTGGAGCCGGCCTTGGAGCTGCCGATACGACAGGCATATCCGCTGCTGGACGGGTTCGTTACAGCGGCGACGCCGCCTCGCCGCCCCGCGATCGTCTACCTCCCCGACCTGATCGCTGGCCTGATGACGCTGCCGGCCGAGCAGGATGACGACGACAGTCTGATCATCGACCCCGAGTTCGCCAGCGCCGAAGACGTCTCTGCGTTCCGCGACGAGCAGTACACGGCCGTCGGCTCGCTGCTGGAGCATGCCGACGCCGAGGGCGTCCGCCTGTCCGAGCTTTTGCACGCAGCACGCCGTCATACCGCGAAGGCTGCTCGGGACAACCTCGATCATCTGCTCGCCCTGCACGTGCTGGGCTTGTTCGGAGCGCCACGCCCCGACCCCGAGCACGGCACGATGCTGGCCGCACTGGCAGACGACAGCGAGCTGGACGACGAGGTGTTCGCCGGAGACGACCTGCTGGTATTCCGCATCCCGGCGGCCGCTGCCCCATCGACCGAGAACGCCTGAAGGAGGCCGTGGCGTGCACGACGTCAACGACATGGCCGCAGTGAGCCGGCTGCTTGCTTTCGGCTTCCAGGCGGGGTTGACGCCCCGTCGCAACGTCGAGTACGCCGCGCTTGTGGGCCGCTGCCGTACCGATCCGGCGTTCGCGCAACTGCTGCACGCCGCCGCGCGTGGTTTCGACCTGACGGTCATCGCGGTCGACCCGCGGGCCGGGCTGGTGCTCGGGGCGACCGCCGAAACACAGTTCGCGGTCAGCGTCGCCGACCACATCAGCAAGCCCGCCGACCGGCCGATCGCGGCGCTGGCCCACCTGGCCATAGCCGCCCTCGCCTACTACCGGCCCGAAGACCTGGACGACGAAGCCCACATCGGCCGCGTCACGGTCCGTCACGTCGACGCGATGGTCGAGCAGGCTGCCAAGGAGCTGGAGCGCCGGGCCGCCGAAACCGACACGGACGATGGAGTTCCGGTCGACCACCCGGACCTCATCCAGCTGTGGCGCTACTACCAGCGGCGCAACCCGGTGGCCTTCACTGAGGACGACCGAGCCCACTCCAAGAGCCGGCACGCGATCATCAAGCGGGTCGCCGAGTACCTCGCGGACCACGGGATGCTGCGGCGCGCGGGCAGGGAGAACGGCGGCACCTACACCACCACGGCCCGGTACCAGATCCAGGTGCGGGAGTTGGCCGGACAGCAGATGCTCGGCGAACTGGCCGCGCTCGGGGTCACGGTGGATTTGGACGGCAAGCCCTCGTTCAGCAGCCCGGAGGCCGAATCCGCTGATACGGCCGACACCGTGGCATCCCCGTCTCTGCCGCCAGCTGACCAGGAGCCTGATCCCAACAATGTATGAGCTCAACCGCGTCCGCCTGTACAACATCGGCCCGACCGGGGCCCGCTATGACGACGTCCTGCTGGATCTGTCCAACGGCGGCCCCCCTATCCCAACCAGCACTCTGATCCCCTCGGCCGGCCAGCTGTTTAGGCGTCCGGCGCTGGCGACACTGCTCGTCTTGGAGAACGGAGGCGGAAAGTCCGTATTCATTCGGATGCTGCTGTCCACGGTGCTGCCCGACCGGCAGTCCCGTAAAGGCCGTGAGGCGCTGCGCGCCTACGTGGTGTCCGCGGCGGCCCCGTCACATGTGGTCCTGGAATGGGTCAATGTCCGCACCGGTGAGACGTTGGTGACCGGACAGGTGCTGGCCCCAACCACGGACGACAGGGTCGAGCGGCTGTTCTACTCGCTCAACCCCAACGCAGTCACGACCCTGGCCGCGCTGCCGTTTGCCGAGGGCCGGCGGCGGCTGCCGATGAACTCCTTTCACGATGCGCTCAAACGGCTGGACGCTGCCGACAAGGCGCTGCACGTGGAGATCGAGAAACGGCAGGGCGAGTGGGAGAACCACTTGCGGCGGCTCGGCCTGGAGCCAGATCTCTTCGCGGTCCAGCAGGCGATGAACGTCGACGAGGGGGACGCGGCCGAGGCGTTCAAGACCACCACCGGCCGACGGTTCGTGGAGTGGCTGCTGAGCAAGGCGCTGGACGCCGAGAACTTCACTGAGCTGGGCAGCGCCTTCGGGGCCTATGCCAGGAACATCGGGCGGCGCGAACAACTGCTGCTGGACCGCGACTTCTCCACAGCAACGGCGACAGCCACCCAGCGCCTTGCCTTACGGCACACCGAGCAGATTGCCGCAGCCAAGGCGGCCCAGAACGCCGCGACGGCGTTGGCACAGCTCGCGGCAGCGGTGCAGGAGTCTGTCCAGCGCTCGGAGGACGTGCTGCGCAAGCACCGTGAAGACCGGTTGACCGCGAAGACGAACGCAGCAGGGCGCCAACAGCTTCGCGAGCAGGCCGACCTGCTCCTCAAGGAGGTGCGGCGCAGAACCCTCCTCCTTCGCTGCGACGGAGCGCGTGCCGAAGCCAAGGAGACCGAGAACCGGCTTGCCGGCGAGCGCACGGAGCTGGCCGCCTGGGCGCTCGTCCCCAAGGTGCTGAAAGCTGCCGCCGCGCACGAAAAGTACCAGGTCGCCAGCGAGCTGCTGGATGCCGCTGAACAGGCCGCAGGTGCAGCCCGGCTACGTCGCGATAAGGCCGGGGCTCGGTTCGCAGGTGCCCTCCAGAGCGCCGGTCAGCAGTGCGCGACGCAGGCCGAGGCCCTCGACCACAAGAGCGCCAAGGACAAGTCGGACGCGGCCGAGGCCGACCGCCGCGCTGGGCAGGACGAACGAGAGGCCACCTCGCATACCGTCCGTGCCGAGCTGCTGGCCAAACAGGTCAAGGACGTGGACTCCCGCGTGAAGGAGGCGCGGGACCACGGCATCCTTGAGGAAGGCGAATCCGTTCCCGGAGCCGAAGCCCGCCTGCGCAACAAGGCCGACGAAAGCAAGATCAAGGCGACGCGGGAACGCGACGCCCACAAGCAACTCGAGCTGGAAGCCCGCCGGCTCGACCAGGCCGCGCAACAGCTGATCGAACCCGAGGTGAAGGCCCGGCAGGCAGCCGAGGCCGCAGTACGGGCGGTCGAGGACACAGGAATCGCCGCCGGGGCACTCGCCGCCCAGACGCTGCTGCGCGAACTCGCCGAACTCGACGGCGACGATGATGTCCCCGGCGGCGACCCCGCGCTGTGGTTGGAAGACAACGCATCCGCGCTCTGTAACCTGGCCACCGCGGCGCAGGCATCGGCCGGGGACCGGCTGGACGCGTTGACCGCCGACAACCGGGCCGATCAGCGACTGATCGAGGCCCTCACCGTCGACGACGAAGCGCTCATGCCACCGCGTCAGGCCGTCGAGAACCTGCTCGGACTGCTGGCAGACCACGAGATCACCGCGACCTCGGGCTGGCGGGCACTGGAACAGCTGGTGAACCCTCGCCTGCACGCCGAGGCCATCCAAGCCCATCCCGCGCTGGTCGACGGCATCGTGGTGGCCGACCAGGAAGCCTTGGAAAAAGCACGGACGGCACTGACCGAGGCACAACTGCTGCCAGCGGCGGCAGTGCTCGTCACCACCGCCGAGTCGTTGCAGACAGCACCGAACGAACCCAGCATCGGGTTCGTCGTGGAGCCGACACCCGCTCTGCACGATCCGACAGCCGCCGCTGGCCTGCGGAAGCAGGCCGAAGCCCGCATCGAAAACCGCAGACACACCCTCCACGAACTCGCCGAACGCCGGACAGCGGCCTTCCAGCTGGGCAACCGGCTCGACACTTGGCTGCACGACCACCCGAAAGGTCACACCGACCGGCTGCGCTCCGCCGCGGAAACAGCGTCAACCGCAGCCGCCGAGGCCAAGCTCGCACTCGATGCCGCCCGCGACGCCTACGCCCAGGCCGTGGACACCCTCGACGAGCATGCCATCGTTGCTGCAGATGCTGAGGAGGCCGCAGCCGACGCTACCCGTATCGCCGACTTCGTCGGGCGGCTCGCGGCCGATGTCGCCGCAGCCGACAAGAACCGTGCCGAGATCGGCACACTCGAAGCGGAAGCCGAAGGACATCACGCGGCAGCCCAGGAGTGCCGCGGCGAAGCCGAGCGACTGCGCAACCGAGCCACCGAATACGCGGTGCAAGCCGAGTCACTCCGCCGTGACGCCGCCTCATACGCCGACCGGCTCAAAAAAGTCATCTACGGGAATCAGTCACTTAGCCACGATCAGGGCGAATTCGACCTGGCTGCGTTGGACATTTCCTATCAGGAAGCGGCGGAGGGCTTCCATGCCGTGGAAGTCGGCGAGGACCTGCGCCGGCGCGTCGACCAGGCGCAGAAGGAAGCATCGGATCTTGACGCCGAACTACTCGACGAACCGGCCAACGTCCTGGTCCGGGCCCAAGCGCTGGCCTCCTCTCCGCAGGCGGGCAGCACCGAAACCATCGAGGCCACAAAACGGCGACTCGGCCGCGCCGTGAAAACGCTGGAGGCCGAGCACAGCAGGCGCAGCGAGCGGAGCGGCCAACTGCAAGCGGAAGCAGCCGCCGCCGGCCAGCGAAACGGGATGCCCTGGTCCAGCCTGGATGCCGACTGGACGCCATCGAACCCCGCCGAAGGCACAATGCTCACCGAACGGGCAGCCGCCGCGCTGAAGGACGCCGAGGCCCTGCTCAAGTCAGCCTCTGAGACGCAACAGACCGCCGAGCGCAACCTCCACCAGGCCGAAGCTGCGGCTCGCGAGATGACAGTCGTCCACCGCGGCCTTGCTTCCGCCGTCCGCAAACTGGAGCTGCCGTCCGGTTCCGCACCGTTCGTGGGAACCGCCGACGAAGCGCAGCAGGCTGCCGATACGGCGACTGAGACATACGGCACGGCGTCCGACCAGCTGCACGAAGCAAACCAGGCCGTGGACGATGCCGTTCTCGAATTCCGTGAAACCGCTAACCACAACCGGTTCGGCAAGCTCAAGGCGCCGATCTACAAGCAGCTCACCGAGATCGACAAAACGTCGCTGATCCAGCGCGCCGACCAGTGGACGGTCCAGCTGATGGGGCGGACCGCGAGCCTGACCACCGACCTGGAGAGCTCCGAACGTCACCGGAAACTGCTGATCGACCAGCTCAAGCACCACACCGGCGAGGCGCTGTCCCTGCTGGAGAAGGCCGAACGGCTTTCCCGCCTCCCCGAAGGCGCCGGAGTGTGGGCCGGACGCAGGATCCTGAAGATCGGATTCAATAAGCCAGAGCCGCAGGTCCTCGCCGTACGGATCGCCGAGACCCTGGACGAGAACGCCCGCGCTCAGCCGAGGCTCCCCGGCCGTGACCTCCTTCTGCGCTGTGTCGGAGCCGCGGTACCACGTGACTTCAAGGTGGAGATCCTCAAGCCCGACTCCGCAGGCCGCGCCGACTACGCGTCAATCAGCGAGATGGGCAAGGTGTTCTCCGGCGGCCAGGAACTCACCGGCGCGATCATGCTGTACTGCACCCTTGCCGCACTACGCAGCAGTACACGAACCGGAGCCCGCAGCACCAGCCGCCTGGGCGGGATGCTGATCCTGGACAACCCGATCGGCAAGGCCAGCGCCGACTACCTGCTGAGCTTGCAGATGAACATGGCCGCCGCGCTCGGCGTCCAGCTGATCTACACCACCGGGAACATGGAGGACCGGGTGCTGGCCACGTTCCCCCTATGCATCCGGCTGCGCAACGACGCCGACCAGCGCACCGGGATACGGCACCTGCACGTCACCGATCGCCTCGCAAACGAGACGATGCCGGACGAGGACCATGGCACCCACCGAGTCTCCGCCGCACGGCTGCTGGTGAAACCACGCGACCCCGAAACCACGCCCCGCGTCGGCGAGGAGACACAGCAGGAGAGCTACAGCGAGATGGACGACGACTGATGAGCGACGACCCAGGCGCCGAGGAAGCCGAGTGGCAACCCTTGTCGGAATCGGCGGCCTGCCTGGCGGCAACCCTGAGCTCGATGACGCAACGCCGTGTCGAACAGGCCACGATCTTTGCAGCTTTCGACCAGGCATGCCCCGGGACGGCCGGCACCACACAAGGCCGTCCCGTCCTCTCCGCGCTACTCGATGAGCTCGCTGACCATCACCTGGTTGAATTGCCGCGAAGCCGTGACGGGTGGGACGACGCACAGCCGCCGCTGCCGCGCTGGCTCCGTCTGCCGGTACCGCTCAAGCCAGAGTCCAAATCCGCGCGCACGTCGACACCAGCCGTCTGGCGTCGCGAGCTTTCCTGGGCGAGCGCCGACAAGTTGACCACCACTCAGATCGATGTCCTCAAGACGATCAATCGATGGCTGCGCGACACCGACGGCGACGATGACCGGCGGACCATCGTCCCCATGCGCGAGCGCTCCCTGGAGATCTTCGGTGATGAGAAGCGCCTTGACGCGCTCGCCGCCACCACCTTGTTCGCGCCCGGCCGCCTCACCCTGGCCACACTCTTCGCCGAGCGGATCCCGCCGCCACTGGCCTACGAACGCGTTGGTGAGGGTGACACCGTCCTGGTGATCGAGAACAGCGACACCTTTGAAACCGTCAGCACACTGCTGGCGGGCGACGGCGGGCGAGTTGGCTGGGTTGCGTTCGGCGGCGGCCACGCCTTCGAGGCTTCAATCGCCCGAATCGCGAGGCTGGACGGCGTCACGGACATCGCCTACTACGGCGATCTTGATGATGACGGACTGACAATCCCGCAGCGGGCCAACGTGTCCAGCGCAACACTGGGACTCCCGCCGGTCCGTCCCGCCGTCGGCCTCTACCGGCTCCTTCTCCGACACAACGCCCGAGGACCGGCCCCGAAGCGAGTTGAACCTCTCGTCGCCGAACGACGCGTTTCCTGGTTGCCTAAAACCGCCCGTCGCCCGGTAGCTGACATCCTCGTCGCCGGGAATCGGCTGGCCCAGGAGGCTACTGGAACCGTGCTGCTACGACGCGACCATTCCTGGCGCAAGGATCTGTGATGAGCGAGTCCTTCTACGCATCCCTGGGTCCTGATCGGCGGCAGCGGGGTGGGCTCAGGCACGCCGTCACCGTACGAGACGCTCAGGCTGCCCCTTCTCACCGAGAAGGGGCAGCCGATGTCAGTGGCACGGCGTAGGTTCAGTATCCGGATTCGCTCATGTGGGCGATCCCGGGGGTGGCCGGCGCTCATTGTCAGTGGCCGCAGGTACAGTGCCCCCTCGCGATCGGAGGGGCTGCTTCCTGCGCGTTGCGCATAGCGAACTCGCGGCAAAAACCCCCAATTTGACCACCGCTCAGGCGTGCTGCCCGTCACCCTTAGAGTGTGATATGCGCCACAATGGCGGCGGGTAAGCCGTGCGACACCCTCAATGAGCTGCATCCTTGCCGGTTTCTGTAGCGGGTGCATCCTGCCCACGATGTAATCCGCAGGTGCACTTTGCGCTCCAGTCAAGGCAAGATGGGGGCGTTGCCGCGCCTTGATGTGCCTTGCATCACATCTGCCCGTGTGGGCTTGCGTACGGGCCGGTAACCGCATTCGGACACAGGGAAGGCCCCACCCGCTGCCTGCAAGCTCTGGGTGAGGCCCTCCTGATACAGCACACAGCCGACTGCTGCGTGGCCCCGGCCGTCAGGCCGGGGCCATTCGCGTTACCAGGGCCAGTGATCCGACATGATCTTGTAGATCGTGTAGATCGGCCCCAGCCAGCGGACCAGCCGGTACGTCTGGTCTCGCCTGCTGCAGCAGCGGCAGTGTCCCTCCGGCACGTCGTTCATCGCCATCGGGTCAATCACCGCCCTTTCCATGGGCCCACGACCGTCGTGGACACCCGGGTGGCGCGCGAGAGTCTCGGACCCGGGGGCGTGACTGATAGCTAGGCAGATTACCTTCACGCTCCGCCATCCGGGTGCCATGAACTCTCGGCCTCGTACGGCAGGTTGGGTACGGAGCGTGACCGCGGCGCGGGCAAGGGACAGGTGGTCTACACATACTGACCGGACGGGCCCTCTTAGCTGCGGCGCCTTCTGACGGTACGTCTGATGCCGGGTGGCAGTTCCCGTTCCACACGTTGCCTATCTCACACAGGAAGCGCGCGCACCGGATGAACGTGCGCCCCCTCAAAGCCGTGGAGACTCAGCTCTTCACTGGCTATCAACAGGCAACGAGGCCTTGAAAGTTGGTTCAGATCTTGCCGGAAGTAGTCCGCAGATCTCGGCTGGTCTCGCAAGAAGGTCGCAGAGTTCCTTCGAATCGTCGAAGGTGACCGTTCTTGACGCAGGGGACTTCCATGAAAGACCACCCGAACTGTCAGGGAGGAGCGAAGGACTTCGAAGTAAAACCCGTTCGACAGGACTCTGGCACACCGCCGCGGTGGGGGAGTACGTACGAGGGGCGTTCAGATGATGGTCGAGCCGTAGAGGACGCCTACGGTGTGCGCCGTCTTGCGACAACTCTGCCGAAAGCAAAGCCACAGCCTGAACAAGGCCCGCGTCAGAAGGAGACTCGAGTAAATCTGCGAGCGTCGACCACTCGGGGCAGACCGATGAGTTCGAGATGTCTCGTCCAACACAGCCGCCGTCGAAGGGCAGAATGCGGAGGGGGCAACGAGCGGTGCGGTCGACGGCCAGCCCTCATGGCGCGACGAGTGACGAGGACGTTCGGTGATGTTTCCGCGGTTCAACCAGCTTCGGCAGCCCGTGCCCGCATCCGACGCTCGGGATGAGGCCCAGATGCTTTTCTCGCGCTACCGGGATCTCGACGCGATGGGTCACGAGCCGGTCAAGCGGGGCAAAGCCTTCAACAGCTTCCTGGCGTCGCTGCTGCGGTCAGGCGGTCTCGAAGCGCACGCAGATCAACGGGGTTTGGACGGTCGCGACGAGATCGATGTCGCCTTCTCCTTTGAGCAGCGTCACTTCATCCTCGAAGCCAAGTGGCAGGCTGAAAAGGTCAATGACGACGCGCTGGAGAAGCTTCGCGGGCGCCTGAACGTCCGTCTGCCGGGCACGATCGGCTTCTTCGTCTCCATGAGCGGCTATACCGAATACGCGCTGGAGAAGGCCAAGTTCTTCACGGGCGTCGTCCTGCTTGACAGACGTCACGTCGAGGCCCTGGTGACGGGGCTGCTCACGGTCCCGCAGCTTGTGAGCCGAATTCTGTCCTGGGCCAACCGCCGCGGCGGCTCCTACCCGCCACTCGACGAGCTGCTGCTGGCCGCGCCCTCGGCCGGCATAGACAACTGGTCCCCGCCAGAGGCGGCGCCAGCCGTCGCCTACCAGGCGACGGGCGTCAGCGTTGCTGCAGTCCTGGCCGCCTCGCCGGGCACCGCACTCACCGGTATCACAGCCCATGGCGACACCCTGCTGCTCACCACGGGCGACGGCGTCCTTCGATTGGACCCGGCGACGGGCGAAACCCGGTGGGCGCTCACTCTCCCGGGGAGCCGGGAATCAGCGCTTCGGACCACGACAGGCACGGCAGTGCTGTGCGGTGCGGCCGTCGTCACCTCCGCCGGCAGCGCCGGGATCACACCTGTGGCAGGCCCGTTCCCCAACCTGGCACGCCTCCTGACCACCCCCTCCGGTGCCTGCTGGGTGTTCGCCACCACCGGGCCGCCTGGCTACGGCGGCCGTCATACGCTCACTCGCCTCGCCCGCCGGCCCACCGAACAGCAGGAACACGCCATCGACTTCGTAGGCAAGATCGACAACATGGTGCTGCTGTCCGACAGCCGGCTCTACCTTGTCGGCGGATCCCGCGCTGGAGTCCTCGGCATCCAACAGGTGATGGCCTTTCCCGAACAGGACTGGAAGCGGGCCGCACCACTCAGCGAGATCACTGCTCTTCTGCCCTGGGGCGCCCACACGGTGCTCTCCGCCGGCCGGGCCTCGGGCGGAACCGCCGTCGAGGTGTACAGCACCGATCTGCGCACCCACGAACACACACTGATGGTCTCCATCCCTGGCCAGCACGCCGTCGGCCTCGCCCCGGGGAAGGATGGAATGGCAAACCTGATCGTGGACGTGTGGCTACCCGGCTCGGCACTTCCGAGACCGGTGCTGTTTTCGCTGCGCATCCCAGGAAGAGGGGAGTAACTCGCCAGGGCTCCGCGTCGGAGCGGCCGGACCGCCCATTTCCCGAGCCACCCAGGCGTACGGGCCGGTACAACAAGGGCAGACAACTGAGCACACTGATTCCGGCTTTGTGCTGAGACCGCTGCCGTATCGTCCATCACGATGAGCACTATGGACGCCCGTGAGCCCAAGCGTGTCCCCTGGGCACGGCACTGCTATCTCCCCGGAGTGAACGAGCAGGACCTTCCCCGCGCGGATGGTGCAGGGGATCCTCGCCTCCTGGAAGATCTGCGTGATGTGCCGGTGCTGGTCCTGATGGCCGAGCGGGGCAGCGGCAAGACCGATGTCCTCGAGGCGGAGGCGCAGGCGCTGAAAGATGAGGGGCTGGAGGCCTGCCTACTTGACCTCGGGGACCTGGCGGAAGAGCCGGACCTGGCGGCCGCACTGGCACAGCAGGCACAGCCGCCGTCCGACGGCAGTGTCTGGTACGTACTGCTGGACAGCTACGACGAGACCCTGTCCAAGACCAGCCGGCCCTACTGGCACCTGCAGAAGTGGTGGAAGGCACTGCCCGCGCCAGCCCGCGACGGCCTGCGGCTTCGGATCGCCACCCGCCCCGGGCTCACCGCGGCGGGCTCACCGCTGCGGCAGACGCTCACACAGACCTGGGGCACCGACGACGTCCAGTTCCGCGAACTCGCCCGCCTGGACGACAATGCCGTTGCCACCGCGGCCCAGCACTTCGGTCTCGACCCAGGGACCTTTGCGGTTACGGTGCGACGCCGAGGACTGCAGCCGCTGGTCTCTTTGCCGGTGACCCTCCTGGAACTGCTCCGGGATGCAGTCGAGGGACAGGACCTGCCGGCGACCGCCACTGAGGCGTACGCGCGCAGTTGCGACCGCTGGTGCCACGAGACCAACGACGAACGCGGGGCCCCGAAAGACGGCGAAGTCAAGGCGCTGCTCGCTGCCGCCGAGCAGGCCGCTGCGGCCCTTCACCTGTGCACCGTCCACCCGGTGCTCACCACCCGCCCGGACGCCCGTCCGGCCGAGGGGCTGCGCGTCAGCGATCTGGCCGACGGCCCCGAAGCTGGCGCACGGGTCACCGAGACGGCGCTGCGCGGCCTGATGCACACCGGACTGATGTCCTGGATCGACCACCACCGCGGAAAGTTCGCCCTGCGCAGCGTCCAGGAGTTCCTCGCCTCTCAATACCTGCGCCACCACCACGTCCCGCCCGCCACCCTGCAGGCGCTGCTCATCACCGGACAGGGCCCGGCCCGCCACGCGGTCACCGCAGTGCGCGATCTCGCCAGCTGGGTCGCCACCTGGGACGACATCGTCTTCGACGACCTGCTCGCCCACGACCCGCACGTCCTGCTCGGCACCGACCTGGCCGCCCGCCGCGATCCCGACACCGACCGCGCGCGCCTGGTCGAGGCCCTTCTCTACCGGGTCGGCGCGGAGCGCAACGGCAATCTCGCCTCCCACGGTCCACTCCTGTACCGCCTCGACCACCCTGGTCTGCCCGAGCAGCTGACACCCCACCTGAGTGTGCCGAGTGTGGATCACGAATATCCCCGCCTGGGCGCCGCCCTCCTCATCATCCAAGCGGCCAATCCTCAACACCGTCCCGTTGAGCACCTGCTGCGGCTGGCCGAAGACCACACCGTGCGGCCAGGATGGCGGGCGGCGGCCCTGCGCTGCCTGCCCCACGAGTTCACCCCGCACCAGCAGCAAAAGATCCGGGCCCTGGCAGTGCCAGCCGAAGACCACACCGTGCGGCCAGGATGGCGGGCGGCGGCCCTGCGCTGCCTGCCCCACGAGTTCACCCCGCACCAGCAGCAAAAGATCCGGGCCA